>DASTJZ010000098.1:0-21138 GCA_035716185.1 Candidatus Dormiibacterota bacterium
GGACAGAGCCAGGGATTGACCGACGCGTTCGGCAAGCTGCCGCCGGCGGTCGCCAAGCAGGTTCTGGGCGCCGTCCGCGATAGCCTGGCGATCGGGACGAGCCGAGCCTTCCTGCTGGCCACGGTCCTGACGGCCGTCGGCCTGGTCATCATCTTCTTCTTGCCAGAAATCCCGTTGCGCGGGACGATCCAGGACCACCCGACCGGCTGACGCTCCCGCGGCCGTGAGGTTCGACGTGCGCAAACAGACAGCGATCCGAAAACCGCCTGCTGACGTCTATCGATTCATTGCCACCGATCACGCCGGTCCCCAATTGCTGGCAGGGTTTGTCCAGCGGACGATTGATCGCCAGGTCACCGATGGTCAGAGCCGGATCAAGCAGCTGGTCGAGGCAACGCATAGCTAGGCGCTGACTCAACTATCCTTGGCCTGATGGCCGACACTGCGCCAACACTGGTCGCGCCCAGCTTCAATGATGTCCTGAGCGCCCGCGACCGGATCCGACCCTACCTCAAACCAACCTCGCTGTACCGCTATCCGGCACTCGACGAGCTGGTTGGCACACTGACCTGGGTCAAACACGAGAACCACCAACCCATCTGCGCCTTCAAGGTGCGCGGCGGCGTCAACCTGGTCGCCCAGCTGCCCGAGGCCGAGCGAAAACAGGGGGTGATCACGGCGTCGACCGGCAACCACGGTCAGTCGATCGCCTACGCCTCGCAGCTCTTCGGTATTCGAGCGGTCATCTGTGTGCCGGAGAACGCCAACCCCGTGAAGGTCAAGTCGATCCGAGGTCTCGGCGCCGAGGTTCTGACGAATGGCAAGGATTTCGACGATGCCCGGGAACACGCCGAGCGATTGGCGCTCGAGCATGGATATCGGTACATCCATTCCGGCAACGAGCCCGACCTGATCGCCGGCGTCGCGACCGAGGCGCTCGAGATTATCGAAGCCCAACCGGGCGTCGAGGTCATCATCGTGCCAATTGGTGGCGGGAGCGGCGCATCGGGAACCTGCATCGCGGCCAAGGCCATGAATCCGAACATCCGCGTCATCGGCGTGCAGTCGGCCGAGGCGCCGGCGGCCTACCGATCGTGGAAAGAGCGCCGCTTGGTCAGCGATCGGATGGGCACGATTGCCGAAGGGCTGGCCACCCGGACGGCCTTCGAGCTGCCGCAGCGAATCCTGTGGGACATGCTCGATGACTTCGTCCTGGTACCGGACAGCGAGCTGCGCCAGGCCGTACGCCTGATGATCGAGACCACCCGCAACCTGGCTGAGCCCGCTGGCGCAGCGCCGCTCGCCGCCGCCCTGCAGCTCAAGAGCCAACTGGCGGGAAAGCAGGTGGCGCTCGTTCTCACTGGGTCCAACATCACGCCGGCGCAGCTCCGCGAACTGCTATGAGCCTCATCCCCGACGATGTCCGAAAGCAGCTCGAAGAGCGTTTCAAGACCACGCTGACGGGTCCCGTCCATGTCACTGTCTACACCAAGCCAGGCTCGTCCCGATTGATCCTGCCCGCCGGAATGGGATGCCCGACGTGCGAGGACGCGAGGCAGATGGCCGAACTCTTGCAGGAGGTCTCTCCGGAAAAGGTCGCGGTCGACGTCGTCGACATCACCCAGGACCCGGGCCGAGCTGAAATCGACGGCGTGGTCGATGTTCCCACCATGGCCATCAGCGCCAACGGCGACGACAGCCGCATCCGTTTTCAGGGCCTGCCGACCGGCACCGAGTTTCCGGCCCTCATCGATGCGGTGGAGCGCGTCTCCCGCGCCGAGCACGGCCTGACCGAAGCCAGCCTCAAGGGGCTCGGGAAACTGACCGAGCCCGTCGAGGTGCTGGTTTTTGCGACACCCACCTGACCATACTGTCCGCGGGCAGTTAGCCTCGCAAACCGGATGGCACTGGCCTCCCCGCAAGTGCGCGCCCTCAACGTCGAGGCCAATGAATTCCCCCAGCTCTCCAACCAATTCCGGGTCCGGGGCGTGCCGCACACCGTGATCAATCGGCGGGCGGCCTTCGTCGGCGCGCTCCCTGAACAGGACTTCGTCGCCGCCACTCTCGAGGGTGCGGGCATCCCGGAAGAGGAGGCGTGGTCCCATGCGGACGGACCGACGACTGACCTCGATGCCGGTCGTTGACGGCCACTCCATCACCATCACGCACCCTGACAAGGTGCTCTTTCCCGACGATGGCATCACCAAAGGCGACCTGGCCGACTACTATCTGCGCATCGCCGACCGGATGCTGCCGCAGGTTCGCGATCGTCCCCTGCACATGAACCGCTACCCGGACGGGATCGGCGGGATCTTGATCCAGCAGAAGAACGTGCCGGACTCGTTTCCGAAGTGGATTCAGCGGGTGACCGTGGGCCGCCGTCAAGGCGGCACGGTTACCCATGCGCTGATCAGCGACGCCGCCACCCTTCTTTACCTCGCGAATTACAACATGGTGACTGCGCATGTGTGGCAGTCGCGCAATCCCGCCCTCGACCAGCCCGACCAGATCATCTTCGACCTCGATCCGTCGGATGAGGACTTCAGTCTGGTTCGGTCGACAGCGCTGAAGCTCAAGGGCCTCCTTTCCGAATTGGGGCTGACGTCCTTCGTCAAGACCACGGGCTCGCGCGGCTTGCATGTCGTCGTGCCGATGATCGTGGGTCCGACCTTCGAGGAAGCGCACCTGTTCGCTGATTACGTCGCGCAGCGGCTGGCGGCCAGCGATCCCGATCATCTGACGACGGAATTCATCAAGCAAAAACGCGAGGGCCGGCTCTTCCTCGACGTCAATCGAAACGCCTATGCACAAACGGCCGTCGCCGCCTACGCGGTGCGCGCCCGTCGCGGCGCCCCGATCGCCGTGCCGGTTCCGTGGTCAGCGGTTGGGAAGGCCGATCTCCGTCCGGATGGCGTCACGATTCGAAATGTCTGGGATTGGCTGCGCCGCCGGGCCGACCCCTGGGCCGAGATGGACACCGCACGCCACCCTCTTCCGGAACTCAAGGAGTCAGAACGACCGGACCGGTCGGGCCGCCGCCGCGGCGTGAGTCGCAAAGCGTGAGACTCAAGGAAAAGGGGTTCATCGTCGACGGCGGGATGACCGGGGGCAAATCGCCTTAAGGTGAAGAATGGGAATGGCAGCAGCTGCCATTCCCGCTCACTTAGATGCTCGGCGAGTTCGATGTGCCCGAGCCACCCATGTTCGGGCAGTCATGCGTCGATCCGGATGAGCCTGGTGAACTGCCCGGGCTAGCCGACCCCGACGGCGCTGGACTCGCCGATGGAGAGGCGGTCGCGGCGTGCGCCACAGCGAAGCTGCCCAGACCACCGCCGAATGCGAGGGCCCCGGCGATCAGTAGCGGGGCAGTGCGGTTCTGCGCGAGCCACGCAACGTTACTCATCGATTTCTCACCTCCCTGGGTGATGGTTGATCACTTTCTGGAGCATCGAAGATGCAACCTTTCAAAACCGTTACGCCGCTGGGCCCGTCACTGTTTCCGCCGACGGTGACGTCGCCAACGGCACGGTTCGCCGATCGAGCCAGTTCGCGAATCGAAGCACCACCCGGATGCGAGCCACCAGCTCGGCGGCCGGCAGCCAGGCATCGAGGTAGTAGTCGGCGCCGGCGTTGAGCAGCCGGATGCATTCCTGGCTACTCGCGGCCGGCGAAATCGCCACGACGGATCGGTGGCCCTCCCGATGCAGCTGCCAGCAGGTGCTCACCGGGTTTCGATCTCGAATCCGAATCAGTACCGCGTCGGCGGGTGCCTGGTCGGCCAGCGCCGCGCGCGACACGGTGAGCACGTTGAGGTCGGCGGCGATCAGCAGCTGGGCGATCCACGGTGCAGCGCCTTCGAGTCCGTCACGAACCAGGAGCAGGCGGCCTCTCATACGTTGGACCCTCCCTCGAGCGACGAGAGCAACTGCTTGACCTGGTTGATCGGGATGGCGAAGCCGACCCCAACGTTGGCATCGACCGGGCTCTCGATCGCGTTGTTGATGCCGATCACTTCGCCCTGGGGATTGACCAGCGGCCCCCCGGAGTTGCCGGGATTGATCGCCGCATCCGTCTGGATCAGGTTGCTGAGGCTGCTGCCGCTGGACGCCGATCCGCGCTGGTGGAGGTTCGAGACGATGCCCTCGGTGAGCGAGCCCGAGAGACCGAATGGCGAACCGATGGCGTAGGCGCTATCGCCCACCTGGACGCTGTCCGAATTTCCCAGCGTGACCGGGTGAAGCTCGGACGCGGAGGTCGATACCCGGATCACGGCCAGGTCATTCGCCGAGTTCGTTCCGACCACGGTGGCGTTCACGGTCTTGCCATCGCTGAAGGTCACCGTGATCTGCTGGGCGCCGGCCACGACATGGTTGTTCGTCAGGATGTCGCCCCTGGTGTCGAGGACGATGCCCGACCCGGTGCCCTGGCCGGTCGCACCGAATCGGCCGGTCACCACCGTATTGATCGTCACCACGCCAGGCGATACCTGCTTGTAGACCGCCTCGGCGGTGGTCGCGCTCCGGCTGGACACCGCCGTGGTTGAGGATCCGGTCGATGGCGTCGTGGCTGCGGCGGTCGGCGTGTTGTGGCTGAGCAGCGTCGCCGTCAGTGCCCCAGAGCCGGCGCCACTCGCGAGTGCGACCGCCAGGATACCCGCGGCCAACCGCCCGCGCATCCGATTCTTTGGTGGCGGGCTGGCCGGTGGCGTGGGCGCCGCCTCAGCGGGCTCAGCCGCTGAATGGTTGTCGAACAGTTCCTGCGCGACCATGATGTTTCACCTCGTGGATCTCGTTTTGGATGTCTTCATGGTCGGTTTCACAACCTTGCGATACCGTGACGATTTGCGTCACGTTTCTGAAAGATTCATAAGCACAGCCTGAGGACCGTGCCAGTCGCAATTCCAAGTAGGCGGCAATTTCTTACCGTCGGGGGCGGCCTTGTGGCCGCGGGTCTCCTGAGCCGCAGCCTCGGTGAGCAACTGCTCGACAACGTGAGCGCCGCCGCGGCATCACCACCCTCCCCCTTGCGGGGAGGGTCGGGGAGGCGGTCCGCAGCTGCGACGCCTTCCGCGACTCCCTCCCCTACTCCAGCGGCAACCGCGACTGCCGCGCCGCTGCCAACGACCGTCACCATCCCGGTGCCCGTCATCCAGCAGTCGATGGTTCTCGACTGTGAGACGGCGGCGCTGCAACAGGGCCTGGCCTACTACGGCCATTACGTCAGCCAGCCAACGCTGTTCGCTCAAGAGAACGCGGACACCCGCCTACCGGTGATGAACGCCAATCACACCGTTGCGCGCTGGGGCAATCCGTACACGAATTTCGTCGGCTACGTCAACGGCAGCGACTGGACGCCAACCGGGTATGGGGTGTACTGGCCGGTGATCCTGGAGCTCGCCCGCAACATCGGGATGCCGAATGCGATTGGTGGCGAAGGCTTTGCGCCGGAAGCCATTTATGCTGAGCTCGCTGCCGGCCATCCGGTTCAGATCTGGATCGAAACGCGATTCGCCCGGGTTCCGCTCGGCACTTGGACGGCGTGGGATGGGACAGCAGTTCGCTATTCCCTCGCGGAGCACTCGGTCACGTTGAGCGGCGTCTCACCAACGCAGGTGCGAGTGAACGACGTGCTCGATGCCAGTCAGTACTGGGTGAGTAAGTCCCTCTTCGAGGCGAACTTCGCGGACTTCAACAACATGGCGGTCATCTTCAGGTAAGGGTTCGGCCCTGCTCCCTCAGCAGCCGATAAGCGGTGAGGGACAACCAGGTCCACCCGAGGATGATCTGCACCCGCTGAAAGATGCCCGTCGGCGCCGATAGCACATTGTGCTCGGCGAGCGTCCCACTGATGGTGGCGATAGGAAAGAGCAGCAGGAAGACCACTCCGATGACTCTCGAGAACGTAGCCCAGCCGCGCTGGTCGGGCTGGGCGGCGAAGCGGCGGGCGATCACGAACATTGCCGCTGCGAGCGCCGGAAATGCGATCAGCGCGTTGACGCCGTGCACCGTCCCGTGAAAGGTCTGGGGGCTCCCGGTCAGCGGAGCACCGGGTGGATAGCTCCTGGCCGGGTCCGTCACGAACACGCCCGCCACGATCAAGCTCAGTCCGAACAAGCCAATTAGCAGCGGTCCCCAGCGCGATGCCGGACCGTCCGGCCAGATTCGCCGCAGGCCAAATGCGAAGCCGATACACAGCGATCCACAGATGATGAAGTTGGCGATCTGCTCCCAGCCCTGATCGCTGAGGGCAAGCTCACTCACGTAGTTACGCCAGACGCTATAGCCCGGCCGAGTCGCACCCTCGATCAGAAACACGACAATGAAGAGAAGCGGACCAACGACACCCCCTGCAAGCAGCCACGACGTGAGCCGATCGGAGCCGACGACGCCGGCGCGCTCGGGCGTCCTCATCGACTAATTGTGCCTTCCTAACACGATCGGACCCATTTTGCGGGATTTCAGACCTCGTAGCATGCTCTAATCGCCATGGGATGGCTTGACGGAGTCCGACCGAAACCCGCCCAGCCTGCAAATCCCTACGCCGGCCTCCGTCAGCAAGCGTTGACGCTCGATCCGGCGACGATCGGCCTGCAACCGTCGCCGCAATTCCCCCAGGTATTCGTGGGATTGATGGAGATGGGAATGGAAGGCGGCGTTGCCACACTGGTGGTGATCGCCGATGGCACAACCAGCCTCTACTGGAGTACCGGCGGCGGGATCATCGGCGCCGGATTCCATGAGCCCGTGAAGCAGCCAAGCAAGGTCTTCCTCGCCACGCTCGAGCGGCATACGAAGGAAATGCGTGAGGACGATGCGTCCCACCCGTTGCCGGCCAATGGGATGATCAACCTTCGCGCCCGGACATTTGCCGGCGGCTGCCTGATCGCTTCGGCATCAAGCCAGGACTTTGCCGAAAAACGTCATCCGCTTTGGGACGCCTTCTACGCGGGCAATGCGGTGATTACGGTGATGCGCCAGCTCCCCTCGATCCAGAAGTCCCAGCTCGGCCGCTAAGTACATCAAGCTCCGCCTCGCGGGAGACGGAGCTTGATGGTTGAGCGAAGGAGGCTTTTAGCGTGTCATGGGTACGAAACGACCGTGACCGGAGTGTCGGGGTTGGCTTGGGTCGACGATCCTCCAGTTTCGTTGATCACGTGCAGGATGCCGCCGCTGCCGTGCGTGGGATCGAGGAAGATCGTCAGCAGGTCGTGCAGGCTTCCCGCCGGCAGCGTCGTGGGGACCTCGAACGCGCGCTTGGCAAAGATGTCGATTCCCTGGTTGAAGAAGCTGTAGCTCCCCATGCCGTAGCCGGCGAATTGGCTGACGCCGTCGTTTACCTTAAGTGCCGCCCAGCCGTCGACGCCAGGCGTTTCCATCCAGGCCGCCTGACTCGGCGGATCGTAGGGCATCTCGTTCTGGAAGAAGACGTCCGTGCCCCGGTTGCCATTCCAGATCACGTCGTACTTCTGATAGTGCTCGACGAATAGACCATAGGCGGCGACGTTGTCGCCGTTAACGACCACCCCGGTGTCGGCGGTGTTGCTCGTCCAGCCGACGCCGTTGCCATGATCGGCACGCCAGGCCCAGACGTCGTCGAGGATCGTGTTGTCACTGTTGACGACCAGGCTGGCCTCGGCCTTGCCCGGGGTGGCTCCGCCGATCCGGAAGAAGACATCCTGGAGGGCGCTGGGGTCGCCGCTGTCGCTCTCCCGGTCGTTGCCGACCTGGAGCAGCGTTGGCGAGTTCTGCGGGCCCGCGTCGAGAATCATCCCCGACAGATCGACGCCGTGACCCGCCGTGACCTTCATGGGAACGATCCCGCCTTCGGGGACCAGCGTCGGTAAACCGAGGCCGAGCACGATGGTGTCTGGACGTGCCACATGAAGCGTCTTGTCGAGGTCGTAAACGCCGGGGGTCAGGATCAGATTCTTGCCGCGATCGAGCTGCTGGCTGATGGTCAGCGCGGAATCAGCCGGGCGGGCGACGAAGAATCGGTCGAGCGGGATCGATGTGCCGGGCGTCTGCCCGCTGCCGCTCCAGGTTGTGCCGGCCGAGTCGTGCTGCACCGCCGGAACGAACACGTTGTACTTGCCTGCCGCGTCCACGTAGAGGAACGGCGCTTCGCGAGTCACCGGGCTGGTCGGCAGCGTGGTGTATGGGCCGCAGGATTTCTGGGCGGGGAAGCACTGGGCCGGCGCGCCGACGACGCCCGAGAAGACCTGATTCCAGACGCCGTTGGTCCAGCCGTTGGCCTGGCCATCGAGCTTGCTATTCCTGGTGATCCACTGCTGCTGTGAACCGTTGACGATGAGTCCGTCGAAGGCGGAATCGGCGATGAACCCACCGCTGGCGTATGACGGGCCGGTGCAGTAGTCCATCAACGTCGTCTCGCCCTTGATGTGCACCCGCCGCATCGGGGCGGCTTGCGAGACGGCCCAGAATTCGCGAGACCGGCAGCCTGCGGGCTTTGTCACGTTGATTGTCAGGTTCGAGAGGGAGCGCCAGAAGTTGTTCAGCGCCACGCAGAACCCCGGCACACACTGGTTGTAGACATCGATCGAGCCGTTGATGACGACGTCGCCGGGTGAGAGACCGAGACCCGCGACGCTGGTGTAATAGCCCAGCTGGAAGTTGAGCGGTTTCGTTTTCGAGCCGTAAGTTCCCGGCTTGAACAGCAGCGCATATCGCTCGGTGCCGAACTGGTTGGAGAGCTGCTTGCTCGCGATGGCATCAACGGTCGCCTGGATCTGACTCGTCGGCATGCTCGGATCGAAGACGACCACGTTGGGTCCAAAGCCCTGCGGCGCAGAGCCGTTGTCGGCCATCGCGCTGGTCGCGAGGCCCGTTGAACTCGTGGCCGCAAGCACCACCGACGCGACGATCGGTCCAAGCCAACGGAAAAACAATCTCGGCATGCTCATCTCCTCCCTACCGTGATCTCTGCTGCCAGCTTCAGGTCCCGCGACGATCGACCGGCATGCAGCCGATACGTCCCGGGATGCGCCGTCCATTCTCCCAATTGCGCGTCGAATCGCGCAAACGTTCGCGGAGGCACCGTCACCCGTGCCTCGACCGTCTGTCCGGGCTCAGCGTGAACCAGCGCGAAGCCGGCGAGGGAGCGCAGGGGCCGGCTGGCGTCATCGTCGGGTCCTTCGAGATAGAGCTGCACCACCTCGCGACCCGCGCGCTCGCCGGCGTTGCGAAGCTTCACCGCGACGGATAGCGCATCATCGGCGGAGATCGATACGGTCGCGGGCGTTAGTGACTCGTAGGTCCAGTCGGTATATCCGAGGCCGTGCCCGAAGCAGTAGAGCGGCGTCGATCCCTTTCGGTCATAGCCGCGGTACCCGACCAGCAGACCCTCGGCGTAGACCACCTCGCCCGCTTGCGGGTGGGCGCGCAGCACCGGCGAATCGGCTTCGGCGCGGGGCAGCGTGACCGGGAGGCGGCCGCCGGGTTCGGCGGCGCCAGTGAGCACGTCGGCGAGCGCCTCACCGAACGCCTGCCCGGGATACCAGACCTGGAGGATGGCCGCCACGTCGTCGGCCCATGGCATCAGCACCGGCATGCCGGAGTTGACCACCACGATCGTGTTGGGATTCGCCGCGGCGATGCGCGTAACCAGCTCGTCCTGCCGGCCCGGCAGCGCCAACGTTTCGCGGTCGTAGCCTTCGCTCTCGGTGCCGTCGGCCAACCCGACCATGACAATCGCGACCTCGGCGCTGCGGGCGGCCTCGACCGCTTCGGCCATGAGCCGATCCTCGTCCGGCTCGGGGGCGATACCCAGTCGCATGGTGACGAAGCCCTCTCGACCTCTGACGTCGGGGTAATGCTCGAAGCGCAACTCGACCTTGCGCCCGGCCTCGAGTCGAACCGGCACCCGCACTTCGGGGGGACGCGACAGCGCCTCCACGGTATCGCGGGGAGGCAGCGTGATCGCCTCGGTTGCCCGCACGCCGTCGACAATCACGCGCAGCAAACCGATGCCGGCCGCGCCCACGACATACCCCCCGTCGGTTTTCGGGTGGTAGTTCGCCCGCATCACGACTTCCGTCCCCGGACGGTTGACCGCGTCGGGAAGGCCATCCCACCACGTGACCGCGCTGCTGGGGAGGTACGCATCAGACACGGTCGCACCGCTCGCATTTCTGACCTCGACGCGCACGCCTGGTTCCCCGCTCACCGGATCGATCAGGCTTCCGTCGGTCGGGGCAGGAATCGTCGCCCAGGTGAGACAGCCTTGATAAAGGCTGACCTTCGCCTCGTTTCCGAGCGCACCCCGCAGCGAGTCGATGATGCCCGGGCGGACGACAGGGAACACCCGCACGCTGCCGCCGCCCTGTTTTTGCGGCGCCACGGCATTCGGGCCGATCACGGCCACCCGTCGAACGCCGCTCGTTGTGAGCGGCAGGAGATTCCTGTGATTGCGAAGCAGCACGAACGAGCGTGCCGTGAGCTCGCGCAGCAGCGTGGGATCGACGCGCGAGGGCGAGGATTCTTGTGACGGCAGGTGGCCATTGCCGATCGCGCCCAGCCAGCCGGCGAGATGCAGAAGCCGCACGACTTTGTCGTCGATCTCGGCTTCGGAGACGAGCCCGGTGCGCACCGCCGTCAGCAGGTGGTCGCCCCACGGACCGCCCGGCCCGGGCATCACCAGGTCGAGTCCCGCCCGGGCGCTCGGTCCGGTGGTCTTGGTGGCCGACCAATCCGAAACGACGACACCCTTGAATCCCCACTCGTCCTTGAGCAGGCCGCGCACCAGCTCGGCGTTCGCCGTCATCGGCGCTCCGTTGACCGAGTTGTAGGCCGCCATCACCAGCGCCACGTCCGCCTCGAGCACGCAGGCCTCGAACGGCGCCAGGTAGAGCTCCCGCAGCACCGACTCGGCGACCCGGGCATCGTAGTTCCGCCGGTCGGTTTCCGAGTCATTGGCCACGAAATGCTTGGCGGTCGCCGCCACCCCGACCGCCTGCAGCCCGCGGACATAGGCCACTGCCATCCGGGCGGTCAGCAGCGGATCCTCTGAGAAGCATTCGAAGCCCCTACCGCTGAGCGGGGTGCGCACGAGGTTCACGGTTGGAGCGAGGAGGACGTCGACGCCCCTGGCGCGCGCCTCCTCCCCCAGCGCCCGGGTCGTCTGCTCCACCAGAGCCACATCCCAGGTGGCGGCAAGTGCGACCGGGCAGGGCAGCGACGACGATGGATTGTCGCGATCGAATCGGCGCCCGCGCACGCCGGCCGGACCATCGGACATGACGACGGAACGCAGTCCCACCGTCGGTTCGCCGTGCAGGGTCCAGCCGTCGGCGCCGGTCAGGAGTCGGACCTTCTGCACCAGGCTGAGCTGAGCGATGACCCGCCCATCCACGTGATGGGCGGGTCGACCGCGTTCCGGAACGCTACTGTCCGGAATTGGCATGGAGCTGCATTAGGATGTACGGCATCTGGGGATCGCTAGGCGTCGGATTCATGTACGGATGGGACTGGTTCGGCCAGCCGTCGTACTTGGCGCTGCTGTAGACATTCCAGTCCGCGCCGTAAAGCAGCGGTACCTCGGGCACGTCGGTGGCCATGATCTTCTCCAGTTGCTGCACTGCGGGCATAAGCGCCGACGTGTTGCTGGGATCGGTCGCTGCGTACGTGCTCAATGCCGACTGCGCGGCCGGGCTGGAATAGCCCTCATAGTGCGCGGCCGTCGTCGCGCTCGAGCCGTCCAGCCAGTCCTCGTATTGGGTATACGGAATGCTGCCGCCCTGGCCCCAGTGGATGGCCGTCTGCCAACCCGCCGGGTCGGAGGTCAGCGTGGTGTTCCAGTCCGAATAGCCTTGCGCCGGCTTGGTCGTGACGTCCATGCCGAGCGCCTGCAGCTCTTGCGACATCAGCGCCGCGTTCTCCCAGTAGTCGGAGAAGGGGACTGGGTCGTAGATCGAGAACTTGATGATCTGGCCGCCCTTGGTCCAACAGTTCGCGGTGTTGCTGCCGTCGCAGTTCCCGCCCGACTTGTAGGTGCCGGTGCCGGCGTCCAGGTGCGAGCTCGCCGGGGGCGTCCAGCCGCCGTTCTTCAAAATATCGTAGACGTCCATCCCGGCCGGCAGCTTTTCCGACGTGGCGGTTGCCGGATCGGGCACATTTCGCGCCCCCGTCAGATCGTGCGACAGGCTGCCGTCACTCGGCAGGTAGGCCTTCTGGTTGGGCAGGATGAGCCCGCTGCTGGAGTATGCCGGTTGCTCGTAGCCGGATTCGCCAAGCAGACTCAGTGCGTTGCGGTCGACGCCATAACTGACCGCCTTGCGCACCGCGACGTCGTTGATCCCGGTGGCCCCGCCGTTGCCAGGATTCAGGTTGAACAAGAGCACAACGGTGTTACCTGAGGCGAACCACGCGTGGTTGGTTTGCGGGTTCAGATTGACGAAGTTGGCGTAGACGTTGGGGATGTCGTTACCGGCCCAGTCGAGCTGGCCGCTCACCAGCGCGTCGCTGGCCGCGGCGTTCGTGCTGATCGACGGCGTCTCGATCTCGGATTCGGGCGGTGTTCCGCCCCAATAATTCGGATTGGGCTTCCACTTGATCAACGAGCTGGAGTAGCTGTCAAGCATGAAGGGGCCCGTTCCGATCGGGTTTGTGATGGTCAGCTTGGGATTCTGGGCGAGCTGGTTCGCCACGGACGCCTTCAAGATATAGGTGGTGCCGAGGATCGCCCACAGGTTCGTGTACTGGGGCGCGCTGAAGTGCAGGGTGACCTTGTTGCCCGAGATGCTGGGGTCGGACGCCTGCTCCGGAACACCCGGCGTGTTGGCCTTGGGGTTCTCCATGGCCTTGAAGGTAGCGGCGACATCACTCGGACCAAACGCCGAGCCATCGTTGAACTTCACGTTGTCGCGGATCGTGATCTCCAGATCCTTGCCGCTGTTCTGGAACGAGTATCCAGTAGCCAGCCAGAAATGCGTACCGGCGGCGGTCGGATCGAGCTGGTCGAACTCGACGAGCGGTTCGTTGACGATGCTCCGCGTCCCCATGCTCGCCGACACCGAGTTGCTGTCGTACGGGTTGAAGTCCTTAGAGAACGTCACCCCCGTGGTCGGCTCCGCAATCAAGACTTTGCCCGTGCTCTTTGCAGGCGACGTCCCGCAGGCAGCCAGGACCAGCGCCAACGAGGCGAGTGCCCCTGTCAATACTCTTCGCTTCATGAATGCTTCATCTCCCTCCACTGATTTACTTGATCGAAATCGATCGCTGGCGCCGGCTGCTACACACCCATCTGGATCACCTCGCTTGGTGCAGCCAGCAGGCGGCGGAATGATCGGTGTCGACGGTGACGGTCGGGGGCGCCTGGCGCCGGCAAATATCCATCGCGTATGCACATCTCGGATGAAATGGGCAGCCCTCCAGCGGAACGAGCCGGTTGGGGGACGCGCCTTCGGCGGTCAGACTTGGCGGCTGCGAGCGATCGGGATCCGGCGCCGCCGCGACCAGGAGCTGCGTATACGGATGCTTCGGGTTGTCGGTCAGGCTGACGCTGGGCGCGGTCTCCACGACCTTGCCGGCGTACATCACGAGGATGGTGTCCGCCAGGTAGCGGGCTGAGGCGATGTCGTGGGTGACATAAAGGATGGCCAGCTGCTCGCGGTCGCGCAGGTCGGCGAGCAGGTTCAGCACCCCCAGGCGGATCGACACGTCGAGCATGGAGACCGGCTCGTCAGCCAGCAGCACGCGGGGACGGACGGCAAGCGCCCGGGCGATGGCGACCCGCTGGCGCTGCCCACCCGAGAGCTCATCCGGAAACCTGGAGACGAACTTGTCCGGAGGCTCTAGCGCAACGCGGCCCAGGAGGCCCGCCACGGCGGCGTCCAGGTTGCCATTGGCCAGGTGGTGGATCAGCAGGGGCCGAGCCAGGTGATACCGGACTCGATGCAGCGGGTTCAACGACGCGAACGGATCCTGGAATACCATCTGCACCTGGGCCGCATAGTTGCGCGGCCGCCCGGAAGGCGAGAGCCGGCCGTCGATGAAGATCTCGCCGGCATCGGGTCTGACGATCTTGGCCAGCAGCCGCGCCACGGTGGTCTTTCCAGATCCGCTTTCGCCCACGATCGCGGTGACCTTGCCCGCCGCCAGGCTGACGCTGACGTCCTCAACGGCGCGGAGCCGGCGGCGCCGTGACAGGATGCCGTGCTCCGCTTTCACCGAAAACGACTTCGTGAGGCCGCGACCTTCAAGCACTGGATGAGTGCGATCCGTGGTCGGGCTCGCGTTGATCATCGTTGCACCGGATCCGGTTGCGCCAACTCGACAGGGACGGCGACGCCGTCCCCGTGAAGCCAGCACGCCACCGCCCGTGTCGACCCGCTCAGCGCCGTCAGCGTCGGAACGTCGTGGCGGCAGCGCGGCATCGCCCACGGACAGCGTGGATGAAAGGCGCAGCCACGCGGGAGGTGGCGCAGATCGGGGGGCGATCCCGGGATCCCGGTCATGGGCGCGCGCGCTCCGTGCAGCGGTGGAAAGCAATGCAGCAGGCCGTAGGTGTAGGGCAGGCGCGGCGCGTGGAAGAGCGAAGCTGCCGGGGCTCGCTCCATCAATCTGCCGGCGTACATCACGGCGATCTCGTCCGCGAGCTCGACGAGCAGCGAGAGGTCGTGGGTGATGAAAATGGCCGCGAACCCGAGCCGATCGCGGAGGCCGATCAGCTCTTGCAGGATCTCGCGCTGGGTCACCACGTCGAGCGCGGTGGTGGGCTCGTCGAGGATCATCACCTGGGGCTCGAGGGCCAGGGCCAGGGCGATCATGACCCGCTGCCGCATCCCACCGGACAGCTCGTGCGGATAACTCCGCAGCCGATCCGGGCGGAGGCGCACCAGCTCGAGCAGTTGCGCCGCGCGCTCCTCGCGCTCCTTGCGACTCAGGTGCGAGCGGTGCGCCACGAGCAGGTCATCGAACTGTTCGCTGATGGTGAGTACCGGGTTCAGGGCATTCAGCGCGCTCTGCAGCACGACCGAGATTTCGGACCAGCGCAAGGCGCGCAGCGTTTCCTGATCCGCCGAAAGGATGTCGACGGTTCCGATCTCGGCGTTCGCGGCGTCGGGCATCGAGTGAAACAAAACCTGGCCGGCCGTGATCACCGCGGGAGCGCGCAGCAACCGGATCGCCGCCATGGCCAGCGTGGTCTTGCCGCTTCCACTCTCGCCGGCCAGACCGAGCAGCTCGCCCCGCCGCAGCGTCAGGTCACAATCGACGACGGCGTGCACGGCCTCCTCGCCATAGCTGTAGTCGACGCACAGCCCGCGAATCTCGAGCAGGGGTGCCTTCATTGGGCGGTGACCTCCGACGCGCCAGCGGTCGTCCGTCGCAGCACGGGGGTGAAGCCAAAGGTTGGACGGAGGCGCACCCCCGCTTTTCTGGCCGCGCGCGCCGAGACGCCGGCAAGCCGCAGCCTCGGGTTGACGAACTCGTCGATGCCAAAGTTGAGCAGCGCCAGGCCGGTGCCCAGGATGGCGATGCACAGACCGGGAGGTGCCCACCACCACCACCAACCGCCCCGAATGGCGTTATTGGCGAAGCCCTCGCGCAACATCTCGCCCCAGTTCCACAGCCCGGGTGGCGACGAGGTCGGGGAACCGGCCAGGCCCAGGAAACTGATAGCGATGTACGAATAGATCGCGTAGAGCGTGGTGAACAGGAAGGAGGAGGCGAGGATGGGGACGAGGTTGGGCAGGACTTCGACCAGGATGATGCGCAGCGGTCCTTCTCCCGACACGCGGGCCGCCTCGACAAAGTCGCGGTTGCGCAGCGAGAGGGTCTGGGCACGCAGCGTCCGCGCCGTGTAGGCCCAGGCGGTGACGGCGATGATGGCCGCCACCAGGAAGACGCTCGACCCGGCCGACGGCATGTAGTCCGCCAGCACGATCAGCAGGGGAAGGCCGGGGATCGCAAGAAAGACGTTGGCCACGAGGGACAGCCCTTCATCGGTCCCGCCGCCCAGGTAGCCGGCCGTCACGCCGACGATCACGGAAAGAACAGTTGCGAGGGCTCCGGCCAGCAGTCCGACGATGAGGGTGGCCTGGACCGAGGCCAGCAATTGCGACCAGACGTCCTGGGCGAAGACGGTCGTCCCCAGCCAGTGCTCCGGCGACGGTGGCAGGGGAAGCGGATAGTAGTTCGCCGGGATGTTGGTGCCCGGACCGGTGCCGGCGACCAGAATGTGGCGCACCCAGTGCTGTGTATCGGTCGCGTTGGGCGAGTAGGGCGCCACCCATCGACCGATCAGGGCCCCAACGGTGAACACGCCCAGGATGACGAGTCCGATGATCACTTTCGGCGAGCGCGGCAGCTGCATCACGCGGGTTGCGCGGAGCCATGGCGCCGCCTCCGGCCCGGTCCGTTCGGGCGCCGTGGTCAGCGGGGTGACGTCGACGCTCACGTGATCATCCCGCCTGCCGCACCCGCGGATCGATCAGCACGTAGACCACGTCCGCCAGCAGGTTGGCGGCCAACACGACCAGGGTGATCACGAGGAAAATGCCCTGGACCAGCGTGTAGTCGAGCTTGCCGAGCGCGTCGAAGAGATGGAAGCCGATCCCGGGATAGTTGAAGACGATCTCCACCAGGATCTGCCCGGCGACGACCAGGCTGAGGGCCACGGTGAAGTTGGCGACGACCGGCAGCAGGGCGTTGCGCGCCGCGTACCACGCGACCCGATGCGGCGGCAGGCCCTTGGCCTCGGCCATCAGGACGAAGTCCTCATCCATCGTGGTCACCATCTGGTTTCGCATCGCCAGCAGGAAGCCGGCCATGGTCGCCAGGACGACGGTTGCCCCCGGCAGGATGGCGTGGGCGACGATGCTCCCCAGGTAGGCCAGGTTCGGTCCGGGGGTGACGTCATAGACGTTGTAGCCGTAGAGGCTGGGGAACCATCGCAGGATCGTTCCGGTCTGACCAAAGATCAGGACCAGAACCAGGCCCAGGAAGAAGTAGGGGATCGCCTGGAAGAAGGTCGCCGCGGGCATCAGCCAATCCGTCCAGGAGCCGCGTCGCCAGGCGACCAGCACCCCGACGCCGGTCCCGGCGAGAAAGCTGATGATGGTCGCAACCCCGAGCATGCCAAGCGTCCAGGGCAAATAGGAAAGGATGAGGCTGCTGACCGGCGCGTTTTCGGACCACGACTGGCCGAGGTTGCCGTGCAGGAGGTTGCCCCAATACTGGACGTACTGATCCCAGAGGCTGGTATGGACGTTGAAACCCAGCTGCTGCTCGATAGCCTTGACGCACAGCGAATTGCAGACGCCGGACTGCGAGGCCCTGGCAACGGCGCCGGCTACCGGATTGCCAGGCACGACGCGCGGGAGGAGAAAGCTGACGGTGAGGGCTACCACGGCTGCGAGCAGATAAACCGCGAGCCGGCGTGCCAGGGCGCGCATCGCTAGGCGATCCCTGTCCCGGCGAAGACGCCGGAGCTCTCGGTGCAGCCGCAACTTTCACGGACAATCAATTCGATCGGAAGCACGACATGGCGCGCGCCCGCCGAGGCGCCGATCCGCGAATAGAGAATGTCGAATGCCGTCGCTCCCATCTCCTGGATCGGCTGACGCACCGTCGTCAGCGGCGGATGGAGATGGCGCGCCACCGGCACGTCGTCGAAACCGGTGACCGCAACCTCGCCGGGCACTTTGATCCCCCGCCGCGAGAGCGCGTACATCACACCCAGGGCCGTCTGATCGTTGGCGCAGACGATGACGCGCGGCAGGACGCCACCACCGTCGAGCACCGACCCGATCACCTTGGCGCCGCCTCCCGCGCTGTAGTTGCCCTGCCAGATAGGTCCCGTTATGGCTTCCACCCCGAGTGCCCTCGTCTCCGCCTCGAAACCACGGGCGCGAGCCATGTTGTCGGGACTGTCGGCATGGCCCGACAGGTAGGCGAGGCTTCCATATCCGTGGTCGACCAGCAGGTGACGGACGAGGACGCGCATGCCTCCCTCGTTGTCGCAGCCAACATTGACCGAGGCTCGGTTCGGCTTGCCCGCCAGGGTGACGACGGGCACGGTCTCCGCCAGCCTGGCGATCGCGGCCGCGGAGAGCATGCGGTCGTGGAGGATCATGCCGTCCGTCTTGCCGGCGATGGCGGCGATCCGCGCCGGGACGTTGGCTTCATTGACCCCGACCGAGCTCATCAACACGTCAAAGCCGCGCTGCTGGGCCGCCACCTCGATGCCGCGGTTGATCACGTCGATGAACAGCAGGCTCTCGTCCTCGTCGGCAAAGCGGACCTCCGCACCCCGGCGGAAGACCACGCCGACCACCTTCTTGAGCTTGTTGGACAGGGCTCGTGCCGCCCCATCGGGGACGAACCCAAGTTCTTGAACCGCCTGCAGGACGCGGGTACGGGTGTCGGCTCGGGGGCTTCCCTGGTCGTTGAGGACGCGCGAGACGGAGGCAATCGAGACCCCGGCGCGGCCCGCGACGTCATAGATCGTCGGCGCCGCCTTTACCCGCTTGGCCGTCGCCATTCCCTTCTCCCTCGATCCCGCTGCCGGTAAGCGCTTACGAGTAACCGCTTACCGGTAAGCGCTTACAGACTGGCCGGAGCATAGCACGGCCTTCTGCCCCGCGCAATAGCTTTTTTCGGCTATACGAAAAAGAGGGCCGGAGGCGTCCGGCCCTCTTCTACGGTGCGGACCTACGAACCGCTAATCGTCTTGATCAGGTCGGGGAGCAGATTGGCCGCGTTCGGCGTACCCAGACCTGTCACCGGGTCCCATCCGGCGCCGGCGCTGTAGCCAGGAACCGTTGGGTCTGTCTGGTTATTGCCGACCGTGACATCGAAGAAGTCTTTCTTGTACTTCACCGGATCCGAGGCGATCTTGTAGAGCGCCGGACTGATGTAGCCAAGGTTCGGCGACCCGGGATGCTTAGCCTGGTTCAGCTGGTTGGCAACGGCGATCAGGCCGGCCCACTGCGGTGAGCTGGAGCTGGTGCCACCAACGACGTACCATCCCGTGCTGCATGGGATGCCGGCGCTAACGGGCGGGCAGAGCAAGCCGCTGTAGCCAGGATTGGTGATGTAGACGAGCATGCCGGTCGACGGAGAGGCCTGCAGGGCGATGTCAGGCACGCCACGCATGGCATTCGAGACGGTGCCGTTCTGGAAGGCCGGTCGCGAGAACACGTGGCTGAAGCCACCGCCGGATCCGGCCCAAGCGACCTCCCGCTGCGTCGGGTTATTGCGGCAGGCGGCGGGTTCGTTAACTGGAACCGTCGCGGCCGGACCTAGACTGCCGACGTTGGGGTCGGTGCACAGATTTGTTCCGCCGACCGCCGTCACGAGCGGGTCGGACGCTGGAAACCCTACGGTTGGGTACGGGATCAGCGTCGGTGACTTGACCGGGGTCTTGATGATATTGGCCGTACCGCCATCGCCCGATGAGGCGAACACGGTGACGTGGTTAGCCAGCGCATCCTTGAAGGCGAACCGCAGGTTCTCCAGTGAGGCGGTGCTGCCGAAGGCCTCTTCGGCAGAGCCGAAGCTCTGCGAGATCACCGATCCAAGGTGCTGATCAATCACGTCTTGTTCGGCCTTGAAGAAGTCTGGGAAGCCCTGCACTCCGAGGGTTTCGGCAGTCGGCGTCGTGACCAGGAGGATGTTCGCCTTCGGCGCCATCGCGTGCGACCACTCAACGTCTAGTGAGACCTCGAGGGCCCAGGCACTCCGGTCCTCCTGCCCGGTGCTGTTCTTGCCCGGCAAGGGGTTGGTCGACGTATTGCCCTGCTGCAACTCGCTAAATTTGGGTCCGCTACAGCCGGCGGCCGTGCCTTCCTCGCCGCACAGGTGCGGAAGCCCAAACGCATTGTTGAAGACTTTCAGGTCATGCCGGATCGTCTCGCTGCCAAAGGAGTCGACGATGACAATCGTTTGGCCCTGGCCCAGATAGCCCTGGCTATAGAGCGGCCCGAGGTTGTAGGAGTTCTCCTCGGCCGTCGGATTGAAGCAGCGGCGGTGTCGAGACTGACACTGAAGTTGGGTGGGCGGCACTTCGCTCGAGGTGAGAAATACGGCCTCGCTGACGGTCGGGTGGAAGACGACGGCGCTGACGGACGGCGGGGCTCCCGCGAGCGTCGCACCGATGGCGGTCGCGCCCATCGACGCCATGGCAAGCTTGCGGGCAGCCAAACGAACAAGGTTGTCGAACATGCTCCCTCCTTCCTGGGTGCTTTCGAATTGGATTTGAAGCGGATCTACCGTAGCAAGCACCCTTGGCGCTGTCAAGAACCGTGAAATGGGGGTTAAGGAGCGCCTAAGGGAGCCTCATTTCACCCTGCAAGCTCGTTGCGCCCCCGGCGTAGGCTGAAACGGATGACTCCGTCAGCGGCTCGTGACCCCGAGACCGAGGAAAAACTCCTCGATCGGCATCGCCGTTGTCTCGCTGCGGCGGATTCCGATTCGGTCTATGTTTCCAAGGTCGTCGTTTTCGTCCACGCCTTTCCGTCGGTCGACAATCCTCAATCAAACGCGATCTGCCGCAAGGCCGGCTTTGACTTCGTCGAATCGGTCGACTTCGAGTACCAACCTGGCCACGTGATGCGCTGCAACGATTGGCGCCTCGATCTGTAGTGGCAGCTCGGACAACCGCAAGCACTGTTCTGCTGCTTGGCGCCCTGCTCAACGGCTGCGGTCAGAGCAGTGGACCAACCACGACTCCGACGGTAACGCCGAAAAAAAGCTCGAGCCCGATGGGCACCGCTCTCGCGTCTCCCGGCCCACTGAATTTCACCGTCCGGTCGGTGGCCGAGGGCCTGGTCGCCCCCTGGGCCCTCGACTTCGCGGCGGACGGCGCCATTTGGCTAACCGAACGTCCGGGCCGGGTGCGTATCATCCGGCACGGGCAGCTATTGCCAAATGCGGCCCTGACCCTCAATGTCGCCACGGGCGATGGCTGCGAGGACGGCCTCCTCGGGATTGCCGTCAAGGACCCGAACGTCTATCTCTATTACACCTATCGCGGCGGGGGCGGAAACACCAACCGCATCTCGAAGTTCACCATGCAGGGCGACACGCTCGTCAACGAACAGATGCTGCTGGACGGCATCCCTGGCGGGACCTGCTATCACTTCGGCGGGCGGCTGAAGCTCGGCCCGGACGGCTACCTCTA
>DASTJZ010000099.1:0-34132 GCA_035716185.1 Candidatus Dormiibacterota bacterium
CGCCGCCGGGTACAACTTCAGCCTCCTCCTGCGCTGGCTCCAAGGGTTTTTGCGCGCCCTATTGCAGGCGCTCTTCACAGCGCTCCCGGACCCAACAACCGGCCTAAAACCGGTCGCGCCCTCTTACTTCACGAGCGACGCGTTAATGTTAACGTAACGTTACCGGCGGCTTCCGCGTGGTGTGGCGAAGCTGTCGGTCACGCAAAGGGATGGTGAATGCATGGCCTGGGGCGACTGGGAAAGTGACCCGATGGTAGATCGCGCAGCAGCAGAGGTTCTCGCGGCCTACGAAGCTGCCAAGCAAGCGCACTTACCGCTTGCAGTTTGTTTCCGCATGGGTGTGGCGGCGTGGTGTCGAGTACATCCTGAACAAAGCCTGGATTACGCCGCGCAACAGGCGGTGACGGTAATCCTTGAAGCCAAGGCCACAGGCGAACCTCCCGCCGCGCAACAAGATGCAGCCGCATGATTAAAGAACCGAACTTCCCAGGGATGAGCCCATTGGCACGGGACCTGTGGTTCATGATGACGACCGGGTTGATCGTCGTAGCCGTCGCGGTCGCGGTGGCGCTGTTGGTGCTGTTGCGTTTCCCGCTATCGCCTTAGCCAACCGCCGACCACAAGAACGATCACAACGAAGATCACCGAGACGACGGCGGTAGTCCATTCGATAGCGTCCCATTCGAGCATTCGATCAATATGCCCAAAGGGAAGAGTTGATCCTACTCTTGTTAGTTCTGGGTGGACCCCGCTTGCCCGTGTAGAGCGCTCCCGCTTAACCTCTCACCTGCGGACCTACCAACCGCAAGGCCGCAACTTTGCTCGCGGCCACAGATGCTCGCCTCCGGCCAATTAAAGACGGCATCAGAGGGAGCGCCCTTCGGCAACGGGGCGCTCTCTTCGCTTTTGCCCCGACCTGCGAGCAGACCGCACCTTCGCGTCCATCGCGCGCTGATCTTCATGAATGGCGTGTACGACCTGCGCCCAAAAGTTCCGGCCAAATAGGTCCGCTTGGTCAATACTCTGGTTCAGCCTCTCAAGTGCAATGTGGGCCGCCTTGGTGCCGTGCCGTTCGATCAGATCGCGGGCTGCTTCGTCTACCTTTGCGGACATTCGCCATCGCCTCCCGGGCTTCCCGGTTCCTGAGAACCCTAAAGAAAAGTCGCGGGTTCATCGCATCTGTTAAACATCAATTTTTATGCAAATCCCTGACACATATGAAAAGCTGAGCGTTTCCGCCGCTCACGGCTCCCGTGCCGCCGCTCCGCCGCCGAAGAACTCTGGTCTATGGCTTCAGATCCATCCAACCCTTCGGTACAGAAGACGGTTCTGGTCGTGGAGGACAATGACCTCAACTTAAAACTTCTCAACGACCTGCTTGAATACCACGGCTATACAGTAGTCACAACACGCTTCGGAGAGGCAGCACTTGAACTTGCCAGACAACACAAGCCAGACGTTATCCTGATGGACATTCAGCTACCCGACATTTCCGGCATGGAGGCAACGCGTCGCATCAAGACTGACGAAGAGATACGCACAATTCCCATCATCGCTGTGACCGCGTTCGCCATGCCCGGCGACGAAGCGAATATCCGCAGCGCCGGATGCGATGCCTACCTTTCAAAGCCATTTAATGTAGCGGAATTTCTCAAGCTGGTTGACCAGTGGGCAGCGCGAAACCAGCCCTGAGAAACTCGGTTCAACAGCGCGATCACCGGGCGGCTCTCTCGGCATCGTCGAGTTCAACGCTCGGCATCATTTACTGAAAGCTAAGCAGCAATCGGGCCAGACACCCCCGACAGGAAGTCCAGCCCGACCGGCTATCTCAGGCTTGCGGCAACCGGGGTGAACGCGAGCACCGAGAAGGCCAGCTAGTAACCGCGATCCTGGCGCGACGGTCAATGCCCTGAGTGACCGGTACTCGCTTCCAGCTCACTCGCCAAATGCTCGAAATGTCGGGCCATATCGAGCAGACAGTCACGGGCCAAAGGCACTACTTCGTCCGCAGCGCATTTACGGTACTGAGCCGCTTGCTCGCGGTAGCGAGGTATGCGTTCCACGTCACCCCTGTTGGTGCCGCTTGTACACCACGCCTTCTCTGCGGTGAAGCTGTTAGGCAGGTTCAATGTGCGCGACCCTTTGACAACCGGCGAGGCCCTGGCCTTCGTGGCATCGGGCCATCGCTGATGACGTGGTAACGCCACGCAGCCACAAGCTCAGGGTCGAAGAACGGGATGGCTCGATATCTCTTGTTGATGATCGCGTCGAACACGTCATCAGCCTTGCCATCGAGAACGATGGGCGGGCTAGCATCAGGCTCGATGTAAATCTCGTCAAACTCCGTTTTCCCACGATGAAGCAGCGCGGCCAATTCGTGAGCGGGTAATGGGCGCTCGACCTTGTCTTTGAAGCGATGTCGTGCCCGCATGTACCGAAAGAGGATATCTGCGACTTTCGCTGCTTTGTCGGTATCGACGTTGCTCATCAGGTCCCCCCATCGCGCGTGGCGGGGGAGCGTGGGCGTTGGAGATTAAGGCCGAGTTTACGTCCATCCTACATCGCCACGACCCGGCGCTTGGCCTTCGGTAACTGCCGTTAGCGTCGCATCTCGCGCGCTCTGCTGCGCCGCCCGTTCCCCACCCAACAACACGCCACAACCTGCAGATGCCGCTCCGGTGACCCGCGCGGCCATACAGTGGCGATCTTGTCGGACGCTCTCGTGCCCCTATGGCCTTCCCGCTCTTGGTGCCCCCTCGCAGCCGCTCAGACTAAGTCCCTGTCGCTCGATGTTCACAAGGCAGAACAGGCCACTTCCGATCATCACCGAGGACGAATTAGCCAGCCTGCTCCTGCTCCGCAGGTCCACATCGATGGCGCCCTCCTCACCAGCGATGCTCGCGGACCAGAGTTTCGGGGTGTCTTTTTACCCGACGAACGGGAACTGCATCGGCCGGTAATTAGCCCCAAATCGGGGAACGTAAATCTCAGACGGAGCCCAACGTGGTGCTTCAACAAGTTGAAAGAAAGCGCGTTCTGCTTCCTTGTCCTGCAACGCAAAATCCCAACCATACTGAGCACACAGCATGACGAAACATGCTGTCACAGCGACTAGGGCGCGCTCTAACGTTGCCTCAGCAAAGTGTCCCTCCCGGTCGTGTTTCACCCGGTTGTATGCCTGATACCAAGGAAGGGTCTTTGTGGCGTCCTCTCTTTTCCAGCCAAGAAATGGAGCGAATGTAGGAAGCCAAGGAAAATAATTGAGGTTCACGACGTACTTGTCTAGGCGCATAGCCTCTAGAATATTCACATAATCGGTAGTATCAAACCGGCCGTTCCGTTTATTACTTTTGTAACCGTTATCCTCCAAAACTGTCTTCCAGTGTGCCTCAACCTCGGTACACGCCAATATGAGAAGATTGCGGGTAGCGTGGCCAAACGTACCCAAGTTCCGACCTTCCGGTTGGATGACACGGCAGATTTGGTCGAGTTCTTGGACAAACGCATGTAGCTGACCCGTGCTTCTTGCTCGATAATGGCGAAACTCGTCACGAGGATCAGGATTGCGGCCCAAAACGAGATTTTTGAGGCTATCGGGCCGAGCCATTCGCGGAAAATACTCCCCCGGCTTGTAGTGAAGTTTGTGCCAACCGCCCCAGGGAGCAATGGTATTCAAGATTGTGTTGACATCGTCTCCGGGCTCCCGCGCATATCTGCTGAGACCTGAGGAAGACACCACGTTGATTTGACAGACCTCACTGTCGTCTACCCGCCAAAATTCTTCACCCGTAACGTCGCCCCAGTGCAGCTCACGGACATAATACTCTTCCATACGTCTTCCCTGCTCAATCAGAGCAACAGCCTGATCCATAGTTCCCGACCGCGTATTTACCCTTGCGCCTCAGTCCGACAGCAAGGCGCACGAACCCGGCTGCGGCCTCATTCGGGTCGTCATGCGGCTCTCACCTCTGCACCTGCCTAGCTACCAAGTCACCATCCCGCCTGTGCTAATGAGATTATAACCCAATCCACGTCAGCATCCTGCGCTTGCGCCGCGCCTCATGAGCGTGAGCCTGATCAACACCAAGTCGGACCGCCGCTTCAGCTTACGCTCGACCGCAAGCTCGAAACGAGTTCGCTGGAGGTGGAAGACCTCCAGGCAGCGTTCCGGTGTAGACGCCTTATCGAGCAAATTATACGCGCGCTCAACGCTTTTGGGATTTCTCGACGAACTCGTAAATCGCATTCACGAATGGGTCGCCGTAAAGCATCATCGCGACTGAGCACGCGGAGCTCAAAAATATGATAAAGAACATGAGCGCGGCCCGGATCATTGGTCGTCTGGTGGGGTAGATAGAAAAGAAGTGCAGTACCGCCGCTGTCACCTCCATCCCGCACCTCATCAGAGCCCATGCGAAGATGAGGAAGAGATAGACCCACAGTGCCTGGACGACCTCGTTCCCCGTCACCCTCCAGATAACCCGCACCGTCGCGAGTACGATCAACCAAGTGGTCAGCTTGAACGACCTGTCCGCGATTTCCCATACATGTCTCCAACTGAAGACAATCAAATCTGGCAATAGCAAACCCGTGCTTGGCCCAAAGAAGATCGCATCTGCATCGACCTTCTCGGGCAGCTCTTGAGGCTGGTTCGTCGCGTCGGATTTCTGGTTCATCAATTCCCCATACGGGCACCGCTTCAGCAGTAAAGGGTCGAGCGATGATCTCGATCCGCTGGGGCCACTGGATGCGACCCTGCTTCGGCCCGCCGGGAACTCGACACGGCACTAATCATGTCCAGCGCCCGATCCGATATGCTCAACGGAAGCGAACGAGGCTGGCCAATGGCATGGGACGATAGTATGACAGTCTACCATCTAACACCTCGCGGCTGGGAGCCCGGCGATCCACCATCGGATCGGGTTGAGACATGGACGCGTCGCGTCTATCAGGCGTCAGGCTACTCCCTGGAAGAGGTATCGTGGCATTGTGACTGGGCTAATCCGAACGTAAGCCGCACCGAGCGGGACGAACTGCGCGCCAAGCATAAAGCGTTCATGGGAACGCCTGGACGATCTGGTAGCGGCTCGTTTAAGCGCGAGACGACCATCGGGGAGCCGTGCTGCTAATGCCCCAAGCTGAGCATGCCCCTGACCCGTAGCCGCCGTAGGCGCTTGCTCTCGTCTTCTCCGGGCTTCATCCCGTCAGCACGCCTAGAAGTCCTCGACGCGAGTAGGCGTGAGAACGTGATATCCATGAACGGATCGTAAACCCAGGCTCCTGACGGCTTTGCAGGGCTGCACGAGATCAAACTCGATGGATACCGAATGCACGCTCGCCTGGACAATGGCAACGAGCGGTTGCTGACGCGCACCGGCCTTGATTGGACCTCCAAGCATCCGGCCATCGAGCTACCCGCCACAATAACGCGCACCTCGCCCACGCTCATCTGGATCAAGGGTCATCGGGCTGATCTGAGGCTCAATGCTTATCTACCTCGCGAGGCGACGGATGAACAACGCAGCTTCCGAAGACCGCCCCTGTGTCCAGCGCTCTCGCTGCGCCAAGGCTTGCCGCAAGGTCGGATATGACGACGCTGGCAAACGGTGCCCCGGATGCCCCCTGAAGGAACTTTGCTAAAGTAAAGAGCGCTGACTGGTGCGATTGGCCGCGCGCGACCCGCGCACCCTACCCACAGTGAGGATTGCCATGCGCAAGATTTCCGACCTGGTACGCGACCAAAACCCGCTGACACTGCCGCCGAGCGCCACCGTAATGGACGCGGCGCGCCACATGCGTGAACGAGAAGTAGGGGCGGTTCTGGTCACCGAAGGCGATGCGAAGCTGGTCGGCATCTTCACTGGCCGCGATGCCATCGCCCGCGTCTTGGCCGAGGGGAAGAACCCGGCGGAGACGCCCCTATTCGAGGTCATGACGCCCAATCCGGACACCATGACACCACGCCACAAGGCGATCGAGGCGCTGCGGTTGATGCAGGACGCCCGCTGCCGCCATGTGCCAATTGTGCAGGAGGGCAAGGTCGTCGGAATCGTGTCGCGCGGCGACTTTCGCGGTCTTGAACTTGAGCGACTCGATGAAGAAACCGGGCTTTGGGAACGCATCGCTTAGCATTATTTCGAACGCCGCTGGTCCTGCGCTGGTCGATTGGGTGCGGCACGAGATTGTGGTGAAAGTGTCTTATCTGACCTGGTGGAAGAGGGCTTGCTGAGACAAGTCGTCTATCTCGACGAGCGCGAGGACAAACCAGCGGCGGAGGTGCGGAGAGGCCCGCCGTGACAGCCCAGGTGTAGCTCCCGTGTGCGGCCTCACGAGATGTGAGCAATGACGGCAGAACCCGACTTCCGGAGGGCGAATCCCGCAAGGCCAGCCAGAAACGAACCGGCGAGCAAGCCCGATCACGACCCGCATCACGCCGGAATGGCGCATGGGTGATCGGGTGGCCTGGGGTGGGCGGACCGGTTCATTCGTCCGCAATCTCAACGATGGCATTCACGCCGAAAATCAGGGGATTGAGCAACGCGCCTATCGGGTGCGGATCGGCGACTGCATTCAGTGTGCCGGGCGGCTTAGTGTCCTGACTGAAGATCGTTATCCAGCCCGCCCTTTTTGGTCAATCTGGCCATGCTTTGGCTAGGGGTCATGGGGCTATAGACGCTCGGCCAAGCGCCAATCAGGTCACAGTCGGCTCGCCCCAATTAACCGACGCCACCGCCTTCTCTCTCGCATCGCATTCGCGGCAGCGGGGCCGTGATCCCAAGCCGAACACAAGGTTGGGGGAATAGCCTCGGAGCAGAGCGCCTGGCCGGAAGATGCTGTGTCAATCCTGTGACCCGGTTGTACGCGGGGCTGACTATCTGGAACAGGGTCGAGTTCTCTGTGGTTTGCCAATTGGCGCCGTGCAATTCGGCGCCTTTTTCTTTCCGGAGACATCGCGATGAAGAAGCTGATTTTGGCCACCGCTTCTGTGCTCGCGCTGGGCATAGCCAGCTCGGGAATAGGCCATGCGGCCGACCCGTATAGCAGTTCGACCAGTACTCAGAGCCCGTATAGCAGCTCGACCAGTACTCAGACCCCTCGCTCTTCGACGATGGCGCCGCAAAGCACACAGTCTGCGACATTCCCGGCTGCCACATCCGAAACTCAGGTTAAGCAGGTGCAGCAACAGTTGAAGAGCGCGGGTCTTTATAGAGGTACCGTTGATGGCAAACTGGGCACGGACACCCAGCAGGCAATTGAGCGGTTTCAGCAAAAGCGCGGTCTGCCAGTGACGGGCACCCTCGATGAACAAACGATGACGGCGCTCCAAGGCAACACCGGCCGAGCTGGATCATCCAGCATAACGCCTGCTGGACGGCCTTCAATCACCGGCCGTTGACCGCGAAACTATTGGGCAAACATCGTTAGCAGGGCGTCCTGCGGCCTTCACCTGCTTGAGGCCGAGGGTTGGCCGGGGTGGCGCGCGAACCTCTCACCCGGCCTTTTCTTTTCCCAGTGGTGACGATTCTCGTTCTTTCCCAGTGGTGACGATCTCGCGCGCCGTATTACGGGTCGAAGCGGACTTCCTCGAAAGACCCGTACTGCCGCTCGGCGTAGCTGATTGCTCGCTCGCGCGCACGCGGGCCGGAGAAGATCGCCATCTCGCAACCGCCATTATCGTCAGTCCACTGGACGTGCCAGTCGTCAGGAGATTGACGATCCTCGAAAACATAGGCGGGTTCGGTATCGGGTTTGCTCGTCCTGGTCATCGGTGCCTCGGTCTGCGAACCATCCTGACCTCGCCGCCTTCTTGGGCGCGCTTTGCCGCTTCGGTCCTGTGGATGGGGCATTTGCGATCATAGTAGAAGCGTGGCTGATCGTGCAGAGTGCCTTGCCCATGCCGATTGAGGATCGGCGAGCAGGTGCAGCCTTGCGCGACGGCTTCCGGGCTCCCGGGCGGATGATCGCTCATGTCATCAAGCTAACGCGGCGTGCGATTTTCTTTCCAGAGCTGGTTCATATGACCTACGAGCCAACAGTACTGGCTCGCGTGGCGTGGGCATATTGGCAGAGCCGTGTGCGCCGCCGAATGCGAGGTGCACGGGACGATGCAGCAGCTTGATGCCGAAACGAACATCATGTCATAGTCATCACGACGGACGGGGAGAAAATGCGCGCACAGGATTGGATGCAAGCCTATGACGAAGAGGTGACGAGAGCGAAGGGCAGGCACCAACAGACACTGCAAGAAGCCCACGATGCGTTTAAGAAGGCTTGCGATGAAGCGGAGCAACAACGTAACGCCATCTACTTCGCCGCCTGCGATGCCTGGGACGCGGTGAAGGACAAGCCGGACCATCCCAACCACGACGCAGGCCGAGAAGCCTTCAAACGTGCCCAAGTCGCAGCGTCATTCGTGGCTGCACGTCACGCGTTGGCTGAGGCGATCCGCAAGGCGGACGAGGGCCTGAAGGCGGAGGTGCAAAGGATAGCGGGCAAGCACAGGGTGATCGTGCAGTGAGAGCGCGTACCCATACGGAAGTTGAGCGGATCGGGCAGGAGCATGGCGTGGTGGTTCGATAATGTGCTGCTCCACTTACAACGGAAGCTCCTCATCTTTGTCCGAAGCAGGTGGCGACCCTTGCTCGTCATGGTCACGCCGATTGTGGCCGCCAATGCCCAAGTTGGTGTTTTGGCTTCCTCGCGCGCCATTGTGTTCCCCTTTGCCTTCCACAGGTCTCTTTCGCTCAGGCAAGCACGTCCCTTCCGAGGTGCGGACAGCCGCTTGCCTGTCCAGCAGAACCGCGACTGCGGCGACAGCGAAGATGAGCAGCCATACTGACCCGAACCGCCAGACGTCAAACCGAGCCGCCTGCCGCCGTTGATCTTCGTCTTGCTCCGTTGGCATTGGAACAGCCTCCTTCGGCCTGCGTTCGGCAAGCAGCCGCATCAACAACCCGGTGCGTTCAAGGCTGCCGGTTCTTATTGGGTCGCTGGTCTGAGCAGCAACCACGTTCCGGGGAATGCGGTGCCGGGCCGCTATCGCCCGGTGCAGCTCTGCTGGCAGTTGGCATGCGATTGAGAACAGTTGTGTATGCACGCCGCATGAGGATCCGGTACGGGCGCGGCAGCGCTTGTAGCAGGGCAGTTCTGGGTGCAACTGTTGAGAACCGAGGCGCACTGCGTTTTGCAGGCAACAGATTGTTGCAGTTGAAACTGCTGCTGCTGAAGTTGTTGCGACAGCGGCTGTTGCTGAAGCTGTTGTTGCGGTAGCAGTTGGGCGTAGAGAACTGTTCCGGTATCCGCGCGGGATGTCGTGCCGAGTGCGATGAGAACGGCGGTAAGGGCAACAAGCGTCTTCATCTCCCCTCCGTAACGGCCTGTCGCCGTCCGCCAGCGGTAGCTTTCGGAAAAGCAGGGCGCAACACAATTTCGACGGCCTCGATTTCATAGCCTTGTCGTAGCAGGGATGTCAGTCGCCCCGCATCCCGGCTACTGAGAGTAAGCGTATTCGTACCGATGCCTTCAGCCTTTGGTGAAAGCTTCATCCTAACGAGGCCAGCATTCGACCTTCGGAAGGCGTTCGCAGCAAGGTGTCTCTTCTCTATCCTTGAGAACACGTTTTGTAGTCCAAGCCGTTTGTTTATCCCGGAGATTAAAGTAGCAACGGTGTAATGCGTTTTGTAACCAAGGGCGGAGGCGATCTGGTGATTGGACATGCCCTCCGCCATACAAGCCAGTATAGCTAGATAACGAGGCGGCAGAGACAATACGCGTTTGGCGAGGGCGTTAATGCTCATCTGAGAACCTCGACCTTGGCGCGTTTCGTTGCAACTTGGTCCTGCATGGGAATTCCCAGGCGTTGATCGGTGTCAACCATCCCAGCGCCGTACACCACGCAGCATCAAGCACCGGGGCTGTTGTAAGGTCCGCGCCAGATTTCCTTGCCTTGCGCGTCCGTCAGGATCACTAAGTCTTTACGTCCCCTGATGTTGGGCGCGTTCACCGTCTGCACACAACGCTTCGCCGCGTGCAGGTTCGGTGCGGACAGGTTTCCTCGCACCAGCGCATTCGCTTCGCCCCCTCCCCTGGGAACGATGCTGTACGTGAACAGCACGCCTTGCGCCCTCTTCTTTGTAGAAGAACATATAGGACCGACGCGGGGGTTCCGTGTAGAGTAAAGCAAAGAACGAAGGGGAGGACTTGCCTGTGAGTGATAATCCGGTCATTGCGAACACGCAATCTTTCGTGGCGCAGATCGTCAGCGGCTACGTCAAGAAGAACCACATCCCGCCCGCCGACATGCCCTCGCTCATCGCTGCGGTGTACCAATCGTTGATGGCGCTGGAGAAAGCACCTGAGCCGCCGCCGAAAGACCCCGCAGTCCCGATCCGCCAATCTGTTCGTCAGAACTATGTCGTTTGCCTGGAATGCGGACGGCGCGGGCACATGCTGCGCAAGGATATCCAGACAGCGCACGGAACGACCCCCGAGCAGTATCGAGCCAAGTGGCGGCTATCCCCGGACCACCCTCTTACAGCACCGGCATATTCACAGCGGCGTTCGGTGTTGGCGAAGCAGTTGGGCTTGGGGAAAGGAGCAACACGGCGAGGGCGGCGTCGGCGCTCGTCAAGTTGAGAGCCGCTCGATTTCCCGGTGTGGACAGCCGCGAGACTGTCATCTGCATCATGGCTCTGGCGTCTGATCAGCTTTCACCGTGACCAAGTAATGCCCTTTTGAGGGCCATTGCGTCTCATTGATCTCCTGGCATCTCGGGCAGGTGACGGGGCGGGCAATCACCTTGGCCTTGCGACCTGGGCCTTCCACGGTGAGCGATGCACCGCATTTCCGGCAACGGAGCGTCGTTCGCATTGGCCTGTCCGGCGTCATCACCCGATCATCAGGCTATGAACAATCGAGGCGCTGCAAGGATTTCAGCGGGCGGGGCAGGCCACCAACACACCGCCTCAGTAGCTCCTGCAATCCTCCGCAGGCCGGAACCGGAGAACCCATTCAAGTGGGGTTATCGTGCCGTTCTTATCGCACTTGCGGAAGTCGATTAGCCGGTCGTTTCGATGATGTAAGTGACGTACACCAAGCCGCCGACCAACGGCGAACGTCATCAGTCGCGCAATGGTGAGAGCCATCCAACCCACAAAACTGCGCTTCGGCTTGCGGCTCTGCGGCGGCGAACGAAAGCAAGAACTTCGCGGGCGCTGCGGCGATCCCCATATGCCGGTCCCCCTTTCGCAGCACACTCCCAACGATGATGACTGACCAACTGTGGAGCGGTAGGAAACCGAGTGCAATTCGTCTTGTATGCCGGTCTGACGGTAATGATTGTAGATCAGACCTGCGGCGACAGAGGGCAGCAGTGCTGACTAGCGCAGGCCTAGAGCCGGACAGCAAGGTTCAACACCTGGGCAGCCGGATGCGTTGTCGCGAGTGCGACGAGAAGGGCCGGGCCGTGATCTCGATCCGCTGGGCCGTTAAATGATACCGTAACGCACCATCCTGAAGGCGAACCTATGGCGAGCGCAGTGGTCCGGCAGTAAGCATATCAGAGCGTCGCCCGGATACCTTCGACAGCCGCCTTCAACGCTCCCCAAGGCACCATCTCGGCGAGCAGGGCGATCTTTGCCAAGCTGAGGGTCTTGCTGCTGGGCAGCCGATTGGCAGGAACGACGTAGAAGCGCCATTGAAGCGGGTCTCGATGATCGGCAGTCTCATCCATGAGTGGATGGTGCGCGAACACATAGATTTCAGCGAAGCGGCGAGCGTCGCTAACCCAATCCGCGCCGTCGAAATAGCCGGTGCGCGCCCGGACGTCGAAAATAGGCTTCGTCGCGTTCCGTAATCCGGTCCATGTCTGCCGCGCTGCCGATTGCTTTACTTCCAGGCGGGTTCCAGCCATGTGCTCGAAATCCCAACCCTTCCAATCGCAGGAGCACAATCGCCATTCGGCGCCGAGGGCCTCACCTACAATAATTTCGGCGATGAGCCCGCGATAAGAGTTTTCGATAAGGGGATTTCCGAAAGCTATGGCACACGCCTTCGCCCGAATGTCATCAGCGCTCGGGGAAAATGATGCTCTCTGGGGTTGGTTTGATCCTTCCTCGCGCGTTGTGGCTGTTCGCACCGGCGTGATCCCCATTTCCACAGCGACTAAATGATGCAGACAACGATCCGCTACGAAAACCTGATGGCCCTTGACCCTAACCGCCGAAGGCGCTCGCCGACGAATTCGCCCGGCTTCATTCCGCCCCAGTTGGTTGGCGACACTGGTCAAACAGGCCCCCTGACGGCCCTGGCTGGCAAAAGATCAAGCTCGAGGGCTATCGGATACACGCTCGCCTCGACAGCGGCGACGTGCGCCTGCTAACGCGCGCCCACCGGCCTCGACTGGACGACGAAATACCCGGCCATTGCCGAGGCCTTCGCCGAGCTACCTGCTGCGACCGCGTACCTCGACGGGGAGCTGTACGGCGTTCTCTCGGATGGCAGGACCGCGTTCAATCTGATCCAGAATGCCGCGGGCGCCCGCAGCCGCTCACTCGGCTTCTTCCTCTTCGATCTGCTGTTCCTCGATGGCGAGCACTTGAGCAAGCTGCCGCTGATCAAGCGCAAGGCGCGGCTGGTGGCCCTGCTAACCGATGAACCGCCCTGTCTGCATTTACGGATCACCAGCTCGGGCACGGGCCTGACACTCCCAGTCCGGTACGAGAAGAGCGTGGTCAGACCGTTCATGGCCAGCATATTGATATCGAGCAGCAGAAGCCCCGTGTCCGGTTCGTCGTCGGCGACCGCAAATGCCCGCTCGCCATGGCGCGCAAAAGCGAAACACAAATTCCTCGTTGCGGATCTCGCGTTGCAAACCGTTGCCTGATCAGCTGCTCACAATCGGCGTCGGCATCGAACCCCAGGATTTTGGCCCGACCGCTCATAGCCGACCTTACCCCGGTGGCCTCTCAGGCGTTGCGCTCTTGTCCCCAACGGCCTGTTCGTAATACCGGGCGAGTTGTAACAGCGCGGCTGCGCAGTCACCCTCGTAACAAGACCCATGCATTACCGCCAAGCAGCTAGGCTTTAAGCTTGCGAGCATGCGAATAGTTGGACCGGTCGCTGGGGTCAAAGCGGTTGCCTGAAACATCTCCTCTGCTGTGATGGCGGCCTCAACGATGCTGTCCCCGGTCAGGGCGGGTCCTTGTCCGACATGCGCAAACAGATCGCCGCAAAAGAGCGTACCCGTCGTCTCCTCATAAATCAGGCCTGATTCCCAGGCGTGCGGCACATGTGGTGTATCGATGTAGCGAACTCGCCTGCCGCCGAGATCGATAACCTCGCCGTTCGCGAGCGCTCGTGGAGGTCGGTCGGCCAGATCATTCAGCGAAACCAAGCACGCGGTATGGCCATGCACGACTTGCGCCCGCGGCGCGGCGCCCAGCCAGAGGTTCATCGAGCCGCATTCGTCGGCTTCGACGTGGCCGAACGAGATCCAGCGCAGCCGTTCGAGAGGCATAATCGTGGCGAGGGCCGCTGAAATCAGCGGAAACATCTTACGCGGACCACAATGAAACAGCAGCGGCTCTTCCGCGCCGATCAAGTACTGATTGAACGTAAACCCAGCGGGTTCCGCAATTCCCGGAACGAAGGTGGAAACGCGATAGATCTGGTCTGTAATCTCATCGACCTGTGTCATATTTGTGCTATCCTAAATTGGCCGGTGGTCCAGCTAAAGACTGTAGCTGCTGTTTCAACAGGGCGAAGTCCACGGGCTTGGTTATGAACTCCGTCGCGCCGTATTCGTCAGCTCGCCGACGGCGCTCGTCGTCGCCATAAGCGGTCACCATCATGACCGATATGTCTTCCCACTGCTGCTTTATCTCCCGAAGCAGCGCCAGCCCGTCCATGCCGGGCATGTTGATATCGGAGAGGATCACGATCAGCTGTGGCCGGATCCCTTCGCTAAGCCTGGCCAGCGCCTCTTTCCCCGATGAGGCGAAATGCATCACATAGGTGCCCTGGCGGACCTCGCGGCGGAAATGCTGCCGAAACAGCTCCGCCACATCGGGCTCGTCGTCCACAACCAGAATACTGACGCTCATGTCTTCCCCTCAAGGTGCTGTGACGGGCTACTGGCGTGGCAAGCGGATCGTGAACTCGGTGAACGCCCCCGGCTCGCTCTCGACTTCTATCGTGCCCCCGTGCTGTTGGGTCAGGATGTCGTAGCTGATCGAGAGACCCAAGCCGGTGCCCTCGCCGGTCGGCTTGGTCGTAAAGAACGGCTGGAACAGCTTGTCCCTGATCTCAGGCGGGATGCCGGTCCCATTGTCTCGAACCCGCACCTCTACGGCCTCGCCCAGGTCGCGCGTGGTCACCAGCAGCACCGGGCGAAACCCGTCGGCGGCCTCGCTCGCGCGTTTCGTTGCAGCGTAGAACCCGTTGCCGAACAGGTTCAGAAATACGCGGGTGATCTCCTGAGGTGCCAACGCGATTGGGGTAAGGTGCGGGTCGAGGTCGCGCTCCATCGTGATATTGAAGCTCTGGTCCTGGGCGCGCGCACCGTGGTAGGCGAGGTTCAGCGCCTCCTCTACCAGAGCGTTGAGATCGACCTCCCGGCGCTCGCCGGTGACGCCTCGCGAGTGTTCGAGCATACTCTTGACGATGCCGTCAGCGCGCTTCCCGTGTTCCGAGATCTTTTCGAGGTTGTTGGTCAACATCTCTACCGTCTCGTTGATCTCAGCGCGGGTGTCCTCGTCGAGGGTAGCGATACCCGGAGCGGCGGTCTCCTTAAGCTCATCCAGCAGTTCCACCGAAAGCCCGGCGAAGTTATTCACGAAGTTCAGCGGGTTTTTGATCTCGTGCGCGATGCCAGCGGTCAACTGACCAAGCGCTGCCATCTTCTGCGCATGGACCAGGCTTGCTTGCGCAGTCTGCAATTCACGCAAGGCTGCTTCTGCTTCGTCACGGGCAGCATGCGTCTCCGTTATGAGCCGGGCATTCTCGATCGCTATAACCGCCTGGTCGGCGAAGGTGCGGACCAAGTCGATCTGCTTTTCCGTGTAAGGCTCGATCCGCCTTCGGGCGAGGCCGATAGCTCCGATTGGAAATCCGTCACGCAATAGCGGTACGCCCAACATCGTGTGAATGCCACCGACCCGTGCATCGTCCTTGACCTCGTAGAGCGGATCACTCCAGGCATCGAGAATTTGCACGGTGCCCCGTTCGAGTGCGACGCGGCCAATCAGCGTGCCGCTGCCGGGGCGAATGGTAACCTCTCGCTCGATACGCTCGTATTCGGGCGTTAGTGAATATCCGGCAGCCCAGCGGTATTCACCCTCCTGATGGCGGTAGATGACTGCCTGATCGGCGCGGCACAGCTGGACGGCCGTGGTGACCACAGTTTGCAATATGGGCTGGAGATCGAAGACAGAGCCGCTCATGACCTTCAATACATCGCTAGTCGCAGTTTGGAATTCGAGCGCCTCCTGTAAATCCGCCGCACGCTCGCGCGTCTCGGTAATCAGGCGTGCGTTCTCCATCGCGATGACCGCCTGCGCGGCGAAGTTTTGTAGGAGCGAAAGCTGTTTTTCCGAGAACGCGCGAACTTCTTGTCGGAACACCACTATCGCGCCCATAAGAGCGTCGTCTTTGCGCAGCGGCACGGCAACTACGGTGCGAGCGCCCGCGAGTTCAGCAATCGCCTGTCGATTTGGCTCACTGGATCGGTAAAGGTCCGTGTCCGTCATATCCAACACATGGACCAGATCCTCGCCCGCCAATAACCGCCCCGGTGCGCTGTCCGGTCCATAAATGGGAGGATGCTCCTGCATGAACTTGGCGTAAGCAGTCGGAATGCCACGGAGGGCAGCGTGCCGGAACCGCTGTCCGTCATAGTTCAATAGGATGCCGAACGACGCCCCGCAGAGGCGCGTGGCCTTCTCCAGCATGGCGTCGAAAACCGGTGCGAGGTTGCCGGGCGACGAATTGATAACGCCGAGCACCTCGGCTGTCGCGGTTTGCTGTTCGAGTGCCTCCCATGTCTCGGTGATGAGGCGCGCGTTTTCCATCGCGATAACGGCCTGAGTAGCGAAGTTCTGCAAGAGCGCGATCTGCTTGTCGGTGAACGGCCGCACTTCCTGGCGGTAGAGATGGATTGCCCCCACCACCTCGCGATCCCTACGCAACGCCACCATCAAGGACGTGCGGCCACCGCCGAGGTCAACAGTGGCGCAGCGCAACGGATCACCGCGCCGGTACGCGTCGTCGTCCTTTAGGTCGAGCGTGTGGACAATGGCGTCACCGGCTAAGAGCCGGGAGAAGATCGGCCCTTTCGCCATCGAGACAGGATTTGTGCGGCGAAATTCGGCAAAAGCGGTCGGCACTCCGCGCGATGCGACGGTAGGGGCTTCTTCGCCGTCAGCCACCATCATCAGGCCAAACGCCGCCCCGCACAGCCGCATCGCCTTTTCGAGCATCCCGTCGAACACCGGGGCGAGTTCACCCGGCGAGGAATTAATGACCTGTAAGACCTCGGCGGTCGCGGTCTCCCGTTGCAGCGCCTCGTCACGCTCGCGGGTGCGCTCGTCCAGCCTTCGGTGTAACTCGGCAAGCTCGCGCTGGAGGTCGGCCTTGGATCGGCGTACAGGGGCCAACGTGCTGTCTGGCGTCGCGGTCATTTGGGACCTCGTCCTCCCAGCCGGATCATACCGTTACGAGGCACTACAGGGGGCATCGGCAACAGCCCCTGCCCCGATATGCGGCTCCGGGTTCGGTTAGTCTCGTACTGGTGCACCGTAGCCTTTGAGCGTCAGTGGGTTTCCAGCGACCCGCATGCCGACGACGGATGAACACCAACAACAAGCGGGCTTCAGCGCGTTCTTTGTGGTGACCATAAGAGGGGTATGGGCCGATATGGTACCAGCGATGTTGGTGTAGCGCGCCGAGTGCTGCGGCGCTGACCCGGTGACCAGCGGACCCAGGAGAAGAGTTCGGTCAGCTCGTCGCTCTCGGAGCCTGCGGCTCTTCCGCACTCGGACACCCTCATAGAAGGCGCTGGGAGTCCACCGGATAGGGGGAATGGCTTTTCCGCTACCCCTATAGCTCCCAGGCTTTCCCCTACTCTACGGACTCCAGAACGGCTCTGTCGAGGCGACTTGGAATGCCCCCTCTCCAGGCTCCCGCGCCTCGGGTGTCAGGTAGCTGAGATTCCACCTGTCAATCGCGGTGTGCCGCTGTCCGAGCGTGCCCAGGCGATCCTAGCCGGTCGGCTGCCATTCACCGTCCGTGAGCATCAGCTCCGGTACGCCTGGGAGAAAGCCAAACTCGCCATGGGCTTATCAGGGGAAAGAGACTTCGTATTCCACGCCCTGCGACACACCCGCGCTACGCGGCTGGTGCAGATGGGCGTGAACCTTCGGATCGTCCAGCACTTCCTGGGGCATCAGGTCATGCAGACGACTATGCGGTACGCCCATGTCTCGGATGATATCCTGGCCCAGACCGCCACTGACCCAGCCTTACCGGTCTTCGTGCGCCACAGCCGCAGCCACTTACCATCGAGTTGATGCCGCTGGGCGGTCAGAAGCTCGGAGCGGCGGCAGCCGGTGTCCACAGCCACGATGCACAGATCAGCGATCTCGTCGAACCCCAAGGCGCGGAGGGTCCCGATCAGGCGTTGCTCCTCGTCCGGGGTCAGGTAACGGATGCGGCCCTCGTCCTCGTCCTTCCATTGGAACTCCGGCATGATCGGGACGTAGCGACGACCGGGCTTGGCACCCCAGCCCAGGACTGCGTGCAGGGCTGAGAGGTAGCGGTTGATGGTCGCTGAGCTCTTGCCTGCCGTACGCAACGTCAGGATTGTCTTGTCTATATAGTTGGTGGTGAGCCGGGCCAGGAGGATGTCTCCGCAGTGTTCGGCGATCCAGCGCACCTTCTTTTCCGAGAGCTGGCCATGCTCGCTGCCGTTCCACAGAAGCGGAGCCGCCTTCGCCAAGAGGCGCAGGACGGTCGGCGGGGTTTGATCGGTACGGGGTGTGGCGTCGGTAGCCTCCCCTGAAGCCAACTCTTCAGTCCACTTACGCTCGGCTTCCTGTGCCTCTTTATGTGCATCGAAGCGGCCACGCTTGCGAAGCCCGCCAAGCTGGACTTCAACCCGCCACCGCCCGGTTACGACACCGTTCTTCTTGTCGGGGTAAATCGACATCTCAGTAGCACCCTGCCGCGATGGGATTGCCGGTGATGACGCTGCACTTCTCCACATCGAGCTTGTAGGCGACACAGGCGTTGCGCATCGTGCCCCTTAAGCACGCTTGATGATCGGCTTCGAGCTGGCTCTGGTACGCAGCCCTGCGGTCGGGACCGCAACCGGCGAGGGTTAGGACGAGGACGACAGCGGTAGCGATCTTCGTCAAGGCTGCGAGCTTGGTGCGTGTTCCTCTGCGGTCGGGCGACAATGCGGCTCCTGCGCACTCCTCGAAAAGGCCATCTATCTCGATTGCGAGCCCCTCCTCGATCATCGCCTCGGCGAGCTGCTCTACGTAGCGCGGCTCCACGACAATGCTGGGGCCAAATCGCTGCCACGGCTCGATCTCCACATTGCCTTCCAGCCACTCGCGGCAGGCGTCGGAGAGCGGTGTGATGGTCGTAATTGTGCCGTGGTAGGTGATGCGGAAGTCTGCTCGGGGGCTCTTGGTGTGGGCCGACCGATGGTCTTGGATGTGCGGCATAAAAAACCCTCCTTCTGTTGAGGAGGGCTGACGCGAGCGGGTATGACCCGTCTCGCTGCCGCCGTGGTCTCTATCCGCATCTTCGGGACGTCAGCCCGCCTGATGCGTCGATGAAGATGACACAGGTGCTTTTGGGATGACAAGCTCCCGATCAGCGCCGAGGGATCAGCATCATGCCGCCCCTATTTGAGTTCTGGGCCAAGTCGGGCCGTGATGGCGAACCGGCTCCGATGCACAGCGTCCCACATCACAGCCTGGATGTTGCAGCCTGCGCTTTGGTTCTGCTTGAGGCCTATCGAGCCCCGGCTGCTGTTCCGAATAGCACATTGGCAGCCCTGGTCGCGTTCCACGATGTCGGCAAATTCACCAGACCGTTTCAGGCCAAGGTTCCGGCTCTGTGGCCGCCGTCGCTCGGTCCCTTTTCTCAGCCGCCGCCGGGCTTTCATGATGATGCGGGGTACGCGCTTCTTTGCGGTGCGCTCAAACGATTTGTTGATCCGCTGTTCGCAGACTGGAAGACCGCCAGTTCTCGCTATCCATTATTCCGCGCAGTAACAGGTCATCATGGTAGGCCGCCCCGGGAGTTTGACACCCCTGAGCTGGGGCGGAAGGTTGCTTGCGGAGTGTGCCTCGATGCAGCGGGCGCCTTCATTACTCAAGCACTGGGAGTGATCAACCCGCCGCCGCTGCCGCAGCTTGATAATACGGCGCGACAGCACCTGGCTTGGTTTCTGGCGGGCCTCGCGGTCGCTGCTGACTGGCTCGGCTCGGGCAGAGAGTGGTTTCAGCCCGTCGTTGCAGAGCAGCACAGAGACCTGCATCGCTATTGGTGCGAGCTTGCATTACCTCGCGCCCGGCAGGCGGTTGCCGATGCGCACCTGCTTCCCTCGACGGTGGCACAGGATGGGGGTCTGTCAGGGCTATTCCCCGGGCTTTCGGTCCGACCTCTACAAGCCTGGGCTGAAGTGGTTCCTATTCCAGACGGCCCAGCCCTGTTCACGATCGAGGACGCGACCGGCGCGGGCAAGACTGAGACGGCGCTTGTTCTCGCTCATCGGCTCATGGCGGCGGGTCGTGCGGACGGGCTGTTTTTCGCGTTGCCGACCATGGCGACCGCGAACGCGATGTACGCTCGGCTAGGGGAGGCCTATCGCCGATTGTTCGCGGCGGGGAGCAGTCCATCCCTGGTGCTGTCGCATGGGCGACGAAGTCTGCATGAGGGTTTCACGACGAGCATTTTGGATGCGGCGGCTGATCCGCAGCGTGATCCGCCTGAACCTGCCGATCAGACGGCTGGCGCCCAATGTGCGGCCTGGATAGCGGATGACCGTCGCAAGGCCTTTCTCGCCGAGATTGGCGTAGGCACGGTCGACCAAGCGATCATGGCTGTGCTGCCCTCGCGCCATGCACCGTTGCGACTTCTTGGGTTGTCGAGGCGCGTGCTGATCGTAGACGAGGCGCATGCTTACGACGCCTACATGACTAAGGAGCTGCACGGGCTATTAGCCTTTCAGGCGGCACTCGGTGGCAGTGCAATCTTGCTCTCGGCGACATTGACCGCGAGGCAACGGGGCGAACTTCAGGCGGCCTTCCTCGCGGGGCTCGGTAGCGCCGCGACCTCGGCCGATGCGTCTACCAAGTATCCGCTGACAACAACGGTCTCCCGCGATCGGGTTTCTACACAGGCTTGTTCGATAGCGCCGGATCTTGCGCGACGTGTTGTTGTTGAGCGGCTTGCTGATCGAGGAGCCGCTCTCGCGTCTATTCGCGACGCTGCACAAGCGGGTGCGGCTGTTGGCTGGATACGCAACGCTGTTGACGATGCTATCGAAGCGGTAGAGGCGCTGCGAGCGGTTGGTCTTGACGCGAGCCTATTCCATGCCCGTTTTGCTATGGGCGACCGGCAGGACATCGAGACGAGGGTTCTAAACTGGTTCGGACGCAGCGGCTCGCCGGGGGCGCGGAACGGGCGGGTGCTGGTGGCAACGCAGGTGGTCGAGCAAAGCCTCGATCTCGACTTCGATTTGGTCGTTACCGACCTTGCACCCGCCGACCTGATCATCCAGCGAGCGGGGCGTCTATGGCGACATCGTCGCGACGACCGGCCAATAGCAGGGCCGCGCTTGCTACTGCTCGCACCAGAGCCGGTTGATGACCCTGTGCCCGCATGGCTCGGGGCCGAGTTGCGCCGGACCGGCTTCGTCTACCCTGATCATGCGCTCCTGTGGCGGAGTGCCCGCGCGCTGCTTGGACGCGGGTACATCGAGACACCTGACGGCATACGGGAGCTTGTTGAGGCGGCGTATGACCGGGACGCGCCCAACTCCGTCCCGCCGGGGCTTGCAGTCGCTTCGAACCGTGCGGACGGCAATGAGATCGCTGCAACCGGCGTTGCCTTTCAGAACGTGCTCAGGCTCGATGAACCATACGACCGCCGGTCCGGACTGTGGGAACCGGACGTTCGGACACCGACGCGACTAGGCGAAGCCCAGATCGTTTTTAGGCTGGCGCGGGAGCAGGCAGGCGCTGTCGTGCCCTGGTATGCGAATGAAGAGACCCGCCGTGCTTGGGCGCTCTCGGAAGTCTCGCTTCGAGCTACCCGGATCAGGAGCAGCGAAGAAGATCAGCGAGTTGAACGGCTGAAGAAGGATTGGCCTGCCTGGGATCGCGACATCCCTGTGCTGCTCCTGCAGCCGGATGGGACCGAAAGGTGGAGTGGGACGGCAATCGACCCGCGGGGCCAGCGACGGACGGTGACATACAGCACGGTTTCAGGTTTAGTTTTCTCGGCATAAAGCTCCGTGATCAAGAATGTTCAACCTCGTCGATGAGCAATGGCTCCCCGCACGTCGTGCTGATGGGCACATTGAGCACATTCGACCCGCTGAGATCACCAGCGGGATCGACACGAACCCTGTTGTCGGAATCGAGTGGCCTAGGGCGGACTTCCGCATCGGTAGCATCGAGTTTCTGATCGGGTTGATCGCTACGGCCTGCCCTCCGGCGGACGATGAAGAAGCCTGGGTTGAAGGATGGGAGAACCCACCCTCGCCGGAGGCGCTCGCCGAGGCGTTCGTGCCGCTCACACACGCATTCAATCTGGACGGCCCTGGACCCCGCTTCCTTCAGGACTTCGACGAACTACCGGGGGAGCCCGACAGTCCCGAGACATTGCTAATCGAAGCATCTGGGGCGAACACACGGCGGAACAACACCGCGCTACTCGTGAAAGCGGGCAGGATAACCCACCTGTCGCGAGCGGCCGCGGCGATCTCGCTGTTTACGTTGCAGTGCTACGCGCCGAGCGGTGGGCGAGGAAACCTGACTTCGGTGCGCGGTGGTGGCCCGCTGACGACGTTGGCATCTCCTGGGGGTGTCGGCCGCTACTCACTCTGGCACCTTGTCTGGGCAAACACCCCACGCGTCAGTCAGCCGCGGGGCGCCGATCTATCTCGCGTCTTTCCGTGGCTGGCCCCGACCCGCACCGCTGACCGGTTTCGCGCAACGACACCTGCCGAGGCCCATAGTTTGCAGGCATTCTGGGGCATGCCGCGGCGGATCAGGCTTAACTTCGCCGACAATGCCGAGTGCCTGCCCTGCGACCTGACAGGCGTCGTCGATCCGGCGATCGTGACTGGCTGGCGACAACGACCGAATGGCATCAAGTACGTTGCCTGGGAGCATCCCTTGTCCCCTGCATACAAGGACAATAAAAGCGGCGCTTGGCTGCCGGTCCATGCTCAGCCCGGCGGGATCGGGTATCGGCATTGGCTCGCTATCGCTGTCGGGGATGAAGCCGGGACGCGGCGTCCGGCTCGCGCAATCTCCGACTGGCGTGCGCGCTCGGTGAATGTGTTGCCGTCCGGTACTTCTTCTCGGTTGTTCGCCGCGGGCTACGACATGGACAACATGAAGGCCCGTGCCTTCGTGGAGAGCGAAATGCCGCTCCCCGGCACCGAGCCCCAAGCCTCCGAAGCCTTCGACAAGGTAGCGCGGAGGCTGGTCGAGGCAGCCGGGCTCACGGCTTCTGCTCTTCGTAATGCGGTCCGGCAGGCGCGCTTTAGCCGCGATACCAGCACCGACAGCGCGCCGCTTGCATCGATCTACGAGAACTTCTGGTCTACCACCCAAGATCCCTTCTTCAATCTCATCGAGCCCATAACGAAGGCAGCAGGTAGCTGGGAGGCGGCACTCGACAGCGTAGCTCCAGCATGGCACTGGGCGCTCAAGTCCACTGCGCTTCGCGTGTTTGACGAAGCAGCGCCACTCGACCCCTCAACCGCGTCCTTTGATCCACGGCGGATCGTGGAAGCGCGTCGAAACCTGTTCGGTACGCTTGATGGCCGAGGCCCGATCGGCAGTCGGGTGTTTGAGGCGCTTCAGTTACCTTTGCCCGAGCCCAAAGGTAAACAGCGCCGTCAGTCTGAAGCGATGGGGACAGGCTAATGAAATCCTACACGGAGCAAGCGCGGGATGCGGTGAGGTGGTGGCGAGGCTTGCAACCGTACTTTGCTAACGGTGCGCGCAACCCTCAAGGCGATCGAGCGGCTCTCGCTCGCTTGCGGCGGGCTGATTTGTTAGAGGCGATGCAAGACCCGCAGACGTTCACGCTCTTTGCCGCGCTGGGGAAGCGGCGTCCCGATGAATTGCCGGGCATCGCTTTATGCGCAGCCGTCCTCGCGACTGTTCGCGAAGATTACCCGGAGCATCCCGCGCGAACCTTGGGTCCAGCTTTGAACGATCCCGCCGAGCGCGCCGCGATGAAGCCGCTCCGGTTCCGCCGACTGATCGAGGCCGATACTCCGCAAGCCCGTCTCGAAATGCTACGGCGCGCTGTACAGCTTGCTAAACATCGGCTCAATGTTCGCGAGCTGGCCCTGGCCTGTGTCGATTGGTCGGAGCGTCGGCGGCGGGATTGGATTTTCCACTACTATAATGCTGGCTTCGCCGCGCCTACGGCCGAGCCTGTGCCGGAGGAGGCCGTTGTATGAGCCGCTTTATTCAGCTTCACCTGCTGACCTTCTATCCACCGTCTAACCTGAACCGCGACGATACCGGACGGCCGAAGACGGCAACGGTCGGTGGGGTGCCCCGACTACGCATCAGCAGCCAAGCCCTGAAACGCGCTTGGCGGACGTCGCCGATCTTCGCCGAGCGGCTGCACGAGCATCGTGGTCAGCGCACGCAGCGTTTCGGCGAGGACATAGAACGTCATCTCCGTGAGCAAGGGGTCGCGGCAGAACGCGCTTTGAAGATTGCGCGCGAGATCGCGCAGCATTTCGGGAAGCTGAAACCTGAGCGTGACACCGCACCAGCCCGCACCGAGCAGCTCGCTTTCATTGGGCCCGAGGAGCGCGCCGCAGCACTGGCGCTCGCCGATCGTATTGCAGCCGGTGAGGCGATCGCGCCGACGGCCGACCAATTGCTTCGACAATCGGATACCGCTGCGGACATCGCAATGTTTGGGCGCATGTTGGCCGACAACCCGCAATACAACCGGGAAGCCGCGGTTCAAGTGGCGCACGCGATCACCACGCATCGGGTAACGGTTGAGGACGATTACTACACTGCGATCGACGACCTGAAGACCGCTGACGAGGATGCAGGCGCGGGTTTCGTCGGTGAACTCGGTTTCGGGTCGGGCATCTTTTACCTGTATGCCTGCATCGACACCGAGCTGCTGGTGCGCAACCTCGATGGCCACAAGGCACTTGCCGCCGACGCCTCCGCTGCGCTCGTGGAAGCCGCGTCAACTGTGAGCCCAAAGGGTAAGCAGCCTTCGTTTGCCGCTCGTGCGCGAGCGCATTATGTCCTGGCCGAATTTGGGACAGCGCAACCCCGCACCTTGGCCGGGGCTTTCGTCAAGCCTGTCCAGGCCGAAGACCTGGCTATTGCGTCGGTGGCGCAGCTTGCGGATTGGCGGGCCAAGCTCGACCACGCCTACGGACCGGCTGCGGACGCTACGGCAATAATGGACGTAGCAACGGGTCAGGGCACGCTGGACGAGATCATTGGCTTCTGCCGCGACGCGGCCAGTCATGCCTGAGTTCTTGACCTTCACCCTCACAGCGCCGCTCGCGGCAATGGGTGAAATCGCAGTCGGCGAGCGCCGCAGTAGTTGGGACCGGCCTGGACGCTCGGCAGTGCTGGGGTTGATCGCTGGGTGCATGGGGCTGACCCGCGAGGATGAGGCAGCTCACAACTCGCTTGAAACCGGCTACGGTCTTGCTCTGAGGGTTCAGAACGCAGGGCCGCTGCTGCCCGATTACCACACGGCGCAGGTGCCTCCCGTGCGTCGAGGTCGTCGGTTCTCGACCCGCGCAGAGGAACTGGGCGCGCCCGATCTCGAAACGATCTTGTCCCGACGCGATTACCGGACGGAGGTGATGGTCCTGACGGCGCTGTGGAACAGGCCGGGCGGACGTTGGTCGCTGACAGAGATCGAAGAAGCCCTCCTCAGCCCGCGATACGCCCCCTATTTCGGCCGGAAGTCCTGCCCCCTGATGCTCCCGATGGCGCCCCAGCGGATTGAGGCGGCCAACCCGGTCGCCGCGCTCAGCCAAAGGGCGAATGCTGGACCGGAGCTGGAACGACAACTGCTACGGCTGAGCCCGGGGGCTATCGTTACCATGACGGCATCAGACGCGCGCGAGTTCGCTCTGCCGATCGAACGCATCGAAGTCCGGCGTGATGCACTGGCGAGCCGCCGCCGCTGGCAGTTCACGCTGCGCGAAGAGGCCGTTCTCTCGGAGAGCCTGTGAGCGCCTCGGTTTCTTCAGCTACCACACCGGTAATCGCACGCGCGCGGTTGCGGCGAGATCGTCCAGCGGATGCGCTTGCCCGTATCCTCGTGCCTGAAGAGCCGGGTGCGCGCCTCGGCGCTGCTCATTCGCTGGTCTGGGCGTTGTTTGCGGACGGGCCCGATCGTCGCCGCGACTTCCTGTGGCGGGAAATGCGGCCAGGAGAATTCCTGATCCTGGCTAATCGACCTCCCGTCGATCCGCACAATCTGTTCGATCTCGAATACAAGCCCTTTGCTCCGATGCTGTCTCAGGGTCAGCGCCTCGGCTTCGAGCTGCGAGCTAATCCGGTCGTTAGCGTCCCTGGTCCTCATGGTCGGCGAGGCAGGCGCGCCGACGTCGTCATGCATGCGCTGCACGATGTGGCACAAGGGGAGCGCGCAGCGGCTCGGGAAGGTGTAATTCGCGAAGCGGGTGCGAGCTGGCTCGCTCGCAAAGGCTCAACGAGTGGGTTCAGCATCGAGCCCGATCGCTTGCACATCGACGGTTATGAACAGGTCCGCATTCCTCGTGAGGGAAAGCGAGGGATCACCTTTTCGACGCTAATTTTTCAAGGCGTGCTGACGGTGGCCGATGCCGACCGTTTTCTCGCCAGCGTGCTGAGGGGCTTCGGCGCTGCCAAGGCGTTCGGTTGCGGCCTTATGCTGATCCGGCAAGCAGGCCGGTAACCGGCGCAAGCCGCGTGTTACCCCGCCCGTCTGATCCCGATAAAAATGGGCCTCCATACTGTTCCTTATGACAAACCGGCCGCGGGCGATTAACAATCCGCTCCCTGGTGTGCTGATTGATAAGTGAAATTCTCGTTCCGATGCTTCTCGGAAAGGGCTCCCCGCATGCGCGGGCTGAACTGTCGTGCTCCTCGATCGCGCGGATCAGCGTCAGGGGCTCCCCGCACAGGCGGGGCTGAACCGGTTACGTTCTCGATCCAGCACTCCTCGGACAAGGGCTCCCCGCACACGCGGGGCTGAACCGGCGTAAGCGACATCAATCGGCCCAATCGTATAGGGCTCCCCGCACACGCGGGGCTCAATCGGCAGTGACGTTGAGGTGGTGCGGGCTGCGATCGGGCTCCCCGCACACGCGGGGCTGAACCGTGGGATGACATCGACATCGAAGCCGGAACGGTAGGCTCCCCGCACACGCGGAGCTGAACCGGAGGAGATCACCCGCCTCTACATATCGGGTAAGGGCTCCCCGCAGACGCGGGGCTGAACCGTTTCCTATCGAACACCTCGGAGAAGACAGTGAGGGCTCCCCGCACGCGCGGGGCTGAAGTTGGCAAATTGGCAATTTGGGGCTCCCCGCGCGTGGCGGGGCTGAACCGGAATAATCCTGCTCCCGGTTGCGGTCTATCATGGGCTCCCCGCACAGCGGGGCTGAACCGTAATAATCCGGCACCCCGCCATTGTTCGCCATGAGCTCCCCGCACACGCGGGGCTGAACCGATCATCTTCACCGCCAATATGAGCGATTTCTCGGGCTCCCCGCACTCTTGGGGCTGAACCGAATGGACCGCGAGTTATAACGAAGGCGCTGAGGGGCTCCCCGCACTCGCGGGGCTGAACCGTAGATGCACGTCCCGCCCGGCTGTCCGATCTTGGGCTCCCCGCACACGCGGGGCTGAACCGTACCAGGGTCAGAACATCACCGACGCCTGCGTTGGGCTCCTCGCACACGCGGGGCTGAACCGGAACCGCCAAGGCCAAAGCGGGTCATCGAAACGGGCTCCCCGCACTAGCGGGGCTGAAGCGACGGACGCGCCAGAGACGGGCGAGCCATGACCGGGCTCCCCGCACACGCGGGGCTGGAACCCGGTGCGCTTCTGGAGGTCGTGAGGCTCCCCGCACACGCGGGGCTGAAACCGGCTGAGCGTCCGACACCAATCATCGACGCGGCTGGCTCCCCGCACAAGGGGGCTGAACCGGAAATGCAACGGGTCTTGCAGGTGAAGGGGGAGGGCTCCCCGCACACGCGGGGCTGAACGTCTCGATCCTGAGCGGCGGTCTCGGGGGGATTGGGTTCCCCGCACACGCGGGGCTGAACCGCCGAGATTGATGAATTGCGCCGACGCTGACTGGGCTCCCCGCACACGCGGGGCTGAACCGATCGGGAGACAGCGGGGGTGAACGTGTCAGCAGGGCTCCCCGCACACGCGGGGCTGAACCGGATAATAGCGGCACGACTGCCTCGGGCGGCACGGGCTCCCCGCACGCGCGGGGCTGAACCGTGGTCCTTATAGAGATTGTCGTCTAGAGCTTGGGGCTCCCCGCACACGCGGGGCTGAACCGTGTGCATTGCACATGTCGCGTAGCCTGATAACGGGTTCCCCGCACACGCGGGGCTGAACCGAAGAGATCGTTGCGACCAAGCCAACGCAGCGTGGGCTCCCCGCACCGCGGGGCTGAACCGCCGCGCTCCAGCATCTCGAACATCTGGCCGTTGGGCTCCCCGCACACGCGGGGCTGAACCGCACATGTTCGGGATCACGCGATCCGACGGAACGGGCTCCCCGCAGACGCGGGGCTGAACCGTTGTTTCCCTGTATGCCCTGATAGGCATTGTAGGGCTCCCCGCACTCGCGGGGCTGAACCGACGTTGACCGGCGACCTGCGGGACGGCATCTGGGCCTCCCCGCACACGCGGAGCTGAACCGACCCCGGCCAGCCCCACGGCGAAGCTGGCGGCGGGCTCCCCGCACACGCGGGGCTGAACCGTCGATCCATACGCCGATCCTGTTCACCAGCGAGGGCTCCCCGCACACGCGGGGCTGAACCGGTTTCGAGTTGATTGCCGACGATCTGAAAATTGGGCTCCCCGCACACGCGGGGCTGAACCGATGAGCGCGCCCGTCTTCGGGTCAGCGTGAGAGGGCTCCCCGCACACGCGGGCTGAACCGATGCGTCAGTGGCCTCCTAATATGGAGGCCCTGGGCTCCCCGCACGCGCGGGGCTGAACCGGTGTACGGCGATCGGCCGCGGCTTGAGATAATGGGCTCTCCGCACACGCGGGGCTGAACCGTAAATCAGCCAATTACTGAGCCAAACGGCAGTAGGGCTCCCCGCACGCGCGGGGCTGAACCGGAGTACGACAATGCCGCGATCAAAGCTGCTGAGGGCTCCCCGCAGGCGCGGGGCTGAACCGTTGAAGATATGACCCGCCGTCGGTGCTTTTGTGGCTCCCCGCACGCGCGGGGCTGAACCGTGGTCGGAGAACGACGGCATCATTGTCCGGCGGGGCTCCCCGCACGCGCGGGGCTGAGCCGATCAACTTGCCCGCAAAAACGGCAGCGGAGCGGGGCTCCCCGCACAGGCGGGACTGAACCGGTCAGTGATGCCTACAAGGCGGTAGTGCCCCAGGGCTCCCCGCACACGCGGGGCTGAACCGCATCAACAATGCTCAGTTCAGTGAGTTGAGCGGGCTCCCCGCACACGCGGAGCTGAATTGTCAGGCCAGACCTACAGCTGAGACGCGAGTGGGTGCCCAGGGCGTCGGAGACGTCTTATATTCTCAACGCTCGAACAGGGGGTAATGGGTCAGAGCGATTAGCCGCGACGTCGCACTTCGCCGAGAGCGGCAGCGATAGCCCGGATCGGGCTTGTAAACGGCTCAGGCACAACTAACCACACCGGGTTGGAACTAGAGACTGGGTTCCCTTCAGGATGCCGTGTGTTTCCGTTCCAACGAATACCGATGCAATTCGGCTCACCATCCCAAGCAAACTCCGCAACAGCGAACGATCCTTCTCCGTCATCATATAGGACATTCAAATTCTTCAGTCTTGGCTCCGGCGCGGTTACGTTCTGCGGGAGAGTATAGCTCATCAATGCCTCCGTAGCAGCTGAGCCGGGTCCGAACGCGCGGCGCGCACGATTACCCGCACTATGCCGGTTAATGTCCGAGATGCAAGTTGGCGGTCGGCAGGGAGCGCATGGCAGGTGGGTTCATCCTGATCACCGGGATCGACGGCACTCGCTATGCCGTCCGCCAACATGCTGTCGCAGTCATCTACGATGCCGACGAGTGCCGCGACGAAACGATAGTCCAATTACACGGCGGGCATGTGGTGCGGGTGCCGTGCTTGCTCGACGAAGTGCTGGCGTGGTTCGTCTAGGAGACCCCGCCGTGGTCCCCTTTTACGCCGCTCGGGTATCGTACCTCGGCCCTGGCGACCTCGTCCAAGTTGACTGCATCTGTGGCCATACAGAGCGGTTGACCACAGCGATGTTGATCACCGCAGGCGTAGACCCCGATTACAAAGTTCAAGACCTGGGAAGTCGGATGCGATGTCGCGAGTGTGACAAGAAGGGTCGGGCCGTGATCTCGATCCGCTGGGCTTTGATGATCGGCGAACGCCCGCTACCGCAAATCTGGTACTCGCCCGGTTCAGTGATATCGTGGCGCTGATCGATGCTCCTGAAGGCCAGGGAGCACTCGCATTCGGTACTGCCAGAGATGCTGAAACCCCTGCTTGGCGCGATCTCGATTCTCGGGACGCTGCTTCTCATTGTGGCGCTGGAGGTCTCATTCCTCACACCATTGAACGGTGAGATCTGCACAAAAACCGAGAATGCGGCTCAGGCAAGTTGCGCCCCTCATAACCTTGTGTTCGTCTCTATCTGGCGTATAGGCGAAGCCCTTAACTATTACGGCCCCGCTATCACAGCCCTGGCCACTGTCGCCATAGCCCTTTTTACTCTCACCCTTTGGGTCGCGACCAACCGGCAAGAGGTATTCAACAGGGAAGATAAGCGGGCTTTCATTTTCGTGCCCGACATCTTCTCGCTTTTCGAACCGGACGCGACGACCGCGAACGTTTGGAATTGGCGATTTCGTCCAGTTTTGCGGAACATTGGGCGCACACCTACAAAAGAGATGCTGATGTATGTGGAATGCGAAGTTAGGAACACACCCCTTCCGCCACAATATCCGTTCGTCCATGATCCGACACAAACCGCGAGCGGCGTCATCGCGCCTCAAATGGATCTCAATGGCGGGCTAGTTCCGAGATATCCTGGCCCGCCTGTCACTCCGCAAGACATCGCCCTTGCCCAGATCGGGCAGAAATTCATTTACGTCTGGGGTTGGATTAAATACCGCGACATTTTCCCGAGAACGCAGGTACACGTTACGCGGTACTGTTACCGGATTACACCACTCGGAAATCCGTTTGCCTTCGCACCTAACACACCCGGGCAGCCTCCCACCCCAGGAACCATGAGCTTCCCCACCATCCACCATCACGAAGGCAACAGCATAGATGAGGTAACTCCGAAGACCTGATGACCCTTACTCGTCACCGCCGCAGGGGCTCACCTGCGACTTCGCCCGGCTTCATTCCGCCCCAGTTGGCGACCCTGGTCAATCAGGCCCCTGATGGCCTGGGCTGGGTCCATGAAATAAAACTAGATGGCTACCGCATGCACGCTCGCCTCGACAGCGGCGACGTGCGCCTCCTCACGCGCACCGGCCTGGACTGGACGTCCAAATACCCGGCCATCGCCGAGGCTCTTGCCGAGCTATCCGTCACAGCAGCGTACCTCGATGGTGAGCTGTGCGGCGTTCTCCCCGATGGCCGGACCGCGTTCAACCTCGTCCAGAATGCCGCTGACACCCGCAATGGCTCGCTCGTGTTCTTCCTATTCGACCTGCTCTTCCTCGACGGAGAGGACTTGCGCGCATCGCCGCTGGTCGAGCGCAAGGCTCGGCTGGAGAGCTTGCTCGCCGATGCGCCGCCCTGTCTGCAATACACTGATCATCAGCTCGGGCATGGGCCTGCGTTCTATCGGGTAGTCTGTGAGCACGGCCTTGAAGGTGTGGTGTCGAAGCGCGTCAACGCAGCCTACGAGCCCGGCAGGCGCACTTGGCTCAAGACGAAGTGTCTCAACCGTGAGGAGTTCATCGTGGTCGGGTGGAGTGATCCCGAAGGTAGCCGTCACCGACTTGGCTCGCTGCTCCTCGGCTACTACACGCCGGACGGCAAGCTGGTCTACGCAGGCCGGGCGGGTACAGGGATGCCAGAGAAGGAGCTGGAGCGGCTCTGGCGGAGCCTACAACCTCTCGCCATCGGCAAGATGCCCCTCGCCGTCCCGCCTCCAAGGGACAGCCGGTTCGGCTCGCCGCTGGTGTTGTCACGGGTGCATTGGGTGCGACCGGAGATGGTGGTGGAGGTGAGTTATTTGACGTGGACCGAAGACGGCTTGCTGCGGCAGGTGGTGTATCTCGGCGAGCGCGAGGATAAGCCAGCGGCTGAGGTGCGGCGAGCCCCACCATAGCTATCCGGTTTCACCGGACCCTTTAGGCCATCAGGCGGTCCGCCGCTGGAGCAGGCAAAGGCACCTACTGCATGACGTTATAAACAGCAACGGGTTGGCTCAGGCCCTTTAGCGAGACCTCGCCGATCTCTTCCAGCTTGGCGTCACCTTCCACTGCGACCGCTACACGGCGGCTGATTAATATCTGTCTATCCTTAGCCTCACTGCACAGCCGGGCCGCGAGGTTTGTGACTGTACCTATGGCGGTGTAGTCCATGCGCTCGGCGAAGCCGATCTGGCCCAAGGTCGCGTAGCCCTGCGAGATGCCGACACCGAAGCCGAGATTGTGGCCGTGTCGACGCCAAGTCTTGAGCACTTGTTGCGCTGCCTCGCGCATTGCCACGGCCATCTCGATTGCTCGCTTCGCCGGTTCGGGCGTAGGTATTGGGTCGTTGAAGAACACCATGACCCCATCGCCGCTGTAGTGGTCGAGTGTGCCTTCGAAATGCGCGACGATTGGCCCGAGCGCGGCGTGATAGTCGCGTAGCAGGGCCATGACCTCCTCCGGCTCGGCGCGCTCGGCGAATGCGGTGAAGCCACGGACGTCGCAGAACACGACGACGATCTCGCGGCGATGGCTTTCAAGGATGCTTTCATCACCTCGTGCGACGATGAACTCTGCCAATTGCGGCGCGAGGAACCGCCGCAGCTTTCCAGTTCGTTCAAGTTCGGCGAGTTGTGTTGCGACCCGCTCTTCCAGTTCACGGTTCCATCCGGCGATCTCCTCATTACGCTCCCGCAACTCACCAAATAGTCGCGCGTTCTCCATCGCGATAACTGCTTGCGCCGCAAAGTTCTGGAGCAGACAAATCTGCTTATCGGAAAACGGCTGCACCTGCTGACGATACGCCGTTATGAAGCCCAGTAGATCGGTGTCTTTCCGCAGTGGGATAAAGAGCACCGTTCGCATACCGTATTCAGCGGCTACCCGCGCCCTCACAGCCTCTGGACGCTGCTTCGCCTCTTCAGCGATGTCAGTGATGTGGACAGTTGGTTCACTCGCGAGCAGGCGAGCGGGCGGAGAGCCTGGTGGAGCGTCATAAGGCTGGCGCAATAGGTCCGCCAAAGCTTCCGCCACGCCGCGCGCTGCAACTGCTCGGAATGTCACGCCCTCACGAAGATGCAAGCTGGCCAAAGCGATGCCGCACAGGCCTCGCGCCTTGTCGAGCATCGCCTCAAACACCGGTGCGAGATCACCGGGGGAAGAGTTGATGACCCCCAGCACCTCGGCGGTCGCAGTCTGCTGCTCCAGGGCCTCGCGTGTCTCGGTAATCAGGCGCGCATTGTCCATCGCGATGACCGCCTGCGCCGCGAAATTCTGCAATAGCGCGATCTGCTTGTCGGTGAACGGGCGGACTTCGGTGCGGTAGACCGTGATCGTGCCGAGGAGACGTCCGTCTTTGCGCAGCGCGACCATAGCTCTGGCGCGAGCGCCATTGCGCATCAGCGATGCCGCGCCCGGTCCTACGGATCCAGCCTCTGCCTCTTGCAGGTCAGCATGGCAGACGAGGTCTTTCCCCTGAACAACCTGGTCGAGGAACGAGCCCGGCACCGGTTTCATCGGTTGCCGCATTTCCTCAATCAGGTCTTCCGGCATACCCCGAAAGCAATCCGATGAAACCATTCGCCGTCCCAGGTCATCAGATAGCTGAACGTCGTCTCGCACAGCCGCATCGCCTTTTCCAGCATCGCGTCGAATACCGGCGCGAGATCGCCAGGCGAGGCGTTGATGACGCCGAGCACCTCGGCGGTGGCGGTCTGCTGTTCGAGCGCCTCGCGCGTCTCGGTGATGAGGCGCGCATTCTCGATGGCGATCACCGCCTGAGCGGCAAAGGTGGTGGCGAGTTCGATCTCCTTGCTTGTGAATGGATCGACGCGCCTACGGGTCATGTTGAAATGGCCGATTAGCTCATTCCCGCGCAGCAGCGGAACGCCCAGCATCGAACGGTAGCCCGCGATCTGCTGTACTTCATAGCCGTATTCGGGGTCCTGCAATACGTCGGGGATGTGGATGGGCCGACGCTCCATAGCGACCCGGCCGCTCAGCGTGCTGCGGTCGATCGCCAGGGGATGAGCGCGGAAGAATTCCTTCTCCGAAATGCCATGCGATGCGATTAGGTGATACGCGTCGTCGCGTCGGCGGTACATACCCACTCGGTCGGCGCGGCAGAGGCGCGCCACCGTTTGCACCAACGTGTCGAGAACTGGGGCGAGGTCGCTCGGCGAAGAGTTGATGACCTGCAAAACCTCTGCGGTCGCGGTCTGCTGCTCACGCGCTTCGGCAAGCTGACGTTCG
>DASTJZ010000100.1:0-4660 GCA_035716185.1 Candidatus Dormiibacterota bacterium
CCGACCGCGGGTCCTCGACGAGGTTGGCAACGCGCTCTTCTATCTGGAGCGGACCTTCTTCGATGGCCTCCCGGACGTTCAGGCTGAGCTCGCTGAGGCGGTGGGGCGCCATTACCCAAGCATCAGCTCCGACATCGAGCCCTCCATTGTTCTCGGCTCCTGGGTCGGCAGCGACCAGGACGGCAATCCCAATGCCAATGCGGCGATGCTGGCGCAGACGCTGCATCTGCAGCGACGTGCGCTTCTGACGCTGTATCGCGAGCGGGTCCGCGCCTTGGCGCGTGACCTGAGCCAGTCGACGCGGCTAACAACGGTGAGCCGCGAGCTGGCGACGTCGATTCGGCGAGACGAAGAAGCGCTCGAGGACTACGCTCAGTCACTGAATCCCGGGACGGCCGATGAACCCTACCGACGCAAGCTTTCGTTCATCTGGCAGCGCCTCGGAGCCACCCTGGAGTATGGCCCCGGCGCGTATCCGTCCGTGGGCACGCTGAGGGCCGACCTCGATCTGCTCGACGCGAGTCTTCGAGGGCACCATGGGCGCGCTGTCGCCGATGGCGACCTTGCCCAGCTGCGCCGCCAGGTAAGCGTGTTCGGTTTCGCCGGCGCTCGGCTTGACGTCCGCCAGCACCGAGCCGTCGTGACCGCTGCCAGGGCCGAGGTCTTCGACCGTTTGGGCAGCAGTTCGATGCAACGACGTGCCGCGACGCTGAACCCGCCGCCGGTCTCGGTGGTGGACCCACGCTGGTCGCCGGTCACCGGCAATCTGCTCGCGACCCTGGCGGCGATGGCCGAGGCGCAGCGGTCGACGCCGGGCGCCGCGCAAACGTTCATCGTCAGCATGAGCGAGACCGCCGACGACGTGCTGGACGCATTGTTCCTGGCGGGCCTAGCCGGTCTTCACGACCTGCGCGGCGATCCGCCGAGGAGCGATGTCGACATTGTTCCGCTCTTCGAACGTCTGGGCGCGCTCGAACGGGCGTCCGCAACCATGAAGTCGCTCCTGAGCGATCCGCTGTACGCGCGCCAGCTTGATGGGCGGGGCGGGATCCAGGAAGTGATGCTCGGCTACTCGGATAGCAACAAGGAAGTCGGCTATCTGTCCGCCGCCTGGGCGCTGGACCGCGCACATGAGTCGATCGCCGCGGTACTTGCCCAGCACGGCCGGACCTTGCGAATCTTCCACGGACGTGGCGGGACCGTCGGTCGGGGCGGCGGCCCAACCCACGAGGCAATCCTCGCGCAGCCGGCAACCGCCCGAGATCCAAAGATCAAGATCACCGAGCAGGGCGAGGTGATCCACCGCAAGTACGCGCGCCCCGAGACCGCGCGCCACAACCTGTCGCTGGTCCTGGGCGCGATGCTCGAGCACTCACTGATCCCCGCACAGGCGCGCCAGGTAAAGCCGGCGTGGCGCGAGGCCATGGATGCAATGGCCGAGGAGAGCCGCACGCGCTTTCGGTCGATGGTGTATGAGGATGCCGGGTTTCAGGCCTACTTCGAGCAGGCCAGCCCCATCGAGGAGATCGCGCAGCTCAACACGGGCTCGCGGCCCGTCAGCCGAGGAGGCACGCTCGCCATCGAAGATCTGCGTGCCATTCCCTGGGTCTTTGCCTGGATGCAGAACCGGCATCTCCTTCCAGCCTGGTATGGGGTCGGATCGGCGTTTCAGGAGTACGCGTCGCGACCCGGCGGATTGGAATGTTTGCGCGACATGTACCGCAACTGGTTGTTCTTCCGCTCATTGGTCGACAACCTGCAGATGGTGCTGGTCAAGGCCGACATGCGGATCGCGCGCCACTACTCGACACTCGTGAGGGACGAGCCCGAGCGCGAGCGGTTGTTCTCGGCGATCGAGTCCGAGTTCGATCGCACCCATCGATCGGTACTGGACATCACCGAACAGCAGTCCGTGCTCGAGCGCCAGCCCCAGCTGCTAGCCAGCCTGCGGTTGCGGGACCCCTATATCGACCCGATGAGTTACTTCCAGGTCCGGTTGCTGCGTGAGTTACGCCGCCTTTCCGGCGATGACCCGCGGCGGCCCGCTCATTTGCAAGCGGTGCTGCGGACGATCAACGGCATCGCCGCCGGACTGCAGAACACCGGCTGACGTCGAGGGCCTACGCGGCTTCGGCGGCGGACCTGGCCAGGTAATCGAGGTCGAAGCCTTCTTTGCGAACCCGCAGGTCGACGTAGAGCAAGGTGAAGGCGATCGGCACGAGCGGGATCGCCAGCGAGCCCGCCAGCACGGCGGCTGATCCGACGACCATCACACCGATGTCCAGCGGCAGGTTGGGGATGAAAACCGCGGCAACACCGACGCTCAGCCCCAGGATCATCGCCACGAGACTGGTGAGGATCAGCACGGTGGCAATCGTGAGGAAGCATCGCCACCAGCTGCTCTTGACGAGCGCTGCGCTGCGGCGGACGGCTGCGTTGGCGCCGATCGGTTCGGCCGCCACCGCCGCCGGCGCCAACATCCAGCGCACGAACAGCCAGATGCCCAGTGGCGGGATGAACAACGAGAGGAGGCAGAGGACGTAAGCAAACAGCGTCCAGGCGAACGAGAAGTAGCGCAGAAATGCGGCGCGCAGGACATCCTTGAGGCTGGCCTCCTCCCAGATGACCACCTGGGTGGCGCTGATGTACAGCAGTCCCAGCGCGTAGGGGGCGAAGAGCAGCCTGGCTCCGCCGAGCAGGCCGCCCGATCCCCAGATCGCCTCGACGAACAGGTCGGGAACCACGCAGACGATGGCAATGGTGGCGAAGAACCAGAAGTTCCGCCGGTACGCCTGGAATGTTCGATCCAGGAGCTCGGGCAATCCGATCGGCCTGGGTGGCTGCGGATGTCCGAATATGGGGTCTGCGGCCAGCATGCTGCATGGAGAAACGGTCGGCCGGCCCCCACCCTGCCCTCCGCCGACAGACGGAACGGTTACGGCTCAGCGGGCGATCGGCCCTTGCGCCGGCGCCGTTTCGGCGGCGGGGCGGAAGGAAGTGCGCGGGTATAGGTTCCCAGCACCTGAAGAAAGCTGGTTGCCTTTCGGGCAGAACGGAGGGCGGCCGCGACCGGTTTGTCCGATCGGCCCCCGTCGAGATCGAGATAGAAGAGATACTCCCAGGGTGGATCGCGACGCGGCCGGGACTCGAGCTTGCTGAGGTTGACGCCGAATTCGTTGAAGCAGGCGAGCAATCGGTACAGTGCGCCGGGCTCGTTGGGAACCGCGCAGACGAGTGACGTCTTCTTTCCATAACGCGGCCGTTTGATCCGGGGCGGCCGGGGACGCCGTGGGCCCCGACGGCTGATGAGGAAAAAGCGCGTGACGTTCTCCTGCACCGTCTGGATCCGTTCCGCCAGGATGGTCAGGCCATAAAGCTCGGCCGCCCGACGACCGGCAATCGCGGCCTGGTCCGCACGGGCGTCCTGCTGCACCTCGCGCGCCCCTCCGGCGGTGTCGTATACGGGGATCGGCTCGAGATGCTCGCGAACGATGAAGGCCTCGCATTGCGCCAGTGCCTGTGGATGGGAAAGCACCCGTTTCAGCTGTCCGCGTTCGGTGCCCGGCAGGGCGAGCAGGCAATGGTCGACCTGCAAGGCGACCTCGGCGACCACCAGGGCGCGATATTCGAGGAGCAGATCGTAGGTTTCCAGCACGCTTCCGGCCTGGGAGTTCTCGACCGGGACGAGGGCGAAGTCCACCGACTGGTCCGCAACGCGGTGAAAGGCATGCCGAAGCGTCCGGAACGGTTTGGGGATCGCCGTCGGGAAGATAGCGTGAAGAGCCTCTTCCGAGTAGGCGCCCGGTTCCCCCTGATAGCCGATCGTGATCTCGCCAGCGATGCCAGAAACTCTAGCCCCCTCGCCATCCCTCCCCACAAGGGGGAGGGAGGACCCGTGTTAATCGAGGGACTTTAGCTGGGGCCAGGCCTGACTGAGCGCCATTCGCGGGCTGCGACAGATCCAGATGATTTTCCCGAACTCCTCGTTGTGAATGCCGTAGGCGTTGCCGATCGACGCCGCCGGCTGGATGTCGCCGAAGAATTGGGCCAGATAATCGCGCGGATACCCGACGACGATCACGGTTGCTGGGGCCATGTGCGCGGGCGCCCAGTAGTAGAAGCTCAGCTCGGGAGAGACGACCGGTGGCAAGCCGCGGCCGTAGAAGTCGAGGGCGCCCGCCTCGCCATAGTTGCTGGCCAGGATCATCACCGATGCCCGATCCGACGCCGGCAACTGCGCGTAAACGGCGGTCACCTGCTGGGTGAGCTCTGGCCAGCCGATCATGTCGGCAAAGTCCTTTCGCGGTTTCCAGATCCCGGTATTGACCATGGTCTGGGTGGGAAGGACGGGGAGCCCGAGCGGCAACAGGACGACCGTGACGGCCACGGCGAGTGCGGCGATGAGCCGGCGTACCCATTGCCGGCGCACGGCCTCGACGAACCAAATGCTGCCCGCCGCATAGGCGAGTGGATAAATCGGTGCCGGGTAATAGGCTTTGCCACCGGCCATGAAGAAGAGCAGCTCGACGGCGATCACCGTGACCGCGGCGGGACGCCAGATCTCACGACGCCAGAGCCAGATGGCCCCCATGACGACGATCGGCAGCAGTTGCGGACCCGCGAGGAGAAGTTGCTGAATCCAGTAGAAGATCGGGCCATC
>DASTJZ010000101.1:0-4099 GCA_035716185.1 Candidatus Dormiibacterota bacterium
CCTCGGCGTTCGAGGCCGCCGATACCTTCGAGCTGGGCCGCTTCAAGCGGGCCCGCCGCGCTTATGGCTTCGATGAGGTCGCGCTGGTGCCGGGTCGCGTCACCATCAACCCCGAAGAGGTCGACAGCTCGTTTCAGCTCGGCTCGCTCAACCTGGCAATCCCCATCCTGGCGGCGGCGATGGACGGCGTGGTCGACGTCGCCTTTGCCATCGAGATGGGCCGTCTCGGCGGGATGGCCATTATCAATCTCGATGGGTTGCAGACGCGCTACGCCGACCCCGCGAATGTCCTGCGCGAGATCGCGGAGGCGCCACGTGAACGGATCAATGGGTTACTGCAGAAGCTGTACAAGGCCCCGGTTCGGGAGCAGCTGATCGAGGAACGGATTACCGCCGTCAAACGCGCCCGGGTTCCGGTCGGCGTCTCGACGGTTCCGGCCCAGGCGAGCCGGCGTGCGCCGCTGGTCCAGGAGGCGGGCGCCGATTGTCTGGTCGTGCAGGGGACGGTGCTGACGGCGCGGCACATTTCCCGCTCCTACGAGCAGCTCTCGTTCGAAAAGCTCTGTCGCGAGCTGACCATTCCCGTCGTGGCCGGCAACTGTGTCGAATACGAGACCGCGCTCGAGCTGGTGCGCACCGGTATCGCCGGCATCCTCGTTGGTGTTGGTCCGGGCGCCGCCTGCACCACACGCGGGGTGCTGGGTGTTGGCGTTCCGCAGGTGACCGCCACCAGCGACGTGGCGGCGGCGCGGGAGACCTACCTTCGCGAGAGCGGGCGGCGGGTGCAGGTCATCACCGACGGCGGAATGCGGGTGGCCGGGGACATCGCGAAGGCCTTCGCCTCTGGCGCCGATGCCGTGATGGTGGGGTCCATCTTTGCCGGCACCACCGATGCGGCCGGCGGCGGCTATCACTGGGGGATGGCAACGGCTGATCCAAATCTCCCGCGCGGCACGCGCATCAAGGTCGGCCAGCGGGGCACGCTGCGCGAAGTCTTGCTGGGCCCGGCCCGGGTGGACGACGGGACCCAGAACCTGGCCGGAGCGCTGCGCTCGGCCATGGGTGTCTGCGGCGCGCGCACCATTCCAGAGTTTCAGCAGACCGAGCTGGTCATCGCGCCGGCCATCCAGAGCGAAGGCAAACTGTTTCAGCAGGCTCAGCAAGTCGGGATGGGCTCATAGCGGCGGCGGTCATGGCGCCGGCGCAGGAGCTGGTGCTGGTGCTCGACTTCGGTTCCCAGTACAGCCAGCTGATCGCTCGCCGCGTACGGGAATCGGGCGTCTATTGCGAATTGATCCCAGGGTCGACGCCGTGGGAAACCATCGAGTCCCGCCAACCAAAGGCCCTGATCCTTTCGGGTGGACCGGCCAGCGTCTATGGGGATGGCGCACCACTCGCCGACCCCGCGGCATTGAACGCCGGCGTGCCAGTGCTGGGGATCTGCTACGGCATGCAGCTGCTCGCTCACCAGCTGGGCGGCCAGGTCGCCGGCGCGGGGAAGCGCGAGTACGGGCCGGCTCGCGTCAATGTCGACAACACGTCGCCGCTGTTCAAGGATCTTCCGATCGAGCTGCCGGTGTGGATGAGCCACGGGGACACCATCCTCGAGACACCCGCGGGCTTTCACCGGCTGGCACAGTCGGAGAACTCGACGATCGCTGCGATGAGCGATGACGCCGGGCACTATGGCATTGCGTTCCACCCGGAGGTGATCCACACGCCGCAGGGCCGGGAAATCCTGCGGAATTTCCTCTACGACATCGCGGGGTGTCGGGGGACCTGGAAGCCGGCCGCCTTCATCGAGGAGGCAACGCGCGCCATCAAGGAACAGGTCGGCGAGGGTCGCATCCTCTGTGCCCTCTCCGGTGGTGTCGACTCCGCGGTCTGCGCCACGCTCGTGCATCGCGCCCTGCCGGGGCAGCTGGCCTGCCTGTTGGTCGACAACGGCCTGCTGCGTCGCGATGAGCGGCGTCGGGTGGAAGACGTGATGCGGTTGAAGCTGGGGGTCGAGCTGACGGTGGTGGATGCCGGCAGCGAGTTCCTCACCTCGCTGCAGGGCGTCACCGATCCCGAAGAGAAGCGGCGCCGAATCGGCGCGACCTTTATCAATGTGTTCGAGCGCGAAGCCGCGGCGCTACAGGGAATCGATTTCCTGGCGCAGGGCACCCTCTATCCCGATGTCATCGAGAGCACCAGCCACGACACGGTCAATGCCCACCGGATCAAGACGCATCACAACGTCGGCGGCTTGCCGGTCGATCTCCGGTTCAAGCTGGTGGAACCGCTTCGCTATCTCTTCAAGGACGAAGTGCGGGCGATCGGCCAAGCGTTGGGGCTTCCCGACGACATGGTCTATCGGCAGCCCTTCCCCGGACCCGGCCTGGCGGTGCGGATTATCGGCGAGGTGACGCGCGAGCGCCTGGACACGCTGCGCGCGGCCGACTGGATCGTCGTCGACGAGATCAAGGCAGCCGGCCTCTATCGCTCGCTATGGCAGTCATTCGCCATCCTGACGCCCCTCCAGAGCGTGGGAGTGATGGGCGACTACCGCACCTACGGCTACGTTGTTGCCATCCGGGCGGTGCACAGCGAGGACGGGATGACCGCCGACTGGGCGCGTCTGCCCTACGACGTACTGGCGAAAATCTCCAGCCGCATCGTCAATGAGGTGCCTGGGGTCAACCGCGTCGTGTACGACATTTCGTCAAAGCCTCCCTCGACCATCGAATGGGAATAAACGTTCTGATCGTGGGCAGCGGTGCCCGCGAGCATGCGCTGACCTGGAAGGCACTGCAGAGCCCGCTGACCGACGCGGTCTACTGTGCCCCGGGCAATGCCGGGACCGCGGCGATCGCCGTGAACGCCGAGATCGAGGCGACCGACGTGGACCGTATCGCGCGCTTCGTCAAGGAGCGCTCGATCGAACTGACGGTCATCGGACCCGAGGCCGCGGTGGCGGCTGGACTGGCCGACCGCCTCATCGCCGAGGACCGGCTCGTTTTCGGGCCCACCAAAGCCGCCGGCCAGATCGAGAGCAGCAAGGCCTTTGCCAAGTCCTTGATGGAGCGAGTCGGGGTACCGACGCCGGCGTTTCGCGTGTTCGATGACCCGGCCAAAGCCAAAGACTACGTGCGTGGCGAGCGGCGGGCGTTCGTGGTCAAGGCTGACGGCCTGGCGCAGGGCAAGGGCACCCTCGTCCCTCGCGATGCCGAAGAGACGCTGGACTGCATCGACACCCTGATGCTCCAGAAAACGGTTGGCTCAGCGGCCGATCGGATCGTGCTGGAGGAAAAGATCGAGGGGCGCGAAGTCTCCTTGATGGCGCTGGTCGACGGCGACCACGTCGTCCCGCTGGCCCCGGCCTGTGATTACAAGCGCGCGCTTGACGGCGACAAGGGCCCGAATACCGGCGGGATGGGCGGCTACTCTCCGGTCTCGTTCTTTGGTTCGGACGACGTGACGGGCGCGGTTCAAACGGCGTTCAAGCTGGTGGTCGATGCCCTGCGAGCGGACGGCTCGCCCTATCGCGGCTGTCTGTATGCCGGTCTGATGGTTGGGGAAGCGGGCATCCAGGTGCTGGAGTTCAACGCCAGGTTCGGTGATCCAGAGACCCAGGTGGTGCTGCCACGGCTGGAGACCGACCTGATTCCCTTGCTCGAGGCGGCGGCTCGCGGAGCACTGAGCAATGTCAATCCCTCCTGGTCGGCGCGGTCGAGCGTCGGCGTCGTGCTGGCATCGCACGGCTATCCGTCCGCATACACGTCGGGCCATCCGATCGAGGGCCTGGGCAAGGTTGAGCCCGGTGTCTTTGTGTTTCACGCCGGCACTGCCGCCGATCCAGCCGGCTACGTGACGTCGGGAGGTCGCGTCCTGACTGTCGTCGGGCTGGGTGATTCGATGACCGAGGCACGGGAGCGCGTCTATCGCAACGTCGATCGAATCCAGTTTCAGGGTGTGACCTATCGACGGGATCTCGCCCTGCGCGAGCTCGAGGCCCCAGCGCTTCCATGAGCGAATCACCCCTGGTCGGCATCGTGATGGGCAGCGAATCGGATCGACCGACGATGCAGCGCTGTTGCGAGGTGCTCGACGGCTACGG
>DASTJZ010000102.1:0-28355 GCA_035716185.1 Candidatus Dormiibacterota bacterium
GCCGACGGCCGTCAGGACCGTGGCCAGCAGGAAGGCTCGGCTCGTCCCGATCGCCAGGCTATCGCGGACGGCGCCCAGAACCTGCTTGGCGACCGCCGGCGGCAGCTTGCCGAACGCGTCGGTCAATCCCTGGCTCTGTCCGGCGATCAGTCCCTGGGCACCTGACGTCGCGGCATTACCCAGCCGCGATCCCAGCGCGGGTGGCAGATGGTTGGGAAGCTCGCTCTTCAGCGTCTCGATCACGATCGTGGCCATAACCGGAACGCCCATCACCGCGCCAAGATTGTTGAAGAACTGACGGGCTGCATTGGCCGTCCCCAGCAGGCGATAAGGGAATGCACTCTGGACGACGACCGAGAGGGTGGGGAAGACGGTGCCGATACCGACGCCCGTGACAACCATCGCTATCAGTGCCTGCGTAAAGCTCGTGCTCGCTGAGAGTCGAGACAGCAGGAACATGCCGACCACGCCGATCGCCATGCCGATGATGCTCTGGATCCTGTACCGCCCGGTACGCGTCGTGAACTGGCCGCCGACCAGGCTGCCGAGCACGAATCCGAGCATCAGCGGTGACAGCACCAAGCCGGCATCCTGGGCGCTGTACCCGAGGACGCCCTGAGCGTAGAGCGGGAGAAACGTCAGCGCACCAAACAGGGCGATTCCCATCAGGAAGCTGATGATCACGGCGACCGTGAAGGCCCGGCTTTCGAAGAGGTGGAGTGTCAGCACCGGTTCGGCCGCGTGGTTCTCCCAGATAGCGAAGGCGATCAGGATGATCCCGCCACCCACCATCGTCGTGATGACCTGGACGGATCCCCACGGATAGGTGATGCCGGCCCAGGTCAGTCCAATCAGGAGCGGGACGACGCCGGCGATCAAGAGAACGATGCCGATCCAGTCGATTCGCACCCGGCCCTGGCGCGCCAGTCGCGGCAGGAGGGCCGCAAGCAGGGCAAGGGCGATCAAGCCGGGGATGATGTTGACGTAGAAAACCCATCGCCATCCCAGGTGATCGGTGATGAATCCGCCGACCAATGGACCAAGGATGCTGCCCAGGCCGAAGACGCTCATTATCAAACCCATCCAGCGACCGCGCTCGCGGGGCGAGAAGATGTCGCCGATCGTGGTAACGCTGAGCGCCATCATGGCACCGCCACCGACGCCGGTCACCGCCCGGGCGGCGATCAGCTCGCCCATGTTCTGAGAGAAGCCCGAGACCGCCGATCCAATCAAGAAGAGCAGCAGGCCGGCGATGTAGAAGGGCCGGCGTCCGAACAGGTCCGAAAGCTTGCCGACGACGGGCACCGTCACCGACGACGCGAGCAGGTACGACGAGAACAGCCAGGCGTAGAGATTGAGGCCGTGCAGGTCGTCAACGATGGTGGGGGCCGCGGTGGAGATGATCGTGCTGGTCAGAATCGATACGAACTGCACCAGCATGACCGTGCCCAGCACCCAGTAACGGCGATCCGCCGGAATCTGGTTGGTGGTCGCGGTCTGCGCCCGCTCGGGGCGCAGTGGGAGTTCAGGACGCGGTGCTTTCAACGACACGTCCGGGCTACCGGCGTTGCCGCGTGGGCTGCGGCTCCTCGACGGAAATTCCGTCCAGCGCGCTCACGATCGCGCGCAATCCTTTGATCAGCGCTGTCCGCTCGGCCGGCTCGAGGGTATCGAGTGCGGCTTGCAGGACGCCGGCACGCTTGGCCACGAAGGCGCCAATCGTCTGCCGCTGACCCGGGGCGAGGTCGACGATCGTCCGCCGGCGATCGCTTTCGTCCTCGGTGCGCGCCACCAAACCCACCCGGCCGAGTTCGCCGACCAGCAGGCTGGTCGTCGCCAGGCCAATGCCGAGTCGGGCACTGAGATCGCTGACGCTCAGCGGGCCGGCGAGGACAAGCGTGATGAGGAGGTTCATGTGGCGCGGGGCGAGGCCGTATTGGTGCCACACGCTCTTGAAGGTTGGGGGCACCTCGTGCCCGCGGCGCGCCAGCGCCTTGCTCAGCGCCGGAAGCAGCGGGAGCAGCTCCGCCATCTCGGTCTGGCTGACGTGAACCGGAAGGGAGGGGCTTCGGCGGCCCATCTCAGCGCAACCCCGTAACGGGATCGTTTGAATACATAATTTGCTTTCTCAAACTATTTGAGAGATATTTCGACACATCAACATTGTACCCCGAAGGAGGGAGTTTTACATGCCGAATACAAAAGCTCACAATCTCGGGCTGGCGCTGGCGGTCATCGCCGTCGCCCAGCTGATGGTCGTCCTGGACATGGCCATCGTCAATATCGCGTTGCCGACCATCCAGCGGGCGCTGCACTTCAGCCCAACCGGCCTGCAGTGGGTGGTCAACGCCTATACGCTCGCCTTTGGCGGGCTGCTCCTGCTGGGCGGCCGAGCCGGAGACCTGTTCGGACGGCGTCGCGTCTTCATCACCGGCGTCGTCCTGTTCACTCTCGGCTCACTGGCCGGTGGCTTTGCCACGAGCGCTGGGTGGCTGATCGCCGCCCGGGTCGCGCAGGGGGTGGGCGGCGCGATCGTCGCTCCGACCGCGCTGGCGCTGGTCGCGGTCACATTTCCGGAAGGCCAGGCCCGCAACCGAGCCTTTGGCGTGTACTCGGCGGTTTCTGCAGGCGGTGGTGCGCTCGGCGTTCTCCTGGGAGGGCTGATCGTGAACTACGTCTCCTGGCGCTGGGTCCTGTTCGTCAACGTGCCGATCGGCATTGCGCTGGCGGCCGTCGCCCCTCGCGTGCTGGTTCCGACCGAAGGCCGGCCGGGTCGGCTCGATCTCCCGGGCGCCCTGGCTGTGACCGCGGGCATGTCACTGCTCGTCTACGGCCTGAACAAAGCCGCAACCGACGGATGGACCGCATCGGCGAGCCTGAGCCCAATCGGCGCAGGGCTCGCGTTCCTGGTGGCGTTCATCGTCATCGAGTTGCGGAGCGCCCAGCCGCTGATGCCGCTGCGGATCTTTGCCAGCCGGAATCGCTCTGGCGCCTACCTCGTCCGCTTTGCCCTGGCGGCTGGACTGAGTGGGGTGCTGTTCTTTCTGACCCAGTTCATGCAGAACATCCTGGGCTACAGTCCACTGCAGGCCGGCCTCGCCTTTCTTCCAATCACGTTCTGTGTCGCCGCCGGTGCCCAGCTGGCCACCCGGTTGATTGGACGGATCGGGGCTCGCACGCCGATGACGGTCGGCGCGCTGGTTGGTGCGATTGGGTTCCTCGGGCTCTCCCGCATCACCGAGCACTCGTCGTACCTCGGCGGTGTGCTTCCATCAATGATCGCGCTGGCCTTCGGCCTCGGGATGATCTTCGTGACGACGACCGTGGTCGGCGTTTCCGGCATCAGCGCCAATGAATCGGGGTTGAGCTCGGCCCTGCTTAACGTCGGACAGATGCTGGGCGGTTCGACCGGCCTCGCCGTTCTCGGCACGGTGGCTGAAACGGTGACCAAGCACGACCTGCTCAACACTATCCCGACCCGCCTGGTCATCAGTCACGCGATCACGGCCGGCTACGCGACCGCCTTCGAGGTTGCCTGCGTGGTCGCGTTGGGCGCCGTCGTGATTGCCGTTGCATCCGGCACGGCCCGCCGCCGGGCGATAACAATGGAGCCTGTCCCCGAGGCGGCGTAAGAAACACGAACTGGAGGAAGAAGATGGAGCAAAGTGACTTTCCGGCACCGCAGGACGGCTTCGTGCTGACGCATTTCCTGGTCGTCGGCGACCAGGATCGATCGCGCGACTTCTATCAGAAAATCTTCAATGGCAAGGTCGTGATGGAGCGCAACCCGGTGATCATGAAGGTCGCCAATAGCTGGTTGATACTCAACGATGGCGGCGGCCCGACTGATGACAAGCCGACCGTGACGCTGACGACGCCGCAGGATCCCAATCGGACCAGCGCGTTCCTGAATGTTCGCGTCGCTGACATCCAGAAGGTTTACAAGGACTGGTCAGCCAAAGGCGCGAAGTTCCTCACCGAGCCGAAAGACCACGGAGGTGAGATTCGGGCGTATATCCGCGATCCAGACGGGCATCTGATCGAGATCGGCCAGGCGACACGTCGCTAACCCAATCGTCGCAACCTCCCTCCCCAAGCGATGCGAAGAGGGGAGGGAGGTTTCGCCGGCTACGAGTTGCTCTTATCCCTTAATGACGAGAATGCCGTGCATGCCGATCGATTTGTGGCCGGGAATGGAGCAGTAGAACTCGTAGGTTCCGGGCGGCGCGTGGAACGTAACCTGGCGGTGGCCTTTCACCGGCGCGCGCACGTCGACGCCGAGGGAATCGATGGTGAACGTGTGCCAGAAGAGATCGTTGTTCGTGAAGTCGACGGTTGCCGTTCCCTGACTGGCGGTCAGCGTGGTGGTCGAGTAACGCGCGTTGGTGGCGGAGATGACGATAGCGTTGTCAGACAGGGCGGTGCTGGACGCGGTGGCGGCCGCGACGCCGGCGATCACGAGGACAACCGCGACGCCGGCGGCGGCAACGATTCGCGCGGCGGTGGATCCAGCAGTCCGGTTGCCTCGGGAAACAATAAAGCCGACCGCCCCTGCCAATCCGACTGTTGCGACCGTTCCCAGGGCACCCGGTAGCAGGATCGATCCGAGCGATCCGTGGTTGACGGCATTGCTGTAGGCCGCCGGCAGCATCCAGAACGCCACATCGAGAAAAACCAGACTCCGGACGGCGACGGGGATGATCCGTCCCGGCCGGAACAGGATCCAGCCCAGGGTTAGCAGGACGATGAACGCGAGGGCAAGCGTTTCGGCGTCCCGCAGGTACACGCCAGCCGCAAATAGCAGGACGGTCTCGATACCGGCCGCGACTTGCACGAGCCAGAACCAGCCGTACCGGGCTTCTCGCACCTCTGTATCTTCACCGATATGGAACGGGCCCGCTCCACGCATCCGTCTTTCTTCCACCGGATGCAGCGACTCGCCATCCTGGAACGCAGCATCGATGCGACGCATTCCTATCCTGGTTAGCGGGCTGTCGACGACGGCGTCGCGGTAACGATCGAGAACGTCACCGACGGTTTGCTCGACGCAGCCACGACGTTAAAGAGCGCGTTGGTCAGCACGATGCTGATCGCACCAAGTACCAGAAACACGACGATCGCCGCCCAGAGCTGTGCAATCGGTCGCGCCATGCCTTCCCTTCCTTCGAGTGATAGCCTGCCTGCCCTAACGCCCGCCGAGTTAAACGGTTACACGAGTTGCCGACCGCGTCAAGAGGCCGCCTCCGTCATCCTTATATAAGTGCCCCCTGATCCGCCGGCGGTCGAGCCGGCTCTCCAGCCTGGCGCGCCTCCACCGGTCGACTGGCGTCGCAACCTTACGGCGCTGTGGCTGGCCGAATTCACGGCGATCCTCGGATTCGCCTTCGCGTTCCCCTTCTTGCCGCTCTTCCTCCATCGAGAGCTGCACATCCCGAATGGGCCCCAGCTGTCGTTCTGGACGGGAGTGACCGCGGCCTCGACCGGCTTTGCCCTGGCGCTGACCAGCCCGATTTGGGGACGACTGGCCGATCGATACGGGCGCAAGCCGATGCTGGTCCGCGCCATGATCGGAGGCGGAATTTCGGTCGCGCTGATGGGGCTGGCCCAGAGCGCCCTCCAGCTCACGGTGCTGCGCGGCGTCCAGGGCGCAAGCTCGGGGACGGTGGCGGCGGCCACCGCGCTGGTGGCGACCGAAACGCCGGCGGCGCACCTGGCGTGGGCGCTCGGCATTCTCAACTCGGCGATTTCGCTGGGCAGCGCCGCCGGACCCGCAACCGGCGGCTTGGCGGCCAACCTGTTTGGCCTGCGCGCGATCTTCATCGGGGGCGGGATCTTGCTCCTGCTCGCGGCGGTCCCGGTGCTGATCGTGGTCCGCGAAAGCCCGCGACGGCCGCGCGCGGTGATGCCGCCAACGCTCGCGGCCCTGCGAGCCGCGGCACCGGGGACGATCTCGGCGCTCGTCGTGCTGATGATCGCGGAGGCGCTGCAGCAAACCAGCTACGGCGCCGCGCAGCCACTCATTGCGCTGCGACTCTTGCAGCTGATCCCCGATGCACGACAGGCCCAATCGATTACCGGCATCACGTTTGCCGCCGCCGGCATCGCCACCGCACTGGCCGCCGTTATCTACTCGCGACTGCTACGCCGGAGCAGCTACCGCACCATCACGTCGACCGCGGCGCTGCTGACGGGCCTGACGCTGCTGGGATCGGCGCTATCCGGAACTCCAGCCCTGCTGATGATCAGCTTCGTCGCGGCCAGCTTCGTGAGCGGCGCGCTCATCCCCGCGTTCGGCGCGATGATCGGGCTGGAATCCCCGGCGCTGATCCAGGCCACCATTTTCGGCATCAGCTCGAGTTTCGTCGCGGTCGGCTTTGGCTTCGGTCCGCTGATCGGCGGATTCACGGCGTCGGCGATCAGCGTGCAGGCCGGTCTCGCGGCTGCGGGCGTGATCGCTCTTGTGCTGGCGGGTCTGATTGGTGTCGCTGCCCGCGAGCCTCCTTCGGCCTTACGCCGTGTCGCGACCTGAGGGTGGGCGCCGCCGACGGACAATGAAGGCGATTGCAGCGGCGGCGGCCGTGCCTTCAATCCCGGCGATCAAGAGCGGGGTGTAGTCAGGGCGAACCGTCACATCCCACACCACGGGGGTCCAGGCGAAGCTGAAGATACTGCCGGACCTTGGTCCCACGGTCTCGAGGCGAGCCTGCCCGTCAGCCGCAGCTTTGAAGTAGAAGTACGACGCCTGATCGGTGTTCGGCTCGATGGGGCACGGCGTCTGGTTGATGGCGAGCACGCCGTAGTTCGAGCTCGCGACCTCGGGAAAGCTGAACGGCGGTGCGGCATTCCGGGGCACGGTGACCTTGATGATCGAACCCTGGCTTACCGTGAGCTGGTTATCCGGGTGGTGCGGGTCGGCGGTGACACTGGCCTCCCTGGCGCAGGCCGCCGATGAAGAGCCGATGACCAGCATCCAGGGCAGCATCGCCAGGACGATGACGACCCCGAGCATGACCGTCCAGGCGGGAACCGTTCTCGAAAGGAGACCGGCCACTGCCTGGTTGCGAGCGCTCATTACTGGCCAGAACGCTCGGCCGGCCGGGTTCCTTCAGACTCGGCCGGCGACGAAATACCTATGATCGGGGATTAGGAGGTGCAGATGTCGACCACCTGGGAGACGCTCGAAGAGCGGGAGCGACGCGTGCGCGGCAGCCGAACCACGAGCACGATGGCGCGAGCCGGGGAGCAAGTCCCGGCCGGCAAGAGCCTCAAGGAGGCCTTCGCGCAGCAGCCCTTCATTAACCGTGAGGACGTGCGCGCGATCGCAGGCAAGGAGTACGAGCGCCCGGTCATCACCTTGTACTTGAACTTCACCCCCGAGCGGCTGGTCCGGGCAGACCGGCCGGTTTTCCTGAGTATCTTCAGCTCTCTTCGTCACCAGGTGCTCGAGACCCGAAAGGACTACATCGACGGTCTGCCGCATGCCCAGCGACTGGGCATCCCCGAAGACCTCCGCGAAGTGCAGGAGTTCCTCGAGGGCTATGAGCCGGCGGGCGCCCGCGCCCTCGTCATCTTCAAGAGTGGGACGCAGCTCAATCGGGTGGTCCCGCTGCCGGTTCGGGTGGCCGACTCGCTGACCATCGACGCTGATGCCCACATCGAACCGCTGGAGGCCATCCTGGAGGAGCAGCATCAGGTCCTGGTCCTCGATGTCGCCAAGGACCGCACCACGGTGTCGATCTATGAGTTGGCTTATGAGCTGCAGCTCGACTCAGTCCGTGAGGACCTCCCCAAAGAAGCCCGCGACGCCTTCCGCGATGACATCGCGGAGCGACATCGCTTGCTGCACGTGAAGTGGCAGTTCAAGGCTGCGGCTCAGCTCGCTGACCGTCTCGCACGCCAGCGGGGCGCTGACCTGGTCGTGCTCTTTGGTGAGGACGCCGTCGTCAACGAGTTCGAGGATTACCTGCCGAAGGCGCTGCGAGATCGTGTCGTCGCCAGGCTGCAGCTGCCACCCGACGCCGATCCGAACCGACGCCGCGCCGCGCTCGACGAGGTTCTGGCACAGCAGCGGAAGAGGGAGGAGGAAGCCACGATCGAGGAGCTCGGCTTCTTCAAGGGGCACGGCCGCCTCGCCGCCGGCCTGGAAACGGTGATCAACGCCGCCAACCTCTTCCTGATGCGGCAGCTGGTGGTCCGCGATGACCTCGCGGGACCGGGTTTTATCTGCCGGAACCACCATTTCCTGGCGCTGCGGCCGGGCTCGTGCCCCTTCGACAGCGAGCCGCTGGAGGATGCGGAAAACGTCGTCGACGAGTTGATCGAGATGAGCCGGCTCCATGGTGTCGATGTGATGCTCGTGGCCCAGGAGAGGGAGAAACTGGAGCCCTATCAGGGCGTCGCCGGTGTGCTGGTCACCGCCGTACCGGTCGAGGAGTTGCGCGCCGTCAGTGTGACGAGCTGACGCCGGTGGCCTCCGAGCCCGCGCTGGTCCGCTGTCCGAACTGCGGCAAGCAGAATCGAGTGCGGCCGGCGGCGGCAGGGGCACCCCACTGCGGCAATTGCGGTGCCCTGCTGCCATGGCTGACGGAAAGTGGTGAATCCGACTTCAGCACGGTTGTCGAACAGAGCTCGATCCCAGCGCTCGTCGATTTCTGGGCGCCCTGGTGTGGGCCCTGCCGGATCGTGTCACCCACGGTCGAGCAGATCACTCGGGACCGTCCCGGCCGGCTGAAGCTGGTGAAGGTGAACACCGATGATGCGCCGAATCTTTCGCGCCGCTTCGGCATCCGCGGGATTCCGACGCTGGTGCTCTTCGATCACGGCAAGGAGACGGCTAGGGTGGTGGGGGCGATGGCGGCGCCGGCCCTGACCAGCTGGGTCGACAGTCACCTGCCCTCCGCTACAGCTCGCGCCTAGACGCTCCGCCGAATGACCGTCCTGGCTTGGCTCCTCGATTCGGATCCGGCAATCCGCTGGCAAGTGCTGCGCGATCTGGTGCATCCGCCGGCTGAGGTGGTCGCGGCGGAGCGGGGGCGAGTCGCGACGGAGGGCTGGGGTGGAAAGCTGCTGGCGTTGCAGGGCGAAGATGGCCAGTGGGCGGGGGGCGCGTGCTTCCCGGCGGGGTGGTTCGATCGGCCCCACGAAGACCAGGGCCAGCCGTGGACATCCACGCTGCCAACCCTCCAGCTGCTGCACGATTTCGGGATCGACCCTTCCGCTGACCGCGTGCGACGCGCGGTGGCCCTGGTCAGCGAGCATTGTCGTTGGGAATACGCGGGGCAGCCGTTCTTCAGCGGCGAGGTCGAGCCGTGCATCAATGGCCGCACGGTCACGTTGGGCACCTATTTCGACCAGGATGTCGATGGCGTGGTCGGCCGCCTGCTCGGTGAGCAGCTCGAGGACGGCGGCTGGAACTGCGAGATGGAGAACGGTTCCGTCCGCTCGTCCTTCGCGACCACGATCAACGTCCTCGAAGGACTGTTGGGGTACGAGCGCGCGACCGGCGGCTCTCCGGCATCGATCGCTGCTCGACGCCGGGGTGAGGAGTATCTCCTGGAACGAAAGCTCTTCCGGCGTCAGAGCACAGGCGAAGTCGTCGACCCAGCCTGGCTGCAGTTTTCGTTTCCGACCCGCTGGCACTACGACGTGCTGCGGGCCCTCGAGTACTTCCGCTCGGTGGGCGATATCCCGGACCCGCGGATGAAGGAAGCGATCGATTTGCTGCGATCGAAGCGGCAGCCTGACGGCACCTGGCTGCTTGAAAATACCCATCCCGGCATGGTCCACTTCGCGCTCGAGGACGGCGACGGTCGACCCAGCCGGTGGAACACGTTGCGGGCGCTGCGCGTCCTCAGCTGGTACGAGCAGCCGGCGGCCTAAGACCGGTAGCCGGGTAACAACTCGATGACACCCGCGCCGGGAGAAATCGTCCGGTTATGATTTAAGCGTGCGCTCAAAACGGACGCTCAAGAAAGCGACCGGGAGCGGCAGCGCAACGCGCGAGCGGTTGATCCGAGCGGCGCTGAAAACCCTGACCCAAAAGGGGTTTGCGGGGACCACCGCACGGGCAATCGCCCGTGAAGGCAAGGTCAACCAGGCGCTGATCTTCTACCACTTCGGCAGCATCGACCGGCTGCTGCTGGCCGCTCTCGAAGCGACCAGCCAGGCACGACTGGCCCGGTATCGTGCGGCGCTTGCGGAGGTCACGCAGCTGTCTGACCTGATCGAGGCGATGGGCCGCCTCTATAAAGAGGATGTCGTATCCGGCCACATCACCGCGGTGCAAGAGATGGTAGCCGGAGGCTCGGCCATCCCGTCGCTGCGCAAGGACGTGCTGGCCCGGATGGAGCCCTGGGTCGATTTTGCCCGCGATGTGCTGCACCGCATTCTGGCCGCCTCGGTCGTCGAGAAGCTGGTGTCGCTCGACGATCTCGCGTTTGCCGGGGTCGCCTTTTACTTCGGGATTGAAACGATTACCAACCTGGCCGGTGATCGGGCGAGGGCGGAGCGGCTTTTTGCCGCCGGCCGGCAGCTGGCGCCGATCGCGGACGCGCTCGTGCAGTCGACCAGCGTGGTAGGGGAGACGGTGTGAGCCAGCTGGACATCGTGACCGGCGCCTTCAGTTACACCGGCCGCTTCGTCGCGCCCCGCTTGCTGCAGCGCGGCCGCCGGCTGCGGACGCTGACCAACCATCCGAACCCGCAGAGTCAGCTGTTCAGCCAGGTCGAGGTCGCGCCGCTGGACTTCAGCCGGCCCGACAAGCTGGTCGACGCGTTGCGTGGTGCCGACACGCTCTACAACACCTACTGGGTCCGGTCGACCCACGGCGCGGCGAGCTTCGAGCAGGCGGTGACGAACACCGGCATGCTGATCGACGCCGCGCGGCAGGCCGGGTTGCGGCGAATCGTGCACGTGAGCATCGCGAACCCGGAAGCTGCGGACCTCCCCTATTACAAGGGCAAGGCGCAGCTCGAGCGCCGCGTCCGTGAATCGGACATCTCCTTCGCCATCGTGCGTCCGACGCTGCTGTTCGGACACGGCGACGTGCTGATCAATAACATCTCCTGGTTCATCCGCCACCTGCCGGCATTTGTCATCCCGGGCGATGGCCAATATCGCTTGCAACCCGTCTTTGTCGAGGACTACGCGGACCGGATCGTCGACGCGGGCGCATCCACCGAGAATTTGACGATCGATGTCGCGGGTCCGGAGATCTTCAGCTTCGAGAGTTTGGTGCGGATGCTCCGCGACGCGATGGGCCTTCGCAGACCGATCGTGCATATGCCGCCGCGCCTGGCGCTGGCCGGAGCCGGAGTGGTGAGCCTGTTCCTTCGCGACATCACCCTGACCGGCAACGAGCTCCGCGGTTTGATGGCCGAGCTGCTGATCTCGAAAGAGCCGTCGACCTGCCCGACTCGGCTGAGCGACTGGGCGCGCGGGCATCAGGCTGAGCTCGGAAAGACGTACGCCTCCGAGCTCGATCGGCATTACCGGACAGTTTCTCCCTCATGAACCGAAACATCCTCACCGTCATCGATGTCGTCTGGTCTGTGATCTCGGCGCTGCTATTCCTGAGCGGAGTCCTGTGGTATCCGATTTTTGACCTGGTTATCGGGTTGTTCGGCGCCGCGGTCCTCGCCCTGGTCCTGGGGTTTTGGTTCGGTGGATTTGCCCGCCTCTCAGGGACGCTCGCCGTGGCGATCGCCAACGCCGCGGTGCTGGCCGGCTTCCTCAGTTACAGCGCAGTGTTTCTGTTGTTCTCGGGAAACCACGGTGCGTCGACCGTGTCCTTCTATGCGGGGGCGATCGGGCTGATGTTCGGCTATGCCGCCCTTGTGGGATCGATCATGCGGGTCTTGGTCCGGAGATGGAGCAAAGTGGCATGACCAGTGCCTTCCTGCACCTGATTGGCAACCTCTCGCTCGTCGACCTGCTCTTGCTGCTCGCCCCCGTCGTCATCGTTCCACTCGGGCTGCGCCTCGTTGCCTTCACGCGTCAGCGAGCGCGACAGGTGCTGGCCCTGGCTCGTGTCATCCAGCCGGCCGGCGCGGCAGCGGCCTTCGTGTCGTTCCTCACACCTGCCGGATGGACCGCCGGCGTGATCGCGTTGGGCTGGCTGCTGGTCTGCGGCATTGCCGCCCTCGCCGGTCTGATCGAGCTCGTCGAGAGCCGTTCGCTCCGTCCGATCCACCTGGTTCCCGCGGCGTCCGCCGCCTACCTGAGCGTGGGCGCAGGCTGGTTGGTCGTCTCGCGCGCTGGCTTACGTCCGCTCGGCTTCAGCCCAGACATCGTCGAACTGACCGGCATTCATTTCCACTATGCGGGATTCGCGGCGACCCTGATGGCAGCGCTGACGATGATGACGCTGCGCGATCGCGCCCGCCTCGCGCAGATCGCCAGAGTCGCTGCTTTGCTGATCGTGGCCGGTGTTCCGATCACCGCCGCGGGGATCGCGACCAGCTCGGGCCTCGCGACCGTGCTCGGTCCGGTGCTGCTTGGCACTGGCGTCCTCAGCATCGCCGGCCTGACCGGGCTGGCGATTGCGCCGCATCTTGAATCCCGGCTGGCACGCGCCTTGCTCTGGGTCTCGGCCGCAGGGGTTGTGCTGCCGATGCTGCTTGGTGTCGACTACGCGATCAGCAGGGTCTTTCCAATCCCGGCCCTGGACCTGCGCGCGATGGCGCTCATTCACGGCGACCTGAACGCGCTGGCCTTCGGCCTCGCCGGTATCCTCGGCTGGACCGTCGTGGGCCTCTCTCAGCGTCCGAAAACTGCTTGACACTTCCAGGCGGTGTCCGGGCCTCTAATACCTTCGTCGTCCAGGTATCGCCGGGCGGATAACGTCAGCCGGCGCTAACCCGGACGAGAACGAGACCGCCAAGGTAGCCCAGCTGCTCCGATGCCCGGGCGCTCGATGGGATCGAGAGCACGAAAACCAGCCGACCGCGCCGGGCGGCAAGCCAGGCGTACTGATCCGTCTGCGCTTCGTAGGCCTCATCCGCTCCTCCGAGTTGAAGTAAAGCCGGCGTTCCCTCGCCTTCGGTGACGATGGATTGCAGGACTCTGGCGGGGTCGCTGTCCGCAGCCCGAAAGAGATCCAGCTCGATGCCACCCTGCGCATCGGTGTCATGCGTCCAGCTCGCCGACACCCCATTGCCCTCGACGCTGACCTCCGGCTCGTCGACGGTCGGTTGCAAGCCGATCCAGCGTAGGTCACTGAAACCGAGCAGAGCTTTGAATGCGGCCGGCGTCGCGAGAGGCATCCCGGCCGCGGTCAAGCCAACGTGTCCGTTCGTCAGGCTTGTGACTGCTGGCACCGCTGGCACCAGCGGCGCGGGCGCACTCGGATAGGCTGGAATCGAAAACGGCGCTGCCATTATCGGAGTGGCAGGCGTCGGTGGCGTCGGGTAGGTCGCGACGTTTGCGCTTGGCGGATAGGGCAGATACTGGGGGGCGGGCAGGCTACTGATGGCGCCCGGGTGCGGGGACCGGTTGACGTCGGCCTTGGGCTTCGTCCCGAGTGCCGACTTCAGAGCCGAGAACAACGAGGATTTCACTTTCAGCTGGCCTTCACAGAGGTAAACGTGCGGACGCGGACGGTCTTGTCCGGCAACCGGCGGATGCGACTACGGTTTTGGCAGGATGGCTGCCGACTCAACGATCCGGTTAGGTGGAGCGGAGCGCCTGGGTTGGCAACAGCCGTGCGGCCCGAATCGCTGGATAGAGCCCGGCGACAGCCCCCACCACAATGGCCGCGGATAGCGCCGCCCAGATGCTGATCGGCGGGACCAGGATCGACCAGTTCCGGCTGGTGGCGTACCCCGCGGTGGCCACGATGCCGGCCGCTACCCCGAGGATGCCTCCGAGCGTCGAAAGCAGCAGAGCCTCGGCGAGAAATTGCGCGGCAATGTGCCCGCGGGTGGCGCCGAGTGCGCGGCGGAGGCCGATCTCGGAGCGCCGCTCGAGGACGGACACAAACATCACGTTTGCAATGCCGAGGCCGCCGACCAGCAGGGCGATCGCCCCAAGTCCCAAGATCAACGAGGTTGATGAGCTCTGCACGGCAAGCCGCGCCGCCAGCGCATCCGATGGGCGGCTGACGGCCACCTGCTCCGGGTCCTGCGGGTCGGCGGTTGCCGCCAGCAGCGCATCGACCGCAGAGGTCTGCGACGTGATGGTCCGAACGTAGATGCGTGTTGGGTATCCGTTGAAGCCCAGTGCCGATTGCGCGATCGGCCAGCCGACCAGCACCGATTGATCGATCTCTGGCGCCAGCGGAAGCCGGTCCATGATGCCGATGACGGTAAACCAGCGATGGGCAATCCAGACGTGGGTTGGCTGATCCAGCCGGTCGATGCCGAGGTAACGCGCCGCTCCAAAGCCCAGCACGACCACCGGATAGCGGGCGGTTGCGGCGTTCAGGAAGGTCCCCTGCAGGAGGCTTCCGTCGAGCGTTGCGAGCAGGGCGCTATCGGCCGCGCGCACCCCGATACCCCCCGATTCGTAGCCGGGGACCAGGTCGGTTCGGTAGATGCTTGGGCTCAATAGCGAGGTCGCGGCAACGTGATCGACTGCCGGCATATGCCCGATCATGGCCGGGGCGGTGACGGGAAGATTCGCTTCCGCGCCGTTGAAGGTGTGTCCATTCTGGACGGTCAGCAGGTTGGTACCGAGCCGGTCGATCTGCCCCAGCAGGTCGCTCTCACTCGATTGCGTGATGCCGAGCACGCCGACGATGGCCGCGATCCCAATGGCGATGCCGAGTGCCGAAAGCGCCGCGCGAAGCCGCCGCATTCGCAGTCCGAGGCTGGCGAGACTGAGCAGGTCTCCAGTGCGCAGCCGCGACGTATCAGCCATCCGAGTCGGCTTCGATGCGCCCATCCTTGATTTCAATCGTCCGATGCATGGCGCCTGCAACGACCGGACTGTGCGTGATCACGATGACCGTCGTGCCGTCACGATTCAGATCGCGAAGCGCGTCGACGATGCCGGCGCCCGAGAGGCTGTCGAGGTTGCCAGTCGGCTCATCAGCCAGGACCACGGCGGGCCGTCCGGCGATCGCCCGGGCGATGGCGGTTCGCTGGCGTTCACCTCCGGAGAGCTGGCCAGGCCGGTGGCGCAGCCGGTGTCCCAGGCCCACCCGGTCGAGCGCCTCGAGCGCCGCCCGCCGCCGGCTGGCAGGGTCGAGGCCCCGATAGAGGAGGCCGGCGGCGACGTTGTCGAGCACGCTCATGCCATCGAGGAGGAAGAACTGCTGGAAGACAAACCCCAGACGCGCCGCGCGAAAGCCGGAAAGCTCGCGATCGCTCATCCCACTCACGTTGAGCCCGGCAATTCGAACCGTGCCGCTGGTTGGTCGGTCGAGGGTTCCCACGATGTGCAGCAGCGTCGTCTTTCCCGAACCGGAGGGTCCCATCACTGCGACGAGCTCGCCGGCATGGATGATGAGATCGACGTCGCGAAGGGACTCGACCGCCGGCTGTCCGGGATAACGGTGGCCAACCTTCTGCAGCTCGATCATGGCTGCGGTCATGACTGCGGGACCTCGACGAGCATCCCCTCGCTGATGCCGGCCCCCGAGACCTCAACCAGGCCGCGATCGTCGAAGAGGCCCGTTGTGACCGGCACGCGTCGCCGCTGTCCGCTGGCGACGACATCGACCGCGTAGGTGCCGCCCGGCTCTGCCAGTAGGGCGGTCACCGGAACGGCCAGAACCGCCTTGTGGCTGGCATAAACGATCGCGACCAGCACCGGAGCTTGATCGAGGCTCCCACCGGCGGCTGCATCAGCGAGCGTGATCGTGACGGTGATGGTCGAGTTCACCGGCTCGCTGTTGGGGCCGCCACCGTTCCCACCTTGCGCGACGGCGACCGCGCCCACCGTCGAGACGGTCCCCGATACAACCGATCCGTCGGGCATGGTGACCGCCACCTGGTTGCCCACCTTGATGAGCGACTGTCGCCCGACATCCACGGGCAGCAGCACCGCGTGCTGCGGCGACGTAGCTTCGAGCACGAGCTGGCCCGGCTGGGCCGCCATGCCTGCGGTCGCGTGGACGGTAGTCACCCGGATCGGCCCTGGCGCCCACACCGCATCCCCAACCTCGAAGGCGCCGGTTTGAAGGGCACCGAGCGCGGCTTGCCAGCGCCGCAGCGCTGCCGCCGTCGCCCAGTCGAAATGGTTATCCACCCGCAGGGAAGATGAGCCAAAGCCCAGGGCCACAAGGTTGTCTTCGAGCGTCCCGACATCCCGTCCATCGGCGACCCCGACCACAAGACGACGCCAGGCGGGATCGCCGTCTAGAAGAGGTACGGGGCGACCGTTAACGCGATAGACCTCCTGCCCTCTCGAAACGACCACGCCTGGTGCGGGCAGCCGGGTGAAGACGCCCGGCCCGGCTTGATTGACGATCGAGTAGGTGCCGGCGTAGGTCAGCGTTCCGGGAAGTTGCTGGCGCGCGACGATGTCGGTCCGAATTACCGGCGCCGTCGTTGTCGGAACCGAATTGGACGCCGCGCTCGATGGGGTCCCGCAGGCCGCCAGCATCCCGACGGCCGCTGCCATGATCGCGGTGACGTAACGGTCAGTCATTGGCTGACACTGATCGAGCGCGATGGATTGAATGCGCGGCAGGCATCCCAGGCAGTCTTGATCCGGTCCCATAAGGGGCCGCTCTTGCTCTGAGTTTGCAGGTCGTGCGGCAGCGGATAGGACCCATCCGGATTTGGATCCGGCCAGTCGGCCAAGCCGTGCGTCCGCATGCACGCGGCGAACCGGGTAGCCATCTGGATGTCTGGCGCGCTGGAGCTTCTGGCTGAAGCCGGCAGCCGGTTATAGATCGATTGACAGGCCTGCTGTGTCGCCTGCGATGGCATGTCGGTGCCGGGCGGAAAGTGCGCCAGGCCCTGGCTGTCGATCGTCGGATCGGGCATGTTCGGGTCGCCGTGGGCCCGGGCGCAGGCAACCAGCTCGTGCCAGATCTGCGCCGGAGTTTCGGTCTGTGCCTGGCTCTGGGCGCCGGGGCCGCAGGCAGCCAGTGCAGCGAGCATGATCGCGGTCAGCGGAATGGCGAAGATGTTCATGTTCATGGCGCCGCCAGCGTATGGCGGGTGGGGCCTCGATGAGATCACGGGCGCCGGGGAATTTCACTCGCAACATTCGGGGATGATCAATCCCCCTGGCGAGGGACGACGTGGCGGCAGTGGGCCCGTACAATTCGGGCGATCATGGGCGAGGGGCGCGGTCGCTGGCGAGACCGGCTCGGCCTCCAGGCCAGGATGGCGGCGTCCTATGTGCTGGTGACCGCGGCGGTGGTGATCCTACTCGAGATCGTGGCGATCGGGTTCATCATTCCCAACCTGCTGGCCACCCAGGACCTGACCAACCGCGTAAATGAGACGGCCGCGAATCTTTCCGAGCAGCTGGCTCTGGTGAGCACATCGACTGACCAGTTCGCGTTGCCCTCGGATTACGTGCTTGGTCGGCCCGGCACATCGCTCGGCCCCGGCCAGGTACAGCTCTCTGGCAACGGGGTCGTGGTGCCCCAGCTTACGACGAAGTACCGCCCGGGATTGGCGCCCGTTTCTCTGGCATTGGTCTACACGCCGGATGGCAAGGTCATCGCCAGTTCCTATCCGGCTGGCTACCCGGTAGGCAGTTCGGCCTACGGCGCCATCCCTGACGGACCCGCGTCAGGCTTTTCTAAAACCAGTCAGATTGCGACGACCTCGACCGGTAATGTCGCCTGGGCGGTTCAGCCAGTCGTCTTGAATCGTCTCGACACGAGCGGCCTTCCGCCGGGAGCGAAGAAATTCCCGCCAGCGGCCCTCGTATATGTCCAGGCCCCGGTGCAGGCAGCGACCATCGGCTCGGTGAGCAGCGCGGCTCCGCTGCTTCAGGCAGGGGTGGTGCTGCTGCTGCTCACGTTGCCGGTCGGGGTCATCTTCGGAGTCTTGACGACGCGGGGCGTGGTGCGCCGACTTCGCCGGCTAGGATCGACCACGGCGAAGCTCGCCGACGGCGATCTCAGCCAGCGCGTCGCGCCGGGCACGAGCGATGAGGTGGGGCAGCTCGAGCGTGACTTCAACAACATGGCGGAGCGCCTGCAAGCCGCCGTCAGCCATGAGCGCGCGCTGGCAGAGAAGACGGCGCGGCTCGCCGAGCGCAGCAGGATTTCGCGGGAGCTCCATGATTCCATCTCGCAGGATCTGTTCTCGCTGAGCCTGCTGGCCGGTGGCCTCGATAAAGCATTGCCGGCCGATTCGCCAGTTCGCAGCGAGGTGCGGGCGCTGGCCGAGACGGTCGACAGCGCAAATCGCGAGATGCGTGCACTGCTCCTCGAACTTCGTCCGACCACACTCGAAGAGAAGGGACTCGTCCCGGCGCTCGAAGAGCTGGTGTCAACCTATGCGGCCCGGCTTGGGATCAAGATCGACGCGGATCTGCATCCGGTGCGAATGGCGCCGGCGGCCGAACTGGCGGCCCTGCGGATTGCCCAGGAAGGACTGGCGAATGCGGTCAAGCACGCCCAGGCGAAGACGATCTCGCTCTCGCTGCACCCCAACGGCGCCGGTGCTCAGATCGCGATCAAAGATGACGGGCGGGGCTTTGATTCGTCGATGAATGGATCCGGTTCCGGCCTCGGGCTGCGATTGATGCGCGAGAGGGTCGAAGAGCTGGGCGGATCCCTGGTTATCGGCACTGCGGCGGGCCAGGGCACCGTGATCACTGCCACACTCCCGGTGCTGGCCAGGTGATTCGCGTGCTGATCGTCGACGACCACACGGTCGTGCGCCAGGGACTGCGGTTCCTCTTGCAGCAGGAGCCCGACATCGAGATCGTCGGAGAGGCCGCCGACGGTAGCCAGGCAATCGGGATGGTTCGGGATGACGTGCCCGCCGTTGTGTTGCTCGACCTCCTGATGCCGAACACCGATGGCCTGACCGCGTTACGCGAGATCAAGCGGATCAGCCCGGCGACCCAGGTGGTCATCCTTACTTCTCACCAGGGCGATGATCAGCTTTTCGACGCGATCAAAGCCGGCGCGATCTCCTACGTTCTCAAGACCGCCGGCGTCGATGCCATCGTTGGAGCCGTCCGGGCAGCGGCTCGGGGTGAGAGCGTGCTCGATCCGAGCGTCGCGGCAAAGGTGCTGCAGGAAATGCGACGACGGCGCGACCACGACCCAGTCGATCAGCTCTCGCCACGCGAGATCGACGTTCTCACCGCGCTCGCACGCGGCCGCTCGAACCGAGAGATCGCCAAAGAGCTATCGATCGGCGAAGAAACCGTCAAGACTCACGTCTCAAACATCCTCTCGAAGCTGCACCTTGCCGATCGGACGCAGGCCGCGATTTACGGTTTGCAGCAGCGCCTGGTGCGGCTCGACGAGGCCCTCGAGTAATTTTCTCCTTACCCCTTGTGGGGAGGGAGGTTACGCCTTCGGCAGCGTGGCGTGCCGGCCGATGATCGGCAGACGGGCTCCAAGCCGTAGCACCAGCGCCGCCAGCTGGCTTGTCGCCAGTTGCGGCCGCAAAGTGCGTTGGTAGTAATCGATGACCTGCGCATATTGGCCGAGCTGCGCCATCGGCACGGGCCGAACCGCGGAAACGCTGGCCAGCTGGGTCAACTCGGCTGATGGCACCATGGCGGCCGCCTGCGGATTCTGGGCCAGCAGCATTTGCATCGCCGCCACCTGCGGGGTCTGAATCGACCTTGCCTGCAATAAGGGGTCGAGCACTGTGCCGGCGCCGATGAAACCGAGCAGCACGACGTAAACGATCACGAACGCCAGCCCGCCATTCCCAACGGCGCCAAGCGCCTTGTCGACGGTTCGCGTGAAGGGCAGGCGGAAGAAGGTCTGAAACACCATCCGGCCGACGATGCCGACGACGATCCCAACCGCAGCCGGTAACAGGAGAACGGCATACGCCCTCGGAATGCTCGGCGGGACCAAGGCGGCCAGTCCCGGATTCCGGGAGACGATCCAGTACCCGATCAGGAAGGTGCCCTCGGCGAGCAACGGACCAACCAGTCCCTGACGCCAGCCGATGAAGATGCCCAAACCGATCACGGCGACGATGAACAGGTCAACCAGGTTCATACGGGCTGAGGCGATTGTGCCGGAACCCGCGCCGGAATTCAACGCCTGGTCGTTGGCAGAATGATGGACACCTCGAGACCACCCTCCTCGAGTGGCTTCGCCTCTGCGGTCCCTCCGTGAGCCGTCGCGATCGCCCGGACGATCGAAAGGCCGAGACCGGCGCCGGAACCGTTCGACAGGCGATCGCCGTCGAGCCGGCGAAATGGTTGGAACAGCGTCTCGACGGCGTGATCGGGGATGATCCGCCCGCTGTTCGAGACGCGAACGAAAGCCTGGCCATCATCGAGGCCGGTCGCGACCTTGATCCAGCCGTCGCGAATGTTGTAGCGGGTGGCGTTGTCGACCAGGTTGCCGATCATTCGGCGGAGCAGCGCCCGATCGCCAGGGACCACCGCGGAGTCGAGCGATTCCTCGATCCGGAGTCCATCGCCCCCGTTGAATTCCTGAGCGATAGCGGCTAGGTCAACCGGCGTTCGGTGCTCGAGGCCACGCTCGGATTTCGCCAGCGCCAGCAGGCTCATCACCAGATGCTCGCTCTCGTCGGTCACGGCACGGATTTTTTCCAGCGTTGCGCGCAGCTGCGCCGGGCTCGCATTCGGATCGGCGAGGTTGACGTCCACCAGCGCTCGCTGAGTCGCCAGCGGTGTCCGAAGCTCGTGCGAGGCGTTGCCGACGAAGCGCTGCTGGCTCTCGAAGGCGGCGTCCAGCCGGGCCAGCATCGCATCGAAGGTATCGGCCAGTTCCTTCATCTCATCGTCCGGTCCGGTCAACCCGATCCGCTCGTGCAAAGTCTCCTGTGACAACCGCCGCGCTGTCGCCGTGATCTGGTGCACGGGGCTCAGGACGCGACCCGCCATGATCCAGCCAAGCAGGGATGAAATCACGGCCATCAGCGCCAGCGCCACGCCCGATTCGATCAGCAGGTTGAAGAGGATCTGCTGTTGAACCTGGTTGGCCACACGAATGATGGTCTGTCCGTTCCCCGGATCGGCGCCGGGCGTCGGCTGCGGATATATCCCCGTACCGTCGGGCAGCTGGGTCAAGAACGCGCCGCTCGCCGGCGATGGCAGCGTTTGCTGTACCAGGAAGTAGGTCAGCCCCAGTAACAGGGCGCCGGCGAGCAGGAAGAGAACTGCAAAGGTCGCCGTCAGGCGCAGCCGAGCCGATGGCCGGATCCCAAGCGCGCGGATCATAGCCGGTAGCCGACTCCGTGCACCGTCTCGATCAGCGGCGGATCGCCGAGCTTCTGCCGCAGCGTGCCGACGACGACGCGGACGGAATTCGTGAACGGGTCGGCGTTCTCGTCCCAGACGCGCTCCAGCAACTGCTCGGCGCTGATGACGCTGCCATCAGCGGCCATCAGCACCTGAAGGACGCCGAATTCTTTTCTCGTCAGGTGGACGAAATGGCCGGCTCGCGTGACTTCGCGACGCGCCGGGTCGAGAATCAGCCCGCGGCGCGCCAGCACCGGCGGCAACGCTGGCGTCGACCGTCGACCCAGGGCGCGCAACCGGGCGATCAACTCGACGAAGGCGAACGGCTTGGGCAGGTAATCGTCGGCGCCGAGATTCAGTCCATCGACCCGATCGTCGATGGTTCCCGAGGCGGTCAGCATCAGGATCCGCGTCGTGCCCCCGGCGAGCTCGCGACACAGCTCGTCGCCATGGATCACCGGCAGATCGCGGTCGAGGACGATGACATCGTATTGATTGGCCGTCGCCAGCTCCTGGCCGGCGCCGCCGTCATAGGCAACATCGATCGCCATTCCCTCACGGCGCAGACCTTGCGCGATGGTGTCGGCCAGGACCTGTTTGTCCTCGATAACAAGCACGCGCAAGGTTGTTCCCGCTTATGAACATACGCGCGCCACTTAAGAAAAACCTAAAGAAACGGTCGCCGAACAGCTAAGGAAAACGTAAAGAAATCGCTTTACGGAATCCAGAAGCGCCGGGCGGTAGAACAGCGCTGAAATCCACGACCACGGAGGTCAATCAGCGTGAAATACCGATTGCCATTTGCTCTTCTCGCGCTTACGTTTTCGCTGGCATTGTCGGCCTGCGGACTCAACGTAGGAGCCGCAAAGCCAACGCCGACGCCGGATCCGGAGAAGGCCATGCTGGCCTTCACGCAGTGCATGCGCGCCCACGGCGTCGACATGCCCGATCCCGGTGCTAATGGCGCCGTGTCAATTGGTGGCGGCCCCGGCAATCCCGTCGACCAGGCAACCATGGAGGCCGCACAAAATGCCTGCAGGTCGAAGCTTCCCAAGGGTGGCCACCAGCCGAGCGCGGCGGAGCAGAAGCAGTTCCAGGACCAGGCGATCAAGTTCGCGCAGTGCATGCGCGCGCACGGTGTCGACATGCCCGACCCCACCTTCAGCAACAGCGGCGGGGGCGCGCTCGTCCAGCAGAGCATCGGCAATGGAGTCGATCCCACTTCAGCGCAATTCCAGGCAGCCCAAAAGACCTGCCAGTCGCTGATGCCAGGGAGGCCCGGCAGCGGGACGGTCACTTCGGGCAGCGGCGGTTTTGGTTCGACGGGCGGGGCGCACTGATGCCGTCGAGAAAGACGGTCGGCATCGCCGCGGGCGCGGTTGTTCTGGCCGGATTCGTCGTTGCCGGGGGCATCTATGCCTTCAACGCCACCCAGGCGAAGGCGTCGTCGGGACAGACCGAGGCCGTGCACTCAGCCGCCGGGACGACCACCGTTGCCGTGGTCCGGCGCGACCTGGTCAGTCGCATCAACGTCAACGGGACGCTCGGCTATGCGGACCAGGGTCAGCTCGTCAGTCAGGCTCACGGCACGCTCACCGCCATCGCGGCGGAGGGCAGCATCGTCCAGCGCGGACAGACGCTGTTCGAGGTCGACGGCCATGCGGTCGTCCTTTTCTATGGCGATCGACCGGCGTGGCGTCCCTTCGCCCTCGGCATGAGCGACGGGCCAGACGTCAAGCAGCTCGAACAAAACCTGATCGCGCTCGGCTACGCGACCTCGAGCAACCTGTCCACCGATGGTCATTTCACGGCGGCGGATGTGGCGGCGATCAAGCGCTGGCAGAAGGCGATGGGTCTGAGTCAGACGGGATCCATCGATCTGGGACAGATCGCCTTCGAGCCGGGCGCCGTCCGGATCGGTACGCACCAGGCACAGGTCGGCTCACCCGCCGGCGGCGTGATCACCGCGATTTCGTCGAGCACCAGGATCGTGTCCGTCGATCTCGACGCCAGCAAGCAGTCGCTCGTCAAGGTTGGCGATGCCGTCACGGTGACCCTGCCCACCAGCGGCAGGTCGACCACCGGCACCGTGACCGCCATCTCATCCGTCGCCGAAACCACGGGCTCGCAGCAGAACCAGCGGACCACCGTGCGGCTGACGATCAGCCTGACCGATCCGACCGCGACCGGAAGTCTCGACGCCGCCCCGGTCAATGTCGGCATTACGACCGACTCGGTGAAGAATGTCCTGGCAGTGCCGATCAACGCGCTGCTGGCACTGAACGATGGTGGCTATGCGGTCGAAGTCGACCAGGGTGGCAGCCGGCACGTCGTCCCGGTCAAGACCGGCATGTTCGACGACAGCGATAGCCTGGTCGAGATCAGCGGCATCGAGGCCGGAACCAATGTGGTGGTGCCGCAATGAGTCGCGCCGCCGTCCTGGAGCTGACCGATGTCGTCAAGCGCTACCCGGGATCGCCCCCGACTGAGGCGCTGCGCGGCATCAGCCTGACCATCGAAGCCGGCGAGATGCTCGCCATCGTGGGACCGTCCGGCTCGGGCAAGTCGACCCTGCTCCACATCATGGGAACGCTCGAGCGTCCCACGTCGGGGCGCGTGAGCGTGGCCGGTCACGATCTCGCTCGCCTGTCCGACCGCCAGGTATCCGGCGTCCGATCCCAGTCGGTCGGCTTCGTCTTTCAGCAGTTCTTTCTGCTCGAGGCGCTGAGCGCGCTCGAGAACGTTGCGAACGGGCTGCTCTACAGCGGCGTGCCCGCTGCGACACGCCGACAGGTGGCCCGAGCGGCGTTGGAGCGCGTCGGGCTCGGACAGCGGTTGCGGCATCGGCCCAACCAGCTGTCCGGCGGCGAGCGCCAGCGGGTGGCGATCGCTCGGGCCATTGTTGCCCGGCCCGCCATCGTCTTCGCAGACGAGCCGACCGGGAACCTCGACTCTCGCGCCGGCGATGAGGTGCTGGGCATCCTGCACGAACTGCACGACGATGGCGCAACCATCGCCATCATCACCCACGACCGCGAGATCGCGGCGTCCCTGCCACGGCGGGTCGAGATGCACGATGGCCGCATCGTCGGCGACATGAGGCCGCTGGCAGCATGAGCCAGTCCATCGCCGCCAGCCGTCTTCTCCCATCCGATCTCTTGCGGGTCGGCAGTCTCGGCCTGCGCAGCCGCCGGCTTCGCGCCGCGCTGTCGGGACTTGGGATCGCCATCGGGATCGCCTGCGTCGTGGGTGTCCTTGGGATCTCGGCGTCCTCCGAAGCGGACCTGCTCGCTCAGCTCGGCCGTCTCAGCAATTTGCTGACCATCACGCCGGGGCAAACCCTCTTCGGTGAGAATGCCGAGCTGCCGGCGGCATCGACCAATATGATCCATCGGATCGCGACCGTCAGCCAGGCCAGCCCGGTTGGGAGTGTATCGGCGACGGTCCGCCGGACGGACCGCATTCCGTCGGAAATTACGGGCGGCATCTCCGTTTACGCGGCCCGCCCCGATTTGCTCAGCGTGTTTGGCGGATCGGTGCGCGAAGGCGTCTTTCTCAACGATGCGAGCGTCAACTACCCGGCGGCCGTTCTTGGATCCGTGGCTGCCCAGCGGCTCGGTATTGATCGGCTGGACACCCCGATTCGCATCGATATCGGTGGTCACTGGTTCACGGTGGTCGGCATCCTCAATGATGTGCCCGGTGCTCCGGAAATTGATCGCTCTGTGCTGATCGGATTCCCGATCGCCGAGTCGCTCTTCAATTACGACGGCGCGCCCTCGACGATTTACGTGCGGACGGACCCGAGTGCCGTGGATGCGACGCGGAACCTGCTGGCGTCGACCGCCAATCCGTCGCATCCCGAAGAGGTCCAGGTCAGCCGTCCCTCAGATGCCCTGGCCGCCCAGGCTGCCGCCAAGGGTGCCTTCAACGCCCTCTTTCTCGGACTCGGGGCGGTTGCGCTGCTGGTCGGCGGCGTTGGCATCGCCAACGTCATGGTGATCTCAGTGCTGGAACGGCGTTCGGAGATTGGACTGCGCCGCGCGCTGGGGGCGACGCGCGCCCACATCGGCGTGCAATTCCTGACCGAATCGATCCTGCTCTCGGCCTGCGGAGGAATTGCCGGCATCGTGCTGGGCGCGCTGATCACCGCGGCCTATGCCGCGGGTCAGGGCTGGACCATCGTCGTGCCGGCCGTTGCCATCGGCGGCGGAATCGCCGCCGCGACCCTGACGGGTGCGGTGGCTGGACTCTACCCGGCCTTGCGGGCGGCGCGCCTGGCCCCGACCGAGGCGTTGCGGACCGCATGAGTCGATCCGGTATCGCGCATGCCGGCGGCGGTGTGGAAGCCGAAGACCCCGACGAATCTCTCCAGGGCGCCGCGGTCGCCCTTGACCTGGACGCGCCCGCTTTCCAGCGCCGCCGCCGGCGTGAGCAGCCGGAACATCAGCGCGTTGAGCGTTTCGACGTCCATCGTAAGCGTGGCGTCGGGGTTGCTCGACTGGGCCTCGCGGGTCGTGATGCGGCCATCCTGGATTCGCACTTCGAAGACGAGATCGTTGACGTGCAGCTCGTAGGTCGCCTCGAGGCTGGCCGCCGCCTGCGGGTTGAACGTGCCTCGCATCGCGACGAAATAGGCACGCGGGACCATCACGTCGGTCTTCTTCGGCCCGTTGCGGAGAAACTGCGCGCCCCAGCGACCAATCGCGGTGAGGGCGGGGGCGAGACCCTCGCCAGCCGGAGTGAGCTGATAGACCGCGACGCCGGACGGCGGTGGAAGGGTGGTGCGCTCGACGAGGCCGTAGTCCTCCATCTCGCGTAGGCGGTTGGCCAGGAGGTTCGTGCCAATGCCGGGCATGCCCTCGAGGAGGTCCTTGTAGCGCTTCGGCCCCACCAGGAGGTCGCGCACGAGGAGCAGGGTCCAGCGCTCCCCAATCACGTCCAGGCCGCGTGCTACGGCGCAGAACTGGTCATAGCTCCGCCGGACCGCTTTCGGGGTTCGAGTTGCCATGTACCTGGATTGTAGCACGCACTTGACTTTTATATAGTGGTGTCTATATTGTTTTCAAGTCGCAGGCGGATAGACCTGAAGGGAGGAATCCGACATGGCCGTTGCACTGTCCCGCCGTCGATCGGGGCTGATCTGGACGCTGGCACTCTCATCCGTCGCCTTTTTTATGGTCGTGCTCGATGCGCTGGTGGTGGTCACGGCCCTGCCGGCGATCCAGCGCGATCTCCGTGCCAGCCTATCCCTGCTGGAGTGGACGATGAATGCCTTTACGCTCGCCTTTGCCGCCGGCATCATTACCGCCGCAGCCATGGGTGACCGCCTGGGGCGGCGCCGGGTGTTCACGATCGGGTTGGCGATCTTCACCCTGGCCTCAGCCGCTTGCGCCCTCGCGCCGTCGGCCAGCCTGCTGATTGGCGCTCGTGCGGTTCAAGGCCTGGGCGCCGCGATGGTGATGCCCCTCAGCCTGACGATCCTGGCCGCGGCGTTCCCAGCGGAGCGCCGGGGCGCCGTCGTCGGCATCTGGGGCGGCCTTGGCGGGCTGGCCGTGGCAAGCGGTCCGCTCGTTGGTGGAGCGGTCACCCAGGGTCTCGACTGGCACTGGATTTTCTGGCTGAACGTGCCCATTGGCATCGTCGCCATTGCTCTGTCGCGCCTCCAGCTCGCCGAGAGCTTTGGTCCGACGACTCGGCTGGATCTACCGGCGGCGGCGTTTTCGTCGGGTGGCGCGATCGCGATCGTCTGGGGCCTGATCCGTTCGGGTGAGGTCGGGTGGGGAAGCGCCCAGGTGATCGGGGCGCTGGTCCTTGGAGTCATGCTGATCGGTGCCTTCTTGATCTGGGAGCGGGGTGCGAGCGATCCGATGCTGCCCTTGCGGCTGTTCCGCAGCGTGCGCTTCGCGGCCGCCAATGTCACAGGCTTTCTGATGGCGGGCTCGATCTTTGCCGCGGCCTTCCTGATGTCGCAGTACTTCCAGTTCGCGCTTGGTTACTCGCCGCTCGCGACCGGCTTGCGCCTGCTTCCCTGGACGGTGCCGCCGCTGGTCATCGCGCCGCTCGCCGGCATCCTGTCGGATCGAATCGGCGCCCGCCCGGTTCTGGCGACGGGACTCCTGATCCAGGGCGTGAGCCTGGGATGGATTGCCTTGCTCGCTTCCGTTGGAGCGGATTACGCCCAGTTCATTGTCCCCCTGATCACCGCCGGTGTCGGCATCTCGATGGCGTTGCCGATCGCGCCGACGGCGGTCTTGAGCGCAGCGCCTCCCCGCGACATGGGCAAGGCCTCTGGGGTGAACAGCACACTCCAGCGGTTTGGCAGCGCCTTTGCCATCGCCATCGCGGCTGCGGTCTTCGCGGCCAATGGCCACCTCGGTTCGCCGGCGAGCTTTACGTCGGGGTTCCGTCCGGCGCTGGGAGCGGTCGCAGCTCTCTCTGTCCTCGGAGCCATCAGCGCCCTGGCCGTCGCCGGCCGCCGGCGTCCGGCGAGCGTCGGACAGCCCGCCATCGCTGAAATGGCCGCCTCGGCCTAGAGTCAGAGAGAAGTCAGGAGGGAGGAGCCATGTCGAACAACGAGTCGCCGGCCGTCGCTCGCGCCCGGGCACATCTGGAAGCCTGGACGAATCACGACCACGGCAAGGCCAGGACCAACCTGGCCGAGGATGTGCAGTTCGTGAGCCCGGCTGCGACCCTGAGCGGCATCAAGGACTATATGGATGCGCCCAGGGGTCTCGCGCAGTTCGCCAACGCAGGTGGTTCCCGGCGGCCTTCGGATCGTCGCGGCGAGGGGCGATGAGCGGAACGCCCTGATCATGTACGAAGTCAGCACCGAAGGCGGCCCCGTTGGATCGAAAGTCTTTGTGTCGGCGCAAACGTGGCTACTGGACGAGAACGACAAGATCAAGGTCGAGCGGCTGATCTCGTACATCGCTCCGCGAAACGCCTAACGCCAGGAAGCGCGCGCCGGCGCCACGACGAACTCCAGCTCGTATGTTCGCGAATCAACCGCGAAGCCGAGGAGGCGCTCGCCCTCCTCG
>DASTJZ010000103.1:0-8796 GCA_035716185.1 Candidatus Dormiibacterota bacterium
AGCGGCGGTTGCCTCGAGGGTGAGGTCTTCGAGCAGGCGCAGGAGATCCTGAAGGGCAAGCCGGCCAGTCTCTTTCACTACGGCGTGAGCGATGACCTGGCCTGGAACGTGGGCCTGACTTGCGGTGGGGAAGTCGACATCCTCGTCGAGCCGTTATCGGACGTCCACCGAAACCTGCTGAGCGCGCTGGAGACCGAGACGCCGGTTGTCCTCGAGACGGCCCTCAGCGATTCGCCAGGCGCGCGTCAATTGCTGCGGCCGCCAAATCCACAGGTCGATGCATTGCTCGACCAGGAAAACCCGGTGCGCCGTGATGGACAGTTCCTGGAACCATTTCCGCGCCCGCCGGAACTGTTCATCTTCGGCGGATCGCATGTCGCCATTCCGCTCACGCGGCTGGCGCGCGCGCTCGGATTCCGCATCACCGTCGTCGACGCCCGCTCGAAATTCGCCGAGGCCGATCGATTCCCGGAGGCAAGGCGAGTGATCCATGCCTGGCCGGACGAGGTCTTGAACCAGCTGCCGATGGACAGCTCAACCTATATCGTGGTCCTCACGCACGATCCCAAGTTTGACGATCCGACGATCACCGCTGCGCTGCGTGGCCGGCCGCGATACATCGGCGTAATCGGCAGCCGCAAGACACATCGCGACCGGGTGGCTCGCCTGACGGCCGCCGGGGTCAACCCCAAGGAGATCGAGCGGGTGCATGCCCCGATCGGACTGGACCTTGGCGCTCAAACCGCAGAGGAGACCGCTCTGGCCATCCTGGCTCAGATGGTCGCCGTCCGCCACGGCAAACAGGGCGGCCCCATGCCGGCTCGGTGAGTGTAGCCCTCCCTAAAAGGGGAGGGCCAAGCCGGCGACGGGGCTTACGAACTAAGGATGGGACGCACTTCGACGGCGCCGACCGCCGCCGACGGCACTTTCGCGGCGTAGGCGATCGCCTCGTCGTCGTTCTTGGCTTCGACGACGTAGAAGCCGATCACCTGCTCGGTACCCTGCGAGAACGGGCCGGGCTTGGCGCTCGTCGATCCGTTGCGCACGCGCACGGTCGTCGACGTTTTGGAGGGCTTTACCGGGTCGCCACCCTTGAACATCCCTTTTGACGACAGCTCGTTGTAGTAGTTGCCGAATGCCGCCTCCTGCTGCTGCATTTGCGGGCTGTCGGGCGCCGGCATCTTCGACTCGTCGGCGTACAGCAAGTAGAGGTACTTCATCTCGTCTCCTTATGCACTGAAATCAGACTGGTCTCGCCTGGGCGAGCACCTGCTCTCTGGTCACGCCATCCATGTTGTGGACCTGTTTGGCGTGGTTCTGGACGGCTGACACCAGCTTCGCCTCATCATCGGTCTGCTGGAACCATCCGCATTCACACTCGACGCGCTTCTCCATCCCGCACCTCCTCTAAATTGCTTCCGGCCCCCACCCTGACCCTCCCCCGCAAGCGGGGGAGGGGATAAGGATGACAAGATCATCGCTGGAAGCCTTTGGCAAATGTTTGGATCGAATGAGCTGCGCATTTACCTGGCGGGGGAAGTCGCCATCGAGCGCGGCGAGAAGCTGCTCCGAGAGATAGACCTGCCGGGGCGTCAGGGCCGCCTGGCGCTCGTCTATCTGGTGGCTGAACGGCAGCGCGCCGTTCCGCAAGCGGAGCTGGCCGAGTTGCTCTGGCCCGAGGCGCTGCCGCCGTCCTGGCCGGTCGCGCTCAGTGCCGTAATCAGCAAGCTGCGCAATAAGCTCGCCACTCTCGGACTCGACCGCGATGGGGTGATTCCCAACGCGTTTCGCTGTTACCAATTTCGGCCCCCGCCGGACACATGGATCGATCTGGAAGCGGTGGCTGACGCGGTCCATCACGCCGAGGGCGCCCTGCTTGCGAAGCAGCCACAAGCCGCCTACGGTCCATCGTTGATCGCAACCACAATCGCGCGCCGACCCTTCCTGGTGGGTGAAGACGCACCCTGGATCGCGCGCCGACGCGATTGGCTGCTCGCTTTGCTGGTGCGAGCGCTGGACTGCCGCGTCGAGGCGCTGGTCGCGAACGGCGAGCTCGCCCTGGCCGTCGACCAGGCTCGTTCTGCCGTTGAGTTGGAGCCGTATCGCGAATCGGGCTACCGGCTGCTGATGAAGGTGCTGGTCATGCAGGGCGACCGGGGAGAAGCGATGAAGGCGTACCGAGAATGCCGCCGCCGGCTCTCCACCGACCTCGGGGCGACGCCCTCGGCCGAGACCGAGTCGCTGGCGCAAACGCTGATCGGCTAGCGGCGGATCTCTCCCGCGCCGACTTCGTCCTTGGCCAGGTCGTGGTCCCGCGTCGACCCATCGGGCGGCATAGGCGGCGCTCGCCTCGGCTGGTCTGGCCGCCTGGGGAGGCCGGTCGCTGCATAGATTTCGTCCTCGTCGAGCGTCTCCTTCTTCAGGACCGCCTCCGCGAGATGATCGAGGCGCTCGCGGTTCTCCGTGAGCATCCGGATTCCCTCCCGGTGGCACTCGTCGACGATGCGCCGGACCTCTTCGTCGAGCAGGTTGGCCGTCTCGGGGCTGAACTGCTGCCCGGGAAACGCGCCGTCGCCCGGCTGCACCAGGTTGAGGGGCCCGAGCTTGGGCGACATTCCCCAGCGCAGGACCATCGAGCGCGCGATCTGGTTCACCTGTTGCAGGTCGTTCTCGGCGCCAGTCGTCACCGTCCCGTAGGCGATTTCCTCGGCGGCCCGCCCACCGAGCGCAGCGGTGATGCGGCCGCGCAGGTAGCCCTCGGGATAGTTGTACCGGTCGTCGATCGGCTGGCTGTACGTGACGCCCAGGGACAAGCCGCGAGGGACGATCGTGACTTTCTTGACGGGATCGGCTTCCGGAATTAATAGCCCCAAGAGCGCGTGACCCGACTCGTGGTACGCGATCAAGCGTTTCTCATCAGAGCCGAGGCTGATCGGCCGCCTGAGTCCCAGCACGGAACGCTCGATCGCTTCGTCGAAGTCATCGCTGGTCACCGACTCGTGGCCTTTGCGTGCGGCGACCAGCGCCGCCTCATTGACCACGTTACGAAGGTCCGCGCCGACGAAGCCGGCCGTTGCACCGGCGATGTCGTCCAGGTTGACATCCGGCGCCAGCTTCACGTTGCGGGTGTGGATGCGCAGGATGGCCTCGCGCCCTCTGCGATCGGGAGGTGATACGGTCACACGCCGATCGAACCGCCCCGGCCGGAGCAATGCCGGGTCGAGCACCTCCGGGCGGTTTGTCGCGGCCAGCACGACAACATTCTGATTGGGCGTGAACCCATCCATCTCTGTAAGGATTTGATTGAGGGTCTGCTCACGTTCATCATTGGCGCCAAACGTCGCCGACGATGCACGCGACCTGCCGATTGCATCGAGCTCGTCGATGAAGATGATGCTGGGGGCGGCGGCTTTCGCCTTGGCGAAAAGGTCGCGCACCCGTGCCGCGCCCACGCCGACGATGGCCTCGACGAACTCCGACGCCGAGAGGCTGAAGAACGGGCGGTTGGACTCGCCCGCGACGGCTCGCGCGAGCAACGTCTTCCCGGTCCCCGGCGGGCCCACCAGGAGTACGCCGTGGGGGATTTGCGCACCAAGCTTCTGATACTTCTCGGGCGATTTAAGGAAGTCCACCACCTCCGCGAGGTCTTGCTTGGCATCGTCGATGCCGGCGACGTCGTTGAAGGTGACGCGGCCGACATCCTCAGGGTTGTACAGCTTCGCCTGGCTTCGACCAAACGCGCCCAGGATTCCGCCGGCGCCTGTGCCGGCCGCGCGGCGGCTCAGATACAGGAAACCGGCGATCAAGAGAACGGCCGGGCCGAAGCTGACCAGCAGGGTCACGAGCAGCGATTGCGTGCCGGGCGGCTGGGCCGTGACCGGGACGTTGTGCTGGGTCAGCAGCGTCCACAGGTTGTCCTGGGCGAAGTCAGGTCGCTGCGTCTGGAAGGCGGTTCCGCTTGCGCCGTTATACGAAACCGACCGCTTGAAGTCGCCCTGGATGGAGTTGCCCTGGGCGGTGATGTCGGTGACGTTGTCGCCGTTGACCTGCTGGATGAAGGTCGTGTAGGGGACCGTGACGCGCGCCGGCCCGCTGAAGAATAGCGCGCTGATCAGGTAGTTGAGCAGCAGCAGGACGACCAGATAGATCCAGAAGCCACGGCTCCGCCAGAACGGTGCCGGCGCGCCTGGCGTCCCGGGCGTCCCCGGCGTACGGGCCGTTGGGAGCTGCGGTCTTCTGGTCGGGCTGGTTGCCACTTCCCCTCTCGTCCCCGACTCTACACGCTTGGCGGATTAGGGTGGCAGCCGCTATGCTTTTATGATAGCGTCGATACATCATAATCGGAGGTCTGATATGACACTTGAGCACTTGATCGTCTTGCTGATCGTCGGCGCCCTCGCCGGGCTCATAGGAGAACGGCTGGTGGGAAGCGGCATGCCGGGAGGCCTGATCGGGGCCATTGTCGCCGGGCTCGTAGGAGCCTGGCTGATGGTCGACGTCCTGCACATCGTCATTGCCCCGGAGCTGTCCCTCGGTGGCATTCCTATCCTGTCGGCGATCATCGGGGCCGCGATCGTGGTCTTGCTGCTCAGCCTGGTTGCAGGCCGAGGGATGTTCGGCGCCCGCGGCTGGCGTCGCGACTAAGAACCCGGGCAGCAAGCGAAGGACCTGAGTGGCGCCGGCCGCTCAGGTCCTCATTTCTACCGTCGATCCTTAGAGATCGTTAGGCGGTCGAATAGGCCGATCGCATCGTTTGCTTGCACAATGGCGGTTTGGCCTGCACAATAGGGAGCTACTGCCAGCAGGCGGAAAGGGCTTCTCTCACGCTTCAACGACCAAAATCAGGAGGGGTTGAAAATTGCGTAAGGTCAGACAGCTATCGGTGCTCGCGTTCACGGGTGCGTTCGCCATCGTTCTTGCCGCGTGTGGCGGATCAAGCGGCGGGGGGACGTCGAGCGCGACGGTGCCGCCCGGACTCGGCGTTTCGTCGTTCGACTCCAGTTTCTCGGCCATGGCGCAGCTCAAGGACCTGACCGCGGCCGGCAGCGGCAGCGTCGACGTCATCCTCCCTGACGTGACGACGTCGGCCCGATACACCGCCTTCGACCAGCCGTACTTGAAGAAGGCCTTCGAGCAGGCCGGATACTCATCCAGCCAATTCAAGATCGACAATGCCCAGGGAACGACCTCGACCCAGCTGGCGATCGCCCAGGCCGATATCACCGCGGGAGCGAAGGTGCTGATCTTCGATCCGCTGGATAGCACCACGGGCGCGCAGGTGCAGCAGTATGCGCAGTCCCACGGGGTGAAGACGATCAGCTACGACCGCGCCACCTTCACCGGCACGAACGTCTACTACGTCAGCTTCGACAACGAAAAGGTAGGCGAGTTGATCGGCCAGGGCTTCCTGGATTGCACGTCGAAATGGGGCGTTTCGAATGCGAAGGTGTTCGAGCTCGACGGTGGCGAGAACTCGGACCCGAACGCAGTCTCGTTCGCGCAGGGCTACAACAAGATCATCTGGGGGAAGACCGACAGCCCATTGACGGCCGGCCTCACCAACAGTCAAGGCATGACGCTGGCCGGCGATCAGATCACGCCTGATTGGAAAAACGACCAGGGGCAGACCATCTTCCAGAACCAGTTCCTGGCGAAGGGAGGCATCACCGGGATCAATGCCACGGTTGAGGCAAATGATGGTCTGGCCAACGCGGTGATTACCGTGCTCAAGAACAACCACGTCACCGCCAAGAAGGTCCCGACCACCGGCCAGGATGCAACCGAGCAGGGCATGGTGAACGTTCTGCAGAATTTCCAGTGCGGCTCGGTCTACAAGGCCATTTACCTCGAGGCCCAGGACGCCATTGCCTTGGCGACCATCCTGCGAGCCGGCAAGACGCCGCCGTCTTCACTCCTGAATGGCACGACCTCGCCGCCATCGGGTGTCACTGGAAGCCAGCAACCGGCGTCACTGCTGAAGCCGGTTTGGGTCGACTCCACAAACATGAACAGCACCGTGATCAAAGACCAGTTCATCGACAAGAGCGCGCTCTGCACTGACGCCGGAGCAGCCGCGTGCAGCGCAGCGGGGATTAGCTAGATAACGATGGCGCCGCCGCTCGCGCGGCGGCGCCACACCTCCACGCCAGATAAAGTGGGATCGTGGCGCAGCAGGCCGTAGGTCAGGTCACCCAGGAGCCCTCCGCGCTGGGTGAGCCCCTCTTCAAGGCTCGCGGTATCGATAAACATTTCGGCCCGGTGCAGGCGCTGACCAAGGTCGACCTCGACCTCTACGCCGGCCAGGTCACCGCGCTCGCCGGGGACAACGGGGCCGGTAAATCGGTCCTCACCAAATGCATCGCCGGGATCTATCAGATCGACCATGGCCAGTTCTACTGGGAGGGCCGGCCGGTTCAGATCCATAGTCCCCGGGACTCATCGCAGCTGGGCATCGAAACCGTCTACCAGGACCTGGCGCTTGCCGACAACCTCGACATCGTCCAGAACATGTTCCTGGGGCGAGAGCGGGTTCGATACGGATTCCTCAAAGAAGACGACATGGAGCGGGCAGCGGCCAAGACCCTATCAAGCCTCCGCGTGACGACCGTGCGCTCGATCCGCCAGCCGGTCGCCTCGCTGTCCGGCGGCCAGCGGCAATCGGTCGCCGTCGCCAAGGCGGTCATGTGGAACTCGAAGCTCGTCATGCTCGACGAGCCGACCGCAGCCCTCGGCGTTGTCCAGACCAACCAGGTTCTCCAACTCGTTCGCCGCCTGCGCGACCGCGGCCTGGCTGTGATGATGATCTCCCACAACCTGAACGACGTATTCGAGGTTGCCGACCGGATTGCCGTGCTGCACCTGGGGCGGATGGTGGCGCAGGATGCGATCTCGGCGTTCGATCGACAGAGCGTTGTCGATTACATGACCACGGGCGCTTCCAGCCGCGGGAAGCGAACTGATGGACAGGTGCCCGAGAATGGCCCAAGCTGAGGCGCCGCTTTCGGCCCAGGACCCCACCGCCGCCGCGGTCGCGGAAGCTGAGGTTCCCCCTGAAATCGTTGCCCAATCGCTCGGCGAGTGGTTCCAGGCGTGGATTCTCCGGATCCGCAGCGGCGACAGCGGAGTCCTGCCAGTCCTCCTCGGGATGGTCATCATCACCATCGTTTTCGAGGCCATCAGCCCGCAACAGGTCTTTCTTTCGGCGCCCAACCTGGTCAACCTGTTTCAGCAAAGCGCGGTCTTCATGGTGCTGGCGATGGGCGAAACCTTCGCGCTCTTGCTGGGTGAGATCGATCTCTCCATCGGCTGGGTCGGCGCGACCGGCGCGGCCATTGCCGTGCAGCTGGTGCAGCCGGCGACCACGAAGTGGCCCTGGTGGGGGGCGCTCGTTGCGGCGCTACTCATCTGTGCCCTCATCGGTGCCATCCAGGGGACGATGATCGCGCGGCTTCGGCTCTCGTCGCTGATTGTGACGCTGGCCGGCGGCCTGATCTTCCAGGGTGTCACGCTGATCATCCTCCTGTTCGGGCCATTCTCAGGAAACCCGAGCCTGGCAGGAACCGACACCAACAAACAGGTGCTCTACAACCTGATGTGGGGCACGATCGACCCTGTCATCAGCTGGATTGGCGCGGCTGTCATCGTCATCGGTATTGCGGCGTTTCTCTGGACGAGCGATGACCGTCGCCGGCGCAGCGGCCTGGTCGCGCCTCCCGTGAGTCTGACGCTGCTCAAGATCGGCGTCATCGCCATCGCGGCGGTTGTGGTGGTCGGCATCTGCAACGCGAACCGGGCTGCGCTGGGAACGCTGGAGGGCGTCCCATGGGTTATCCCGATTGTTCTCGCTGTGTTCGGTGCCTGGATGCTGTTGCTGCAAAAAACCAGGTTCGGGCGGTACGTGTATGCCATCGGCGGTAACCGCGAGGCAGCTCGCCGCGCCGGTATCAAGGTGCCCGTCATCATCACCTGGTGCTTTACCATCAGTGCGTTCACGGCGGGCATCGGGGCCTTGCTGTTCGCCTCGAACGGCGGCGGCATCTCCGGCAACTTCCCCGGTGCCGCGCTCGTCCTGTACGCCATCGCGGCGGCGGTCATCGGGGGAACCGGCCTCTTTGGCGGACGAGGCAAGGTTCTGCACGGCATCCTCGGCGGGCTGGTCATCGGCGGCATCTACAACGGCATGTATCTGCTGACCATTCCGGTGCAGTGGCAATACATCGTGATCGGCCTCGTTCTCCTGGCGGCCGTGACGGTCGACTCCCTTTCCCGGCGAGGCGCGACGTCAGGCGTGCGCTGACGGACCCGCCGCGAACGCGGCGCGATCCGACCACAGCAGCCACAGCACGATCGCCGGCAAGACGAGGTTCACCAGCACGGGAACCGGGCCACGCAGGGCCCCGATGGGTAGGAGCATCAGCAGCAGCGACGCCAGCAGGCTCGCCGATTCGAGGCCGATCACCCAGCGGCGAGCCCAGCGCCGCTGACGGCGAATGTTGCGCGCGAACCAGAACATGGCGCCGGCGATGACGATGGTGAGCACGCCGAGCACCCGGTAGCCCGGCTCGACGATCCCGAAGGGCAGCGCGATCAAGCCGGCGGTCAGCAACAAGCACGCCTGAGTCACCACGATCACCGATGCCACCTCCGGAGCCTGGTCTTTCATTGCGGGGTTTCTCCTTTGTGAAGTTCGCTCTCGACGGTCTTGTCCAGGTCCGCCGAGAACGGTCCGTTCTTGCCGTTGTCGATGATCCAGACGTGCAGCATCGGGGGCGTGGTGATGTTCGTCGACCCGACGGG
>DASTJZ010000104.1:0-22624 GCA_035716185.1 Candidatus Dormiibacterota bacterium
GGTGAGGGCCGGGGAGGGGGTTTCCGATTTGCTAACGTATCGCCCTCATGCGTGCTCGGGGGGCCGCTTTCCTGGCGGCGACGCTCGCGCTCGCGGGTTGCGATAACGGGACGGCGAATAACGAGCCGAGTTTGCCGCCGCCGCAACTGATCAGCGGCGCCGTCGCGCTCAGCGGCGACTGTTCCACGGGCGCGGCAACCAGCGGACTTCCCGGCGAGCCAACCCTGGCCGCCGACCCGACGAATCCAAAACAGCTGATCGCCGCCTGGCTGGACAACCGGCAACCCGATCGGGCGGGCATCATCGTCGCGGTTACCGACGACGGCGGAAAACACTGGGATCGGACAAGCCTTCCGGATCTTCTTCGCTGTAATGGAGGACCCTACGTGCACGTGACCGACCCCTGGATCTCCATCGGGCCCGACGGCATCGTGTACCTCTCAACCCTGGCCATCCGTCCGGCGACACCGGCCGGAACGCCGCGCGACATATCGGTAAGTGTCTCGCGCGATCACGGGGCCAGCTGGGATCCATCCGTGGTCGTCGAAACCGCAACCGCACCGCCGGCATCACCCGACAAGGAGGCGGTCTTCGCCGACACGCGGCATCCTGGTATCGCCTATGCCGGGTGGGCCGACTACCAGGTCACCTCAGGAATCGAGCCGTCGCTCGATAGCGTGCGATTTGCGCGCACGATCGATAGCGGCAAGACCTGGTCCACGCCGGTAACGCTGTACAGCGGGCACGACGAGGCCCAGGACAACCAGCTGCTGATGACCGCCGGCGGCGTGCTCCTCGATGTCTTTGTCGAAGGGTCGTCCCTTCCGGGTACCGCGAACGCACCGCCGATTCCGGTCAAGGTGCGGGTGATGCGGTCGAAGGACCAGGGCCAGACCTGGTCGCAACCGATCGACGCGGCAAGCTTCACCTACACCACTGGTGTCGATCCGGGGACCGGTAAGGAGTTGCGATTCTCGGGGCAAAATATCGCCGCGACGGTGAGCGGTAATGCCGTATATGCCTCGTTTTTCGAAGACCATAAGGACTTCTCGACGATTCTCACCGTGCGCTCGGACGACGCGGGGCTGCATTGGCGACCGGCGCATATTGCCGTGCGAGAGCGATCCGCGGCTTTTCTTCCGACGCTCGCGGTTGCCGGAGACGGCACCCTTGGCATGCTGTGGTTCGACCTCCGTCATTACGTCGCGAGCAGCCCGAGACTGGACACCGACGTATGGTTCAGCTCTTCGGGTGATCGAGGTGCCCACTGGATGGAACGCCATGCGGCGGGGCCGTTCGATTTGCGATCGGCGCCGTCGACCCGGTATGGGCCGTTCATCGGCGACTACATGGGGCTGGTCGGGCTGCCCGATGGCTTCGGTGCCGCTTTCGTCATGGCCAGGCCGCAGAGCCGCAATGGCCCGACCGACGTGTTCTTCACCCGAATTCGGGGATAGGCTGTAGTCTCTCGCCGGCGAGGTCGCCTTCTACGCAGTAGTCATCGGAGGCACGCTCGTCTTTAGCTGGTGGGCCGGCGGCCGAAGAAGTTCGTTCCCAGCAGGCTCATCACCAGCTGGCCCTGCTGGTTGCGCATCTCGCCCCGCCAGCGGACGATGCCCATCGTGGGACGGGTGTTCGAGACGCGCGTCTCGAGGATTTCCATCTGGCCCGTCAGCGTATCGCCAGGGCGGACGGGCGCCGGCCAGCGCAGCTCTTCCACCCCTGGCGACCCCAGGCTGCTGGTTTTCGCTACCAGGCTCTCGACCAGCATGCGCATGAAAAGTGCCACCGTGTGCCAGCCGCTCGCGATCAGGCCACCGTAGATGGTGAAGGTTGCGGCGTTGGGATCGATGTGCATCGGCTGCGGGTCGTACCGGCGGGCAAAGGCGATGATCTCGGGTTCGCTCACCGAGACGCTCCCCAGAGGGATGACGTCACCACCATGAAAGTCCTCGAAGTAATGCGTGACGTCGGCAGCGGTCCGCAACCACAAGAGTTTATCGGGCAAGGCGGCTGGGGACCGGAGTTGGGTAGCCTGAGGCAATGAGCTCGAACGTCAGCACCCAACGTCGGGTCAGTCCCTACGGATCGTGGCGGTCACCCGTGAGCGCCGACGCCATCGTTGCCGGCGCGATCGGGCTGTCGCAAATCCAGCTCGATGGCGATGACGTCTACTGGGTCGAGCAGCGGCCTGCAGAGGCCGGCCGGAACGTTATCGTCCGCCGGCTACCGGATGGTCGCATCGAGGATGTGACGCCCCCGGCGTTTAACGCCCGCACGCGCGTGCACGAGTACGGCGGCGGCGCCTACCTGGTCGATCGCGGCACCATCTGGTTCACCAACTTCAAGGACCAGCGGCTCTACCGTCAGAATCTCGGCCGCGACCCGGTGCCTGTCACGCCCGAGCGCGACATCCGGCACGCCGACATGATCCTCGACCGACGCCGCGAGCGGCTCATCTCTGTTTGCGAGGACCACTCGACGAGCTCGACCAGGCCGGTGAACACTATTGTGAGCTTCGACGCCGCTCCGGGGGCCACCGGCCCGCGAAAGGGGAAGGAGGTGTTGACCCTTGTTGAGGGCAACGACTTCTACGCGGCGCCGCGAGTGAACCCGCGAGGAACCCATCTCTGCTGGCTGACCTGGAACCATCCCAACATGCCCTGGGATGGAAGTGAGCTGTGGGTCGGCGAGCTTACCGTTGAGGGGACCATCCGTGCCCCGCGCAAGGTCGCGGGTGGCGACAACGAGTCAATCTTTCAGCCCACCTGGTCAGGTGAAGGCGACCTCTATTTCGTTTCGGATCGGACCAACTGGTGGAACCTGTATCGCTGGCGTCGTGGCGCGATCGAGCCGGTGGTGGAGATGCCGGCCGAGCTCGGTACGCCGTACTGGCTATTCGGGATGGCGACTTACGCCTTCGAATCGCCCCGTCGAGTGGTTTGCCAGATCCGCTCGAAGGGCCTTAGCCGGCTGGCGGTCGTCGACCCCGAAACTCGAGAGGTCAAGGCGCTCGACACGCCGTACACGGCAATGCATCCCTTCATTCAGGCTTACTCGGGTCGGGCCTACACCATCGCCGGCTCTCCAACCGAACCGATGGCGCTGATCGCCGTCGACCTCGACACCAGCATGGTCGAGGTGATCCGCCGGTCGACGACGGTCGACATCCGTCCCACGTACCTCTCGATGCCCGAGGCGATCGAATTTCCGACCGGAGGGGGCCGCACGGCGCACGCTTGGTATTACCCTCCGCTTAATCCCGCCTACGAGGCACCGCAGGGCGAGCTTCCGCCATTGATCGTGTACGTTCACGGCGGGCCGACCGGCAGCGTGTCGAACGTCCTCGATCTATCCGAGCAGTTCTGGACAACCCGTGGCTTCGGCTACCTTGTCGTCAACTACGGCGGCAGTACCGGTTACGGCCGCGACTACCGGGAGCGGCTCAACGGTCAGTGGGGCGTAGTGGACGTCGACGACTCCATCAATGCCGCGCGCTACCTGATCGATCGCGGCCGCGCCGACGGCAATCGGGTGGCGATCACCGGTGGCAGCGCCGGCGGGTACACGGTGCTGCGGGCGATGACGTCAACGCACTTCTTCAAGGCGGGCGCCAGCCACTTTGGCATCAGCGACCTGGAGAGCTTTCATCCCCAAACCCACAAGTTCGAGTCGATGTACGACCAGCGCCTGATCGGCCGCTGGCCGGAAGACCGGCAGATCTATCGCGAGCGCTCGGCGATCAACTCCGTCGATCGCATCAACGCGCCCATCATCCTGTTCCAGGGCCTGGAGGACAAGATCGTACCCCCGAACCAGGCCGAGGTGATCGTCGCCGCGATGCGCAAGAAGAGACTCCCGGTGGCCTATATCGCCTTCGAGGGTGAGCAGCACGGCTTTCGCATTGCCAAGAACATCAAGCGCACGCTCGAGGGCGAACTCTATTTCTATTCGAAGATTTTCGGTTTCGAGCTGGCCGACTCGGTCGAGCCGGTCAAGATCGAGAATCTGAATGAGGTCGATGAAGCCTGAATCGGCGACCGCCTCGACCTGGGTTGACGGGATCCGCCGGCACCTCGATGACCTCGAGGCGTCCCGCTACGAGGGCGCTGCCGGCGCGGAACGGCAGGGCCGGTATGTCGCGGCGTTTGACCTGCTGACGGCGGTCGCGCTCGACGTCCTGCAAGAGGTCAACGCGGCGTTGCTGCGCGGCAGCGGCGACGTCTCGGTCCAGGCGCCCGCGCCGGATGGAGAGGGAGGCATGATGGGATCGTGGCTGCTCACCTGGTCCGAGCTGATGGAGGCGAGCAACCGGTTCACGGGCGCGGCGCTGGAACCGATAACGATCGGGGCGATCTTCCCTGCCGGGTTCACCCATCCTCACCTGGTCGCCGGACGCGTGGTCGACTCCAAAGCCAGCGGCATCACGGCCTGGCCGATGCAGGTCACCTCCTCCGAGGACGCCGAGCGGCAGCGCCCCGTGCTCTGGGCGATCGCTACCGCCGAGCTGCACGACCGGATTTACCAGTCCAGCTGGCGGGTGGTGCCTCAACCGCCCAGGTAGGCCTTCTGAACCTCGGGGTTTTTCAGCAGGGCTGAACCGGTACCACTCAAGAGGATGCGACCGGTTTCGACCACATAGGCGCGATCGGCCACTTCGAGCGCGCGCAGCGCATTCTGCTCGACGAGCAAAATCGTCACCCCCTCGCCGTGGATGCGCTGAATGATCTCGAAGACGCTGTCAACCATCTGCGGCGCGAGACCCAGCGAGGGCTCATCGAGGAGCAGCAATCGAGGATGCGCCAGCAGCCCGCGGGCAATCGCCAGGATCTGCTGCTCGCCACCGGAGAGCTGCCCGGCTGGTAGGTGCTGGCGCTGCCGCAGAATCGGAAATTGTTGCATCAGTCCGTCGATTTCCCGATGGACCGCGGCACGGTCGCGACGCACCCAGGCGCCGAGCTCCAGGTTTTCTCGAACCGTTAGCCGGGCAAGGATCTCTCGTCCTTCGGGAACCTGCACCAGGCCTCGGCGCACGATGACCTCCGGCGATGCACTGATCAGGTCGAGCCCTTCGAATTGCGCGGCACCGGCCGTGGGACGCAGAACGCCCGAGAGCGTGTTGAGGATCGTCGATTTCCCGGCGCCGTTGGCGCCGATCAGGGCGACGATCTCGCCCTTGCCGATCCGGAACGACACGTCGCGGACCGCCTGGATGGCGCCATACGAAACCTGCAGGCCGCGGACCTCCAGCATCGGTTTCGCCGGTTCCGGCGTCGTTGCTGGGTGTGGCCGGGCGGCGACATTAATCTCTTCTGAACCTGGCACATGCCCGGCCGCCTTCTGCGCCTTCGAGCCCAGATAGGCGGCGACCACCGCCTCGTTGGCCGCCACCTCCTGCGGCGTGCCCTCCGCGATTTTCTGACCGAAGTCCAGCACCGCAATCTGGCGACACACCGTCATCACCAGACGCATGTCGTGGTCGATCAATAGCACGGTCAGCCCATCGGCGTTGAGCTGCGTGATCAGCTCGCGCACGCGGTTCTTCTCGGCGGGGTTCATGCCGGCGGCGGGCTCATCGAGAATCAGCAGCCGGGGCCGCAGGGCCAGCGCGCGGGCCACCTCGAGCCGGCGCTGGTCGCCGTAGGACAGGGTCATGGCACGCTGCGGGCCATGGACGTCGGGGTTGAGGCCGACCCGCTGCATCAGCGTGCGCGCCTCGTCGACGCGGTCGTCGTCGTTCCGTAGCAACATCTGGACCGGAAACAGCTGCTTCAAGGTATCGTCCTTGCGGCGCGAATGCATGCCGACCAGTACGTTATCGATGGTGCTGAGGTTTCGATAGAGCCGCAGCGTCTGAAAGGTACGCGCGATGCCGAGCCCGGCGATGACGTGCGGGGGACGCCGGGCCAGCTCCATTGCGCTCCCATCGCGAGCCAGCCGAATGCTTCCGCCTTGCGTCGGGATGTAGCCGGTGACCAGGTTGACCAGCGTGGTCTTGCCCGCTCCATTGGGCCCAATCAGGCCAAAGATCGTGCCGTCTTCGATGTCGAGCGACACGCCGTCGACGGCGCGGACACCGCCGAAGCGGCGCCGGACGTCAGAGAGCTGAAGCAGGCCGCTCACGAGGGCTCCAACGAGCCGGCAACCACCGGGGCCGGATCAACGCCAACCCGCCGCGCCCCACGATGCCCTGCGGCCGGAAGATGATGACCAGGATCAGGATGACGCCGTTGACGACGTCGCGATAGGACTGGAACTGGCGAACGATCTCCGGTAGCGCGGTCAGGAACACGGCGCCCACGATCGGCCCGAGGACGTTGGTGACGCCGCCAACCACCGCAAATGTCAGGATCTGAATGGTCCGCACGATGCCGTACTCGGTCGGGTCGACGAAGAAATTGATGTGCGTCTCGAGCCCGCCCGCGTAGCCGGCGATCACGGCGCTGATCACGAAGGCGATCATCTTGTACAGCGGCACGTTGATGCCGTTGCTGGAGGCGGCCAGCTCGTCCTCGCGAATAGCCGACCAGGCCTGGCCCAGCCGGGTCTGCGTCAGGCGCCAGATCACGTACGCGAGGATCGGCAGCGAGATCACGATGGGCACGATGCCGCCGAGCGGATCGGCGGTCGGGTTCTGGAGCCCCTGGCCCTCGCCGGTGATGGGCACATTGAGGATGACGCCGAGCCGCAGGGCCTCGACAAACCCGATGGTGGCGATGGCCAGGAAGACGCCTCGCAGTCGAAGCACCGGCAAGCCGACCAGGACGCTGATCGCGCCGGCGAGCAGGGCCCCAACCAGGATATTCAGCGGCAAGGGCGTGTGCCAGTAATTGGTCATGAGTACTGTCGTGTAGGCACCGACCGCCATGAAGCCGGCGTTGGCCAGCGTCAGCTGGCCAGAGTAGAAGGTCACGAAGAGGGCGATGGCCAGGATGGCATTGATGCCGATCTGGGCCAGCAGCAGCTCGCGCTGGTTGTAGAAGCCGACGGGATCGGTGAAAAGCTGGATGAAGAAATCCATGACCGAGTCTCAGATCCGCTCGCGGAGTCTTGCGCCGAACAGCCCCTGGGGACGAACGACGAGCACCAGGAACAGCGCGGCAAAGGCAACCCCCGCCTCGATGTTGCTGCCGAATCGGACGAAGGCGAGCACCTCGATCAGGCCCAGCAGGTAGCCACCGATCACCGCGCCGGGCACGCTGCCCATCCCACCCAGAACGATGACCGCGAGGCCCTTCAACTCGACCTGGTCGCGGCCGATGTAGGGACTGATATCCGAGATCGCCAGCCCGAAGAGCAGTCCGGCGAGGCCGCCCAACGCCGAGGAAACGAACAGCGTGGAGGCGAAGACGCGGTCAACGCGGATGCCGAGCAGCGTTGCAGCCCGGCGATTCTCGGCGACCGCACGAAGGCCGCGGCCGGCCTGGGTGAAACGGATGATGGAGCCAAGGACCAGTACCAGCACCAGGGTCGTGGCCAGAATGATGAGCTTGGTGCCCTCGATGGTCAGGCCAAGCAGGTGGTACGTCGGGTTCGGCACCGAGTTGGACGGAAATCGGACCGAGTTGGCGCCGTCCTGCCACAGCCAGCCGAAGAAGCTGCCGGGTTTCGCCTGCTCGACGATGGCTACAAAGATGAGGGCCAGCCCGATGGTGGAGATCAGCGCTGAAATCGGCGGGGCGTTACGTCGGCGCAGCGGGCGGAGGGCGACGTATTCGATCAGCAAGCCCAGCAGCCCACAGACGATCACCGCCACGATCGCCGCCGGCAGGAACGGCACGCCGTGCAGCGCCACGAGCGAATAGGTGATCACCGCGCCGAGCATGAAGACCGCGCTATGCGCGAGGTTCAGGACATCGAGTACGCCAAAGACCAGCGTGTAGCCGACGGCGAAGAGCGCGTAGATCGAACCGATGAAAATCGCGTTGAGGAGCTGCTGCGCCAAGCCGTCAGCTGGTCGACTTCACCGACTGTACCAGCGTAAAGCCGCCGTTCCCGTCCATCGCAATCACCCACACGGTCTGCTTGACGTCATGAGTGGAGGTGAACTGGAAAGGTCCGAGCGGTGTCTGGATGTTCACCGATTCCATGGCGGAACGAAGCTTCGTGCGATCACCGGGGACATCGCTGAAGGTCAGGTTCGCGCGCTTGGCCGAGTCGGCCAGGATCAGGATGCCGGCATAGCCCTGGGCCGCGAACTGATCGGGGTCCGCGTTGTACTTCGCGCGGTAATCCTTCACGAAGTCGGCGTTCGATGGGAAGGTATTGCGCAGGTACCAGGCGCTGCCGCTCTCCGCCCCCTTGCCGTCGGCACCGGCCTGCTTCGAAACCACCGCGGTGTTGAATCCGTTGCCGCCGAGGAACTGGCCGGTGAAGCCCTGCTTGCGGGCCTCGATCATGATCTTGGCGGGGATTCCGCCCAGGCTGGTGATGAAGATCACGTCTGGGTGTTTCTGGAGCGCCCGGGTGACCACGGGCGCGAAGTCGGCGGTTGCCTTGGGAAACGCGACAGTATCGAGGAGCTGGATCCCGTACCTGCTGACGGTCTTCATGACGATCTTGCCGCCGTCCGACGAGAACTTATCGTCGTTGGCCACCATCAGGACGCCCGTGCTGGGGTGGGCACGCTGGCTGTAGACCATGATGTTGGTCGGGATCGCCGTTTCTTCGCCAAGACTGTCGCGGAAGACGTACTGGCACGGCGTCGTATCGGGGAACTTGCAGTCGGGGACGATGTGAATCCCGGTGGTGCTCACGGCGAGGATCGGGATCTTGAAACTCTCGGCCAGCGGATGCACGGCCACGGCTGAGTTGGAAAGCGTGGGGCCGAGCAACGCGAGGATGTTGCCCTGCTGGATCAGGCGCTGGGCGACCTGGGCCGACTGCGCCTTGTCGGAGGCGTCGTCCTGGACGTTGAGGGAAAGCTTGGCGCCGTTCACGCCGCCGCTGCTGTTGATCTTGTCGACGGCCAGCTGCATCCCGTTTTGAGAGCTCGGTCCGTAGACGCCGCCGGCGCCAGTGATCGAGAGGATGGCGCCAAGGTAGATGGTCTTGCCCTGGTAGGAGTTGGAACTGCCGGTTCCCGACGATCCGCTCGTCCCGCCACACGCTGCCAGCAAGACGGCCAGAATGAATACGAATCCGCGAGCCACTGTGCCCTTCATTCAGTCAGTCCTCCCCAACGGAATCTGGGCAAAGCTTACATCCCCATCGCCACGCACTGCGATTATTAGGAATTCATAGAGTGGGTCATGACGCGAGCCATTTCTGGCGTGAGGCGCTGGGGGCCTGGACCATCCCGGAAGCCATCCTGGCGCAGGCTCCGGAGGATCCCTGGAGGCTTCCGGTTGCGCTGTTCGAGCACCCGGCGACGCAGACCACGGCTTCGCATCGCCGCGCCCTGGAGGCACTTACCGGCGGTGGCGACGTGCTCGATGTCGGTGCGGGACGCTGCGCCATGTCGCTGCCGTTGCGGCCCCCGGCTGGACGCATCATCGCCGTCGACAGCATGCCCGCGATGCTGGAGAACAGTCCGGCGGACGTCACGATCCTGGGGCGCTGGCCCGACGTGGCTGCCGAGGCGGGGCAGGCTGCGGTTGTCGTCTGTGGCCACGTCCTCTACAACGTCGCCGATCTCGAGCCATTCATTCGGGCGCTGCATACCGCCGCGCGAAAGCGCGTCGTGATCGAAATCACCCGCTCGCATCCTCGCAACCGACCTCTGGAGCGGGCGTTGTGGAGCCATTTCTGGAATCTCGAGCGGCCGACCGGGCCGAGCTGGGAGGATGCTCGCGCCGTCATCAGGGAATGCGGTATCGAGGCGAGCGTCGAACTCTGGGAGTCGGGCGAGCGGGGCGGGTTCGCTGATCTCGATGAGCTCGTTGGGTTCATGCGGCGAACGGTTTGTGCCGATCGGAGCCGCGATGAGGAGGTGCGCGCCATAGTCTTGCGGCATGCCGTCGAGCGCGATGGACGCTGGCGTATGTCGAAGGAGTCGCGGCGTCTCGCTACATTGTGGTGGGACGTCGATCGATAGAGGAGGTCGGAAGTGATCGAGAAGGTGAACGTCGCGCAGAAGTTTGGCCGGTTCAGCGAACACTGGAAGCCAAAGATCATCGGCGAGCTGAACGACAGTTACGTCAAGGCCGTCAAGGCGAAGGGTGAGTTCGTGTGGCACGACCATCCCATCGAGGACGAGCTGTTCTTCGTCACCGAAGGCCGATTACGGATCCGGTTGCGGGATGGCCAGATCGACCTCGAGCCCGGCGAGTTCGCCATCATTCCGCACGGCGTCGAGCACCTTCCGATCGCGGATGGCGAGGCGCACGTCCTGCTGCTGGAGTCCAAGACCACCGTCAACACCGGCACGGTCAGGAACGACCGTACCGTCCCTGAGCTCGAGCGGATCTAGGACGATACGATCGCTATTTCGTGTCGGGCTTCGACGGCTCGGTCCGCTGCTGCGAACGAGCCTTCTCCAGGCACGAGCGGCAGAGCTGCACCGCGGTGAGTGCACCGCGCTCGGCGAAGACGCGCCGGCCGCAGTGTCGACAGATGAACTGCTGCTTCGGCATCAGCGTGGATTAACCGGTAGCCCCAAGCCGCCGCAGCAACGCTCGCTGTTTCGGATCCTTTAGCTGCTGCGGTCGGTTGGTGAGATAGGCGATGAACGATTCGAGGTCGAGTTCGTAATCCTTTCCGTCGTGCCGTAAGCGCGCACGGTCACCGTCGAGCTCGGCGTCCACCGGATCACCTTCCTCATTCGCGGCGAAGCCGCCGAAGGCGGCTCGCCACTGGAGCTGCTCGCGCCGCTCGCGATCGGACATCGGCACGCTGATGTCGTCGGCGTGGATTGCATACTCGCGCGCCAGGTGCCAGACTTGCAACCGTAGCGGGTAGCGGCCCACGCTCGTGAGGATTTTTCCCTTGACCCCGATGTCGCCCCAGGCGCGGCGCACGCGTTCCTGACGTGCCTCCCACTCCTGCAAGGTCTCGAGGGGGCTCAGCTCCCGGCGCACCTTGACGCCGCGCTCGTTCCAACCGTTCAGGCCGCGCGCCGGTGGCAGCTCGTCGAGCGCGTTGTCAAGGCAGGCCTGGTTGTACACCTCATCAGTCGAAAGGTGCGCGACCACGTCCTTGACCGTCCACCCCCGACAGTGACTCCGCGCCGACCAGCCTGACGGCTTCAAATCCCGAAGGTGCGCCCGGAGCCGCTCGATTTCCCGGTCGTAAGCCGGGAAGGGATCAGCGCTTTTTGGATCGAACCGGTTTGCGCTTGTCGTGGCTGCCCTTTACCTTTGGTTTCGCCTCGCGCGGACCCTCGATCGCTCCGATGGCGGCCAGGATGACATTCGTCTCGGACGATGTCGTGTCCGTTGCCTGCTCGGCGCCCTCGAGGAAGCGCGCCTCGATCTCCTCAGCGGCACGCTGGATCACGTTCTCGTGTTTCGGTCTTGCCGGAGGTGCCGTTCTGCCTTTTCCTGGCGACGGCCTCGATTTCTTTGCCATCGGGGCCAATTCTATGCTTGCCTGATGCCGCCAAAGGTGCTGTTGCTCGATATCGACGGCACCCTCGTCGACAATACGAAGCAGCACGTCGCCGCCTGGCGGGAGGCATTCGAAGCCCTGGGACTGCGGGTCGATGACGAAACTCTGCGCCGCAATGTCGGCAAGGGTGGCGACCTCTTCGTCAGGGCCGTCGCCGGCGAGGCGTGGGATCGAGCGCATGGTGAGCAGGCGCGCGAGCTGCACGGCCAGGCATACAAGCGGCGGCTCGGCGAGGTGCGGCCAGTACCCGGGGTAACGGAGCTTCTCGCCGGAATCCGCCAACTCCAGATCCGCCCCGTGCTGGCGACCTCATCGAAACCCGACGAGGTCGACGCGAACCTGCGCGTCATCGGCGAACGGTCTGACCATTTCTTGATCGTCGACAAGGATGACATCGAAACCTCGAAGCCGGCTCCGGATGTCTTTGGGGTTGCGCTGAAGAAAAGCGGAGCCGTACCGGCGGATGCTGCGGCGGTGGGCGACACGCGTTGGGACGCCGAAGCCGCCACGAAAGTTGGAATACCCCTCTACGGTGTGCTCACCGGTGCCGGACCACGTGAAGAATTGCTCGACGGCGGCGCGAGGCAAGTCTTTCCGGACTTGCTATCGCTCCTAGCGTTTCTCAGAGGCGGACACTAGCCGCCCGGGTGCGCGCCGCCGATGGGCAAGCATGGTGGCGTTGGGCTCGGCGTTGGGGTCGGACTCAGCGTCGGCGTCGGGGTCGTGCCGGGAGTCGGCGTCGGCCCGGGGGTAGCGCACACCGGTAGGCTGGGTGTCGCAACGATCGAGGGCGCGGTTGAGGCAGAGGCGGACGGCGAAGACGTCGCGGCAGCTTGACACTGCGTACCCGGGAGGTAGACCTCTTTCTCAGCGCCAACGTTCGCTTGGCTTGAGCTCGAGGAGGGTGAGGGGGAGGGGGAGGGGGAAGGGGAGATGTTGGAGTTGTTCCCGCAAGGCCCGCCGTCGATTAGCCCGGCCGGCCGTTGAAAGCTCTCAACCTTGAAATTCGCCTGGCTCAACCCGTTGTTGATGAAGTCGCGAAGCACGGAACTGCCGACCATGGTGCCGTAGACGCCGTTCATATTCGTGTGGCCGTCTCCCGAAGTGTTGCCGACCCAGGCGCCCATGACCAGGTTCGGTGAGTACGCCATCATCCAGGCGTCGTGGTAATCATTCGTCGTTCCTGACTTGCCGGCAAACGGCTTGTTCCAGCCCAGGTTCCAGGCGCTCGCGTAATCCTTCAGGATGTACGTGATTAGATAGGCTTCCTGGTCGCTGATCACGCGCTTCCCCGGTCCGGCATTTGGCTTGTCGAGCACATTGCCCTGCATGTCGCGGATCTCGAGCACGGACACCGCATCGTGGCGCACCCCGCCGGTGGCGAAGACGCCGTAGCCGACCGCATGGTCAATCAGGCGGACCTCACTCGATCCAATCGCCGTCGTGACCTCGTCTTTCAACGGCGACGTGATCCCCATCTCCTTGGCAAATGCCGTCACGTCCGAAACGCCCGCCAGTTGCATCGTCTCCAGCGCTGGGATGTTGCGCGACAGCAGCAGCGCTTTATGGGCGGTGATGTTTCCCATGTCGCGGTAGTCGAAGTCGTGGAACTGGCCACCGGCGAAGTGACGGGAGGTGTCGTCGAGCATGTTGCCCATCGTCAGCTTGTGGCTGCGGAACGCTTGCTCGTAGGCGTAGGGCTTGAATGATGAGCCTGGCTGGCGTCGACTGGTGACGACATTGAACTGGCCGTGGATGTCGTTGTTGAAGAAATCAGCAGAGCCGACCATGGCGAGGATCTCACCGGTCTTCGGATCGATGGCGATGAAGTCGCCGTTGTCCGCTCCCAGTGGTCCAAGTCGCTGCTGGCCAACGGCGACCGCGTGCTCGGCCGCTTTTTGCAGGTTGAGGTCGAGCGTGGTCTTGACGACGAAGCTGCCATGGTTGACGACGCTGGCGCCGTACAGGTTCTCCAGCTGCTCGTAGACGAAGTCGACGAAATGCGGCGCCAAACTGCTGCGGTTCTCCTTCATGACGAAGGTGAGCTGGGTGTTCAGAGCATCGTCGGCCTGTGCCTGCGTGATCATGTTCTGGCGCACCATGGCATCGAGGACGATCGACTGGCGGGCCCTGGCATTGTCCTTGTGCAGCACCGGGTCGTAGTAGCTCGGCCCATTCGGTAAGCCGGCCAGCAGGGACGCCTCCGCCAGGTTGAGCTCGCTGGCGTGCTTGCCAAAGTACACCTGGGAGGCCGCCTCGATGCCCGTGGCGTGATGGCCGTAATAGATGGTGTTGAGATACATCTCGAGGATCTGGTCTTTGGTGTAACGCGACTCCAGCGAGGTCGCCACCATCGCCTCGCGCAGCTTGACCAGCACCGATTTTTTCGGGGAATTCAGCACCGCGAGCTTGGCCAGTTGCTCGGTGATGGTGCTGGCACCCTGCTCCGGACGGCGAGCGAGGGTGTCGATGACTCCGGCCTTTATCACCCGGGCCCAGTCGATGCCATGATGGCTGTAGAAGTTCTTGTCCTCGACCGCGATGGTGGCGTTGCGCAGCAGCGGACTGATCTGGCTGAGTTTGACCGGCGTCACGCGCAGCCCCTGCGCATTGCGCTGCTCGATCGTGGTGCCGTTGCGGTCCTGCACGATGACGGTGCCGGCGGCGAGGTCGAGCTTGCTGGGATCCGGCAGGGTTGCCGCGGCATAGGCCAGCGTCGCGAGCACGAGCAGCAAGAACAATCCCGCGACTACGGCGATAACGCGCAGCCAGGTGGCGCGGTCCTTCGGCATCCAGGCACCCGGGTTCCAGCCAGCGGACGTTGCCGCGGACGCCCGCTTTCGTGGTTCCGGTGTCACTGGAGGTGGCTGGGTCGCACCGGGACCCGAATGGGGCACGGACGGGCGTGTTTCAGCCATCGACGCCCAGGGTGAACACCGGACCGATGATGCTTATCGCTTCTTGGAAACGGCCGCGTGCTCCCGCTCGTGCGGGGTGCTCGCACCACTGACGAGCCGACGAGCATAGCCCGCGGCCAACGCCGTGATGGCGGCCTCGGCGGCGCTGATCAACAAGCGCCGCGCGACGCCCTCCTTGTTCTGGATTTCCACTTTGCTCTTTCCATCTGCCTTGACGATCCGCCTCTGTGCCGTGGCCCAGGCCCGGGCATCATCACGGAAATCCTCCAGTCGGTCACGCAGGTCATTGAGCTTGAGCCTGCGGACGAGCTGCTCGGCAGCCGAGCGGCGGCGCCGGGCGCGAAGCCCGAGGATAACAAAACCTGCCGCCGCCAGGGCGACCGCCCCAATGACCCCCTGCAGGGCACGGTTCGTCTGCAGCTGCGTCCTGACGTCGAAGTTCCGCCGGGCGCGCAACTGCAGCGCCTCGAGCGTCTCGCCCAGGTGGGCGCGGGTCTGCTCTACTTCCCGTTTCGCTTCAGTACTTGTCTGGCCCACTCGGCATCCTCCTTCAAGGTGGTCATGGTCTTGGGCGGGGCACCGATCTTCAACGACTTGATGCCGGTGAAGACCAGGATGGCCGTCAACACCAGGAAGACGGCGGCGGTGATCAGGGCCGCGAGCGTGTGATTGGGAATCCACTCGACCAGCGCGACCAGCAGCATCACAACGAGGAGGAGCGCGAACAGCCCGGCTGCGGCCAGTAGGATTCCCCCTCGGATGTTGCTGACGAGCATTTCGCGGAGCTCGATCTTGGCCAGCTGAATCTCTTGCTGAACCAGGCGGATGGTGTCTTCGACCGCCATCCGGGCCAGCTCGACCATGCCGCGCCGGCCGTTGCCGTTTGTCGCCGTCGCCCCTGCCGATTCGGTGGCTGCACCTCGGGGAACAGAATCCATGACCGCCCTCCTGCCTTCCTTTTCGTCGATACTAGAACGTAAACATTATAGTGGGTCTGTCGGCTAAACTGTTAACCATGGAGCAGAATCCCGCCAACCCGAACGTGCCCCGAACCCCTGATCCCGTCATCCCGAACCCCGGCCAGCCTGGGGTTGGCGATCCCCAGGGTCCCCAGGTGGCGCCCGAGCCAAGCCAACCCGAGATCCAGGAGCCCCCGCCGGCCCCGGTCGAGGTGCCACAGCCTGGCATCAATCGCCCAGAGGCGCCCCAGCGCTAGTGCGGCTGCAGTAGCAGTTCGACCAAGAGGCTGTCACGAGGATTGCGCGCGTGAATAATGGGGCGGTGATCCAGCGGATCCCCGGAGTGCGCGGCGCGCAGGCCTACCTGTATCAAAGCGCGGAGGGGACCGCCGTCATCGATCCCGGATACACCGGGAGCTTTCGCGCGGTGCTGGCGTTCCTGATGTTGCAGGGATTGCGGCCGGATGATCTGCAGTGGGTCATCCTGACGCACCACCACATCGACCATGCGGGCACGGCGTTCGCGCTGTGTCAGGCAACCGGCGCCCGGCTGGCGGTGCACCATGACGATGCGCCGTACCTCCGCGCCGTTCGCCCGCGCGAGCCGATGACCTTCTGGGGCCTCGCCGACCGGCTGCCGCTGCGGCTGGCGAGCTATGTCGTCAGCTGCGCGGACTGCGAGGTCCGGATGCTCGAGGACGGCGAAACCATCGCGGGTCTAACGGTCGTCCACTGTCCCGGCCATACGCCGGGCAGCGTCTGCCTATGGTCTGGAGCCGAGTCGGTCCTGTTCACCGGCGATGTACTCAACAACGAGCGCGGCATTCGAACGCCGCCCTGGACGGTCAACCATTCGCACCGAAAGGCGACCGGCGCCGCGGAGCGCCTCTTCGGCCTCGCCTTCGAAAGCGCCTATTTCGGACACGGACCTGCCATCGTCGAAGGCGCGCAGGAGCGCGTCCGGTCGTTTCTTCGGCGTGATCCGCGCCGGCCCGCGGCGGCGTCCGCCTGACGCTCCCTGCGGAATTCGAGCACGCCCTCGCCGGACACGAGGAGCTGGTGGTGACGTCGCGCGACGATGGCCACGAGAGATCGGTGCGCGCCTGGTACGTCGTGGCCGCCGGGGCGATCTACCTGTTTACCTTTTCTTACGCGCTGCGCGTGGCCCGCTGGCGCAAAGATCCGTGGATCCGCATTCGGGTGCCGGGTGGAGGGCCGTCCATCGAGGGCAGCGTCCGATTCGTCACACCCGACGAGCTCGATCCCGGCCTGGTCGACCTGATCCTCGAACGCTGGTGGATGTGGGGCGCGACCACCGTCGAGGGTCTAGGCCGCATGCTCCAGGACGGATCGCACGTCTTGCTCCGGGTCGAGATGCAGGTCTAGACGTGCCGCTGCCTGCGGAACAGGGCACCAGCCGCCAGCAGCGCGATGCCGGCGAGTGCCAGCGCCGCGCCGATTGGAATGGCGAGCGAGCCGCCGCCGCTCTGGGCTAAGCCACCAACCCGAGCGGTCGTCGTCGCGTGAGCCGTCACGGCAGGCGCCGCCGTCGCCGCCGCGCTGACGATGATCGATCCCGTCATGCTCTGATGGATGGAACACCGGTAGGCGAACGTGCCGGGAGTGTTAAAGGTGATGGCCGTACTGGTTTGACCGGCCCCGATGTCGCCGGTGTCCCACGCGCCGGACGTCGAGGTCGCGGTATGCGTGACGCTGGTGCTGTTCGTCCAGGTTACGGTCGAGCCGGCCGTAATGCGGATTGGATTCGGACTGAAACACCACGGAGGACTGCCGGCACAGTTCACGATCTGCGCCGGCGAGTTGGCGGCTGCGCCAGCGACCGGTGCCGCCAGCATGGCGGTGACCACGATGCCAAAAACGAGGAGCCCCTTTCGCATGACATCCCTCCACTGAAACTGAAGCTGCGGACCGTAGCTACGCGCCGAGGTTACGGTCCGTTGAGCCTCTCCAGGATGGCGTCATGGATGAGTCCGTTGCTGGCCACGGCGTTGCCGCCGGCGTACGTCCGTCGCCCGATGAAGTCGGTGAGGCGGCCGCCGGCTTCCTCGACGAGGATCAGTGGCGCGGCGAGATCCCAGGGCGCGAGCTCGGGCTCGAGCATCGCTTCGCCGGCGCCCTCGCTGACCAGGGCATAACCCCAGAAGTCGGCGAAACCACGGTCGCGCCAGGCAGGTTCCACCACGGCGTCGAAACCTCGCTCTTTGCCAGCCGCTGAAAATCCGGAGCGGGAGCCGTGGAAGATCTGCGCGTGCTCCACACGCGCGATCTTCGAAACCTGCAACCGCCGCGTCCCGGACCAGGCGCCGCCGCCCCGCAGCGCATGCCATCGCTCGTGCATGGCAGGCGCCGACATCAGCCCCAGTTCGAGCGTGCCCGCCCGTTCCAGCGCGATCAGCGTGGCGAAGACGGGAATGCCCCGGATGTAGCTGTGCGTTCCGTCGATCGGGTCGATGATCCATCGCACTTCGCGATCAGCGGATGCCGCCCCGAACTCTTCGGCGAGGACACCATGCTGCGGATAGCGGCCGGCGATCTGATCGCGCAGCTCCTGCTCGATCGCGGTGTCGGCATGCGTGACGAAGGTGCGGTCCGGCTTTCGACTGGCCTGCACGTCGCGGCGGAAATGCTGCAAGGCGATGCGATCGGCGCGGTCGGCCAGCTCCATCGCAAACGCCAGCAGCTCATCGAGCTCGCTCAGGTGGGCCCCCGTTTCATGGCAGCAAGCCTAAGGGAGGCCACTGCTAGGCTGGCTTTCATCGCTGTTCAGCCGCAAGCCCGTCGCTATCGCCAGATCAGCCAGGTCCTCGCCCGGCACGGCCTTGGCTTCCTGATCAGCATCACCGGCCTCGAACGCTTTGTGCCGCTGCAGCGATTCCTCAATCGCGGATACGAGCAGCCGCTGTCACGCCCTGAACACGTGCGGCGCGCGTTGGAAGAGCTGGGTCCGACCTTCATCAAGTTGGGCCAGATCCTGTCGACCCGAGCCGACCTGCTGCCGGCGTCCTACCAGGTCGAGCTCGCCAAACTGCAAGACGAAGCTCCTCCGCTCAAAGCGGACGTCGTGACATCCATCGTCGAGGCCGAGTTTGGCCGGCCGGTCGATGCGGTGTTCGGCCGATTCGAGCTCGTTCCCCTCGCCGCGGCGTCGATCGGTCAAGTGCACAGTGCCGAGCTGCGCAACGGTACACCGGTCGTCGTCAAGGTGCAGCGCCCCGGCGTGGTCGAACAGATCGACCAGGATCTGCAGATCCTGCAGAATCTCGCGCAGACGGCCAGCCGCCGCTGGCCGCTGGCCGAGGAGTACGCCGTCGTCGGATTGGTCCAGGAATTCGCGCAGACGCTCCGGGCCGAAACCGACTACGTGCGTGAAGGGCACAATGCCGAGCGATTTGCCGCCAACTTTGCCGGCGACGAGACCGTGCATATCCCGCGGGTTTTCTGGGAAGAGACGACCCGCAAGGTGCTGACGCTGGAGCGAATCGAGGGCATCAAGATCGATGACCTCGATCGACTCGACGCCGCCGGCGCCAATCGCTCACAGATCGCCCTGAATGGCGCTCGGATGGTGTTGAAGATGGTCTTCCACGACCGGTTCTTCCATGCCGATCCCCACCCGGGCAATTTCTTCATCGAACCCGGGGACCGGATCGGGGTGGTCGACTTCGGCATGGTGGGTTCGGTGGGCCCGCGCATCCAGGAGCAACTGGTGTGGGCGCTGCTCGCCTATACCAGCGAAGATCCCGAGCGCCAGGTGGACGCGCTCTACGAACTCGGGGTTGCCGGGCATCACGTCGACCGCGTCGCGCTGCGTCGCGACGTGGAGCATATGCGGGCCCGCTATTACGGGCGACCCGTTGGGGAAATCGCCATTCGCCCAATGGTCAACGATGTGCTCGGCCTCGTCCGCCGCCACCGCCTGCATCTGCCGGCGGGCTACGCCCTGCTACTGAAGACCGTGCTGATGCACGAGAACCTGGTCGCCCGGCTCGATCCAAGCTTCGAATTCACCGCCGTCCTGGTGCCCTACGCGCGCGGCATGATGCTGCGCCATTTCTCACCGCTGGGCTGGGGACCGTCGTTTGCCCAGGCGGCCGTCGACTACGCGCGGCTCGGGACGGAGCTACCTCAACACCTGCGGCGCCTGCTGAGCTCGCTGGAGCGAGGCGACCTCGAGCTGGGCATCCGTCCGTCGGGCTTCGGGTCGGTGCTGCGCCGCGGAGAGCGGATCGCCAACCGGATTGTGCTAGGCATGATCGCCTCGGCCTTCGTGATCGCGCTGGCGGTGTTGCTGGCTGCCTACCACGTGCGCAGTGACCCAACCATCGGGGTGGTCCTGATCGTGGGCTTCGTCCTGGCCAGCGTCCTTGGGGTGTATGTCGCCTGGAGCATCTTGCGGTCGGGCCGGCCGTGACACAGATTGGACTGACCGGGGAGTTTTGGAGGTTGCGCCCTTAGGCGGGTCGAGAAGACCCGCCTAGAACGCCGGGTAGGCCAGCGTACTGGCGAGTGTCACCCATTTCGTCGTGCCATCCGCGTCGACGATGATGAAGGACCAGCTGGTCTGATTGTTCCACCCGGCGATAATGGCGAGCTTCGTCCCGCCTGGCTCCGGCAGGACACTGACAGAGGCCGGCGAGGGACAGGTGCATAGGTGCCACAGCGTCTGATGCGTCTGCCAGCGCATGACTATCGCCTGAGGCGCCGTTCCTGGCACTGCCCCGGTGCTCACCCCGACCAGTGACCCATCCCAGGAAAATGCCTGGACCGCAACCTCCGCGAGCTGGCCGATCTGGTTGCCGCTGGGTAGTTCGCGGATAATCGTGAATGGTCCCCCTGAAGGCAGCTGCTCGGCGAGATACCGGCCATCGTGGCTGGCGACGATGCGGGCGACCGGGTTGGGGTAGGTCCGCTGGTAGATGACAGTGCCGTCGGTCAGCGAGATCATCGCCATGTTCCAGATGGAGCCGCCCTGCTGGCCGGCGACAACCGCCCGTCCGGTCAGCGTACTGCACGCCACCAGGATGGGGGTCACCGCCTGCTGGTTGGCGGTCGGTAGCGCGATGGGCCCGACGCGATGGCGGTTTCCATCCAGCGTCAGGAGCTCCAGCTGGTATGCCAGGCTGGGGCTCCCGGAAATGCCGCAAAACTGTTGGCTATCGTCGGACCACATCATGGACTGATCGACGGCAACGGTACCGGCCGGCTGGCCGCTGGAATCAACGACACCGGTGCGCCGTTGCCAGAGTTTCGCCCCGTTGGGTGACTGAAGCACGTTCGTAATATCGATGGTCTTGCGCTCCGTTCCACTCCAATCAACGCCATAGTCAAGGCCTGAGGCACTGCCGCGATACCAGATCAATGCCGGAGGGGGTGACGTGGGGGGAGGGGTGGGCGTTGCCGTAATCGAGATCGTCGGCTTGGCCGAACTGGTCGGCGTTGGCGTAGGGGTAGCCACGGATCCGGTCCGAAAGGACCAGCGGACCTTGATCTGTTGGTGTTCGCCCTTCGTGGAGGAGGCGTCCTGATCCAGCTCGACGTGGTAGAGGCTGTCGCTGTGGAGCCCGCTGTAAGGCAGAACGAATGTCGAGCCATCCCAGCGGCTCCTGCCCGAACTGCTCCCTGCCGGCGGCTCGAGTCTGATTGCCGGGTCCTGGCTTGGCCGGCTGATGTACTCGGCGCGGATCTCCCCACTCACCGGCACATTGGTGGCGCCGTCTGGTGGGCTGACCGCGCGGATGTGGGCGGCCGCCATCGTCGCCCCGAGCCCGTTCTGTTGCGCGCGCAACACCAAGACGAAACCGAGCACGCCGGCAGCCAGCAACACGACAAGCACACTCCCAGCGAGCTGCCTGGCCAAGCTCTTCACGCAGCGAATAACGCTGGTGGGCGGCAAATGGTGCGGCGGTATGATGCGTGACCGTGAACCAGAGCGAGGTGAGCCGGTGGTTTGGTGACTACCTCGCCGCGTTCTCGGCATGCGGACGAGGTGAGCGCGAGACCGCGACGCTGCTGGGGTACTACGGAGTTCCGCTGTTGGTCACGACCGACGACGGGGTCATGGTCCAGACGAGCGACGACCAGGTGGTCGGCATGCTCCAGCGGCAGGTCGATGGGATGCGTGCGGCCGGATACACCCACACGGCGCTGGTCGACTCCGACGTTACCGTCCTGAACTCGACGTCCGCTCTCTATCGTGGGACGTTCTCACGCCAGCGAGGTGACGGCGCTGAGATCGCCCGGGTCGCGGCGACCTATCTCGTGACGGACGGGCCGGTTGGCCGCCGCGTTTCGGCGCTCCTGGTTCACAGTCGCTGAGTGGGATTAGAAGAGCTTGGTGAGCCGACGGCGAAGGATTTTGACCCCGCCCGGGTCGCGGTACGCCGGTAGCAGAGCGCGGAGTTTTTCATGCGCCAGGTCGACGAGCGAGTCGATGCTTTGCCCCTCTGTTTCGATTGGCGGGCCGATGATCATGCGGACGGTTTTCCGCAGCCACAGATCCTGGGTGCCGGAGAGGGCAACGGGCAGGACCGGGACGTGGTTCTCGATCGCGAAGTGGGCGAAGCCTTTTTTGAACGGCATCAGCTCACCTTCGCTGGGTCCATAGTTGCCTTCGGGATATAGCGCGACCACGCCGCCGCGCTGCAAGCAGCGGTTCACATGCTGGAAGAGGACCGTGTCCGGGCGAGCCTGGCGATTCACCGGGATATAGCCGGCCACGCTCTTGATGAAGGCCCATTGAACTCGATGCTCCACGAGGTGCGTCGTGTCACCCAGGAAATGCACCCGCGGCTCGGTGGGAAAGGTGGCGAGGATGACGAACGAGTCCAGCCAGTTGAGATGGTTGGCAATCAGGACGTAGTTCCGATCGGTCGGGACGTTCTCGCGGCCCTCGACCCTGATTCGAAACAGCAGGTGGAGGAGAGGAACAACCGTTACCCGCAGGAAGCGGAAGATCGGCGTGGCCTCCGGGCGAACGGGTAGCAGATCGGCAGGCGGCTGCGGCGAGACAGCAGGCACCCGCGTATTAAAGCGTGTGAGGACTAGCTGATCGGGACGCCCTGCGCCTGGAGGATGCCGAGCACCATCCCCTCGCTTTGCTCACGTGCTTTCTTGAAGGTCTCACGCGAGGAGGTCTCGCCGTTGCCCGGAGTCTCGCGCAGCAGGCGGTCGAGCTCCTCG
>DASTJZ010000105.1:0-13782 GCA_035716185.1 Candidatus Dormiibacterota bacterium
CACCGGTCCCAAGACCACGGTGCCGTTCCATCGGGCGTTGCTCGACGAACCGGACTTCCTGAACGGCCGGATCTCGACGGGCTTCATCCAGGAGCACCCTGGCCTGCTCGAGCGGACCAGGAAGTTCGACGCCGAGGTCTCCCCACTCGAGCCGCTGTACGGCGGGGCCGAGGTTGCCGCCGCGATCGCGGCCGGCGTCGTCGTCGCCAGCGAGCACTGACGGGCGGATCGACTTACCCACCCGGGAGCGCCACTGAGGTAGACAATCCGACACTCTCCGTGGCTGGACGGGATTGACCTTATGGAGTACGCTACCGTGTCGTGCGTCCCTGGATCCGTCTGTCCGCCGTCCCGCTGGCGGCTGCGGCCGTATTGCTCGTCAATGGCCTGAGCGCGGCTGCCTTCACCAGCGGCACGATCGGCTATGACATCGGTTACCTGCAGTGTGGGACGAGCTATCCGAGTGGTGGGTTCGGGATCGTGGGCGTTGATTCGGGGTGGCCGTTCATCTCCACGGTCCACCCGGGCAATCCCTGCCTGGCCGACGAGTACGCGCACTCCGCCTCGACTCAGCTATATGTCAACACCGGCTTTGACCCGGTATACACGGATGCGAACCACACCACGCCCGAGTGCGCCACGAGTTCCGGAAATGTGGCCGGCACGCCAACGCAGCAGGCGGCCTGGGCGGCGGGCTGCAGCGAAGCCCAGAAGGACATGGCTTACGTGACGCAGGTCGGGATCACCAATCCGTCGGGCTGGTGGCTCGATGTCGAGACCTCGAACAGCTGGTGCGGCCAGCCCGGGACCAATTGCACGGACCTGACCCTGAACCAGTACGCCATCCAGGGCCTGGTCGACACCCTGTACATCAACTCCACGGGCTCGATCGGCGTCTACTCGACGAGCTATCAGTGGTCGAGCATCGTCGGCTCAGGATCGGTTGCCAGGGTCAGCGCCGACTGGTACGCGACCGGGCAGCGCTCGACCAAGCGGATCTCGAACTACTGCGGCAGTCGGTACAGCTTTACCGGAGCACCGGTGGCGTTGGTGCAGTACGTCCCCGGCTCGGTCGACCGCGACTACGCCTGCTAGCGCCTGAGCGACGTCAGGAGCTGATCACCAGCGGCGCGTCGTATTCCTGAGCGAGCGTGGTCCCGTTGATATCGGCGACGCCGGTTGTGACAACCAGCTGATAGGTGCCAGGCCGCAGCCGCAGGGCGACCGTCGCCAGGTGATTGTTCGCGTCGAAGGTCACCCGCGCGTTCACGGCATTCCCGCCGCTGTCGGTCACCTTGATGGAGCCCTCGTTGACGGTGGCAGCATTCAGGTCGGCGTCGAACCGCACCCGAACCTCCTGCCCCGGCGGCGTTTGCACCACCTCGACCGACACCACGGTCGGACCGTGACCGAGCGGCATCGCCGCCGATGCCTTCACATCGTCGACCAGATAGCGCTGGCCCTGTTGCACCAGGGTGAGCTGCTCCTCGAAGAAGCTCGTCTCAGTGGCGCCTGACTTACTAAAGATCCGAACGGTAACCAGGAACCTGGTCGGATGGCTCGATACAAGCTGGACGTTGACCGGGTAGTACCGGTCGTATTGCGTGCCTGATTGGCTGAGCAGGGAAGAGGTGCCTGCGTCGTATTTGCCTCGAGCATTGACATCGAGCTCTGCCTGGGCCGCCGAGCTGTTGCCATGGATGCGCGCCTGCATGAAGGTATCCACTTCGGTCAGGACTTGTTGCTCGGTCGCGTTGGTGCCTGTCGTCGAGACCCCTGCGGCCCAGAAGGCGCTGCCACCTCCTTCGTCGCGGCGGGTGAACAGCACCAGGTCGCCGCTCGGCGACCAGCGCGGTGCGGTGTACTCGCTCTGCGGGGCTCCGAAGGTTTTCTGGTCGGAGCCATCACGATTGATGACCAGAAGGGTTGAGGTGCCACCCGTCGATTCACTGGGCGCGCTGGCAACAAGCAGCGAGGCTCCATCGGGCGCCCAGTTGAGGTCGGACCACGTCTGCCCCGCCGGGCCGCCGGCGATCTTCGACGCCGCCTGGCCGTCCGCCGCGACGTAGAGCTCGCTGCCCGTACTCGCCGGCACCAGGAAGGCGAGGTCACCCTTGGGGGACCAGGCGAATCCAGTCGCACCTGGATGCAGCAAGGGGCTGGCGGTAGCCGGCACCTTGGTCAGGTCGACGAAGACCGAGCCACCGACGGCTTCAACGGCGATCAGGCTTCCATTCGGCGATGCGGCAACGCTGCCATGGTCAACCTTGACCTCGGGAATCGCCACCGGAGCGCCGTGCAGATCGACGAGGTGCAGGCTGCCGCCATCGACGTAAGCGAGCCGGTCCGTTCCGACCCAGGTGGCCGGCCGGTCGGGGGTGGTGTTGACCATGCCGATACTGGAGATCAGGTTGCCCTGCAGATCGAAGACGTCGAGCCGCGCCTGCGTCGGAGAGATCAGCGTCCAGGCCGCGAACATGCTGCCGGTCGCGGGAGTGGACGGGAGCGTGGCGTTGGGGGCGACGAGCCGAAGGGGCGCACCCCCCGCGCTCATCAGCCAGACATCAGTGGCGGGCTTTTTCGCGGGCGTGCCGCCGGCCGAGGGGCTGGCGGACGCCGGTCCCGCCTGTCCGCCGGGCCGGGTGACGAGCAGCTGATCCGCGGCCGTCCAGGTGCCGTTCAGAATGCTGCGCGATTCGGCGAGGCGATTATCGGCGACGAAGCCGACGGTCGAGGCCTTGTAGGAAGGTGCCACGACGGTGGTGATCGGCGCCCGGACGGTGGTGAAATGCACCACGACCGGCGTGGGGGCCACGGAGGGCCTGGCGGTCGCCTTGATGCCGGGCACTGAGGGAGGCGTCTCTCGAGGAGCCGCTGCGCTGGGCTTGAAACTGACCGTGTACGTGGTGTTGGGCGCCAGCTGATGGGTCGGAATGATCACGAGCGTCGAGCCGTCCCATTGCTTGGTGACCGAGGTGGCGGGCTCGATCTGGACCGTGCCTTCGACCGCCGCCTTGTCCACCGGGCCACTGAACGGGATCCGGATCGGCTCGCCGGTTGCGACGTCACTCTTATTGTTGATGGCCTTGGTATCGAACGCGACCTGGTTGCCGCCCGGGAGCGACTGGTTGTGCAGGTAGATCTGGATTCCCAGGACGACAATGAAGCCCGCGGCGACCGCGGCCATCGCCGGCGCCAGCATCCGCGGACTGAACGAGAACCATGAGCGGCTGGCGCGGCGCGGCAGGCTGCGCTGGGCTTCGGTCATGAGTTTGGCCCGCAGGTAGCTCCGGAAATGCGGATCGAGCGGCGGCTCCATCGGCGGGGTTGCCTTCAGTAGGTCAACGACCTCCTGGTGCGCCGGATCGGTGAAGATTTCGTCGAGCTCGGGATCGTGCATCACAGCTGACTCACCTCGAGCCGGTCGTCACGGTCTTCTTTCTCCGGATCCAGGTCGGTGCCATCGAGACCACCCGGGCCCGACGGGCCCCCGCCGCCGAGGTCGCGACGCAGGCGCTCGACCCCGCGGTGCAGCAGGAGCTTCACCGCGCCTGAGCTCTTGCCCATGATCACGGCGATGTCGTCGATCTTGCGGTCCTCTCCGAATTTCAAAATCATGGCGGTTCGTTGCTGTTGCGGAAGCCGGTCGATCATCGACCAGACGTGGCGGCTACGTTCTCGACGGACGACCTCATCCAGCACGCTCGGCTCGCTGCTGGGCATACTGGCGCTCTCCTCCAGGTCGACCTCTTTACCAACCGGGCCGCGATAGTGGTCGGCGACCTGGTTGACGGTGATCTGGTAGAGCCACGAGGAGAACGGATGGCCCTCGTACGTATACCGCTTGATATTTTTCAGCGCCTTGAAAAACACCTCCGACGTAACATCCTCGGCGAGCGACTGGTCGCGGACCTTGGAAAACGCGAAACGATAAATTTGCGGGAAATAGCGGTCATACAGAGCCCCGAACGCGTCCGGGTCTTGCTTAGCCCGCTCAACGAGTTCCCGCTCTTCAAATCCGTCCGGCATCAGGGCACCCCATGGGGCGCCCGCTGCAGACTGAACGGGAGGCGCCCCCACTTGGTTACGAGTCCGCCCAATTTACCAGCAACTCCCCGTATCTAAGAAGTCGCGCACCGTGAGAGAGGTTACGGCACCTGCGCAGAACGGCTTTCGCGCCGCCACGCCGCTATAATCCAATCGTCACCGACGGCCCGCCATCCACATAAAGGAGAACCAGCCGCCGTTTGATTCCCCGATACGCTCACCCGGAGATGAGCGAGATCTTCTCCCCAAAGCAGCGCTACGAGCTGTGGCTGCGGATCGAACTCATCGTCACCGAGGGGTGGGTCGAGATCGGCGAAGTCCCCAGGGCTGCCCTGGAGCGCTTGCGCCAGGCCCGGGTGGACGTCGATCACATCGCCAGGCTCGAGGAGCGGGTGGGCCATGACGTGGTCGCCTTCCTGGACTCGCTGGCCGAGTCAGTCGGCGATGACGCCCGCCATCTCCACCGCGGCCTGACCTCCTCCGACGTCCTCGACACCGCGCTGGCTCTCCAGCTGGTCCGAGCTGCCGACATCCTTCTTAATGATGTCGACCGGCTCTCGTCGGTGGTCCGCCGCCGGGCGATCGAGGAGCGGGGCACCCTGATGGCCGGCCGGACGCACGGCATCCACGCGGAGCCGATCAGCTTTGGTTTCGTCCTGGCCGGCTGGCTGGACGAGCTCGACCGGGAACGCCAGCGGCTGGTAACGGCCCGTGAAGATATCCGGGTCGGCAAGCTCTCCGGGGCGGTTGGCACCCATGCCACGGTCGACCCGCGGGTCGAGGAGTTCGCCCTGGGCAAGCTCGGACTCCGGGTGGCCCCGGTCACAACCCAGGTGATCGCCCGCGACCGGCACGCCGCTTATCTCACGACGCTGGCCGTCATCGGCGGCAGTTTGGAGAAGTTCGCGACCGACATTCGCCATCTCCAGCGCACCGAGGTGGGCGAAGTGCGCGAGCCCTTTGGCCAGGAACAGAAAGGCTCATCGGCGATGCCGCACAAGCGCAATCCAATTCTGAGTGAGCGGATTGCTGGGCTGGCCCGGACGGTGCGCGGCTACGCCCAGGTGGCACTGGAGAACCAGGCGCTCTGGCACGAGCGCGATATCAGCCACTCCTCGGCCGAGCGAATAATCGTTCCGGATGCCTGTACCCTGCTCGATTACATGCTCCGGCTGATGGCCGATATCGTCGAAGGCCTCACAATCGATCGGGAGCGGATGCGCGCCAACCTTTACCGCAGCGGCGGCGTCGTCTTCTCCCAGCGGGTGCTGCTGGCGCTGGTGCAGAAGGGCATGTCGCGCCAGGATGCCTATCGGGTGGTCCAACGCGCCGCGCTCAGCGCGCTCGATGATGGACAGGATTTCAAAACTGTTGTCGGACAGGCCCCTGAGGTTCGGGAACGGCTCACGCCGGCTGAGCTCGCTGAGCTGTTCGATCCCGCTTTCTACCTCCGCCACCTCGACGTAACCTTCGAGCGGGTCGGGCTCGAGCCAGCAACTCAGGAGGTGCATCACTGATGGGCGCGATTCTCACGACCTCATTGCCATTACCCTTGCACGCTCGCGGCAAGGTGCGTGACACCTATCGCCTGAGCGAACGCGAGCTGCTGATGGTATCGACCGATCGCATCTCCGCCTTCGATGTCGTGCTGCCGACCCCCATCCCGGAGAAGGGCCGCGTGTTGAACCAAATGTCATGGGGCTGGTTCACCGAGACTGCGCGGCTCGTTCCCAACCACCTGGGCGGCGACCAGTCAATCCCCCAGGAAATGGTTGATCGCATCCCTGATCTGAGGCTTCGCAGCATGCGAGTCGTCGCGGCCGAGCCGATCCCGTTCGAGTGCGTCGTGCGAGGCTACATCTCGGGCTCCGGCTGGAAAGATTACGTTCGCACCGGCAGCATCGCCGGCGACCGGCTCCCGGTCGGACTGAAAGAGAGCGACCGTCTTCCTGAGCCGATCTTCACGCCGGCGACGAAGGCCTTGACCGGCCATGACGAGAACATCTCGCGAGATACGCTCGCCGACCGTCTCGGGCGGGAGCTTGCTCAAACGTTGGAGCAAGCCAGCGTGAGTCTCTATGAGTTCGGCGCCAGGCGCGCGCTGGAGCGGGGGCTGATCCTGGCCGACACGAAGTTCGAATTTGGGATCCATGACGGCGACGTCATCCTGATCGATGAGGTGATGACACCGGACTCCTCCCGCTTCTGGGACCTCGAACGTTATCAACCTGGCGGGCCGCAGCCCTCGTTCGACAAGCAATACGTCCGCGACTACCTCGAGGAGATCGGTTGGAACAAGCAGCCCCCCGCGCCGGCACTCCCTGAGGACGTGGTCCGAGGCACGAGCGAACGCTATCTGGAAGCGATGCGGCGACTGGCCGTCTTCTACGCCATGGGGCGTGCCTGATGTATCGTGCGGAGGTTTTTGTCAGGCTCAAGCCGGTCGTGAACGATCCGGCCGGGCTGACGATCCGTGCCGGCCTCCATGCGCTGGGCTTCGAGTCGGTGACCGAAGTCCGCGCCGGCAAATACCTGGTGCTGACCCTGAATGAGCCCGATGAAGCGACGGCACGCCGGCAGGTCGAGGAGATGGCCCGCCAGCTGCTGGCCAATGAGGTGATCGAAGACTTCCGGATCGAGATGCATCCCGTGCAGGATCCGATCGCCGTGGGTGGGGGCGCTTGAGGACAGGGATCGTCGTTTTCCCCGGTACCTGGAGTGACCGGGACTGCGCGCACGCATTGCTCGAGGTGCTGGGCCAGCCGGCTCGCTACGTCGACTATCGCGAGACCCGCCTCGACGACCTGGACCTCGTCATCCTGCCGGGCGGCTTCTCCTACGGCGACTACCTGCGTTGTGGCGCCATTGCCCGCTTCACTCCGGTGGTCCAGGCCGTTACCGCGTTCGCGAATCGCGGCGGGCTGGTGCTGGGGATCTGCAATGGCTTTCAGATCTTGCAGGAGGCGCGACTGCTGCCGGGCGCCCTGCTGAAAAACGCCTCGTGCGAGTTTCGCTGTGAGTGGGTGAACCTTCGCGTCGAGCAAAATGACACCGCGTTCACCCTTGACTGTCGCCCAGGCCAGGTGTTGCGGATCCCGATTTCGCACGGCGAGGGGAATTTCTTCGCCGATCGCGCGACCCTCGATTCGCTGGAACGCGAGGGCCGCATCGTGTTCCGGTACTGCACGCCGGATGGGCGGATCACGGCCGGTGCCAATCCGAACGGTTCGCTGGCCAACGTCGCCGGGATCTCCAATGCGCGCGGCAACGTCCTTGGAATGATGCCGCACCCCGAGCGCGCCTGCGAACCGTTGCTCGGTGGCGAGGACGGTTTGATGATGTTTCGCTCGGCGATCCGTGCTCTATCGCACCCCCTCCCCAACCCTCCCCACGAGGGGGAGGGAGTTACTGCAGGTGTGGCCTGATGGCGGTCGCCGTCCGCCGGGAACAGTTGCAGGCCATTGCGCTGAATGAAGATGAGTACGGTGCCATCGTCCGGACCCTTGGCCGGGAGCCCAACGATCTCGAGCTCGGGATGTTCGGCGCGTTGTGGAGCGAGCACTGTTCCTACAAAACGTCGAAGTCCCTGCTCCGCCAGCTGCCGACCGAGGGCCCGAACGTGCTGCAGGGGCCCGGCGAGAATGCCGGTGCGGTCGACATCGGTGATGGGCTGGCGGTGGTCTTCAAAATCGAGTCGCACAATCATCCGTCGGCGATCGAGCCTTACCAGGGCGCCGCGACCGGAGTCGGTGGCATCCTCCGTGATGTCTTCGCCATGGGCGCCCGCCCGGTTGCCATCCTGGACGCCCTGCGCTTCGGCCCCCTCGATAGCGGCCGCAATCGGCACCTTTTCAATGGAGTCGTCGCCGGCATCGGTGGCTACGGCAACTGCTTTGGCTGTCCAACCGTGGGGGGCGAGGTCTACTTCGATCCGGCCTACAGCGACAACCCCATCGTGAATGCGATGTGCGTCGGGCTGGTCTCGTCCGAGCGGTTGCGGCGAGCCAAAGCGGATCGAGCTGGCGACATCGTGCTCCTGGTGGGCGCTGACACCGGTCGTGATGGCATCCACGGCGCCACGTTTGCCTCCGTCGAGATGGACGACCAATCGGCATCACGTCGCCCGGCTGTCCAGGTCGGCAACCCATTCCTGGAGAAGCTGCTGTGCGAAGCTTGCCTGCGACTCAACGAGCTCGACGGGGTGACGGCGATCCAGGATCTCGGTGCGGCTGGACTGACCGGGGCCGCGAGCGAGCTGGCCCATCGCGGCCGGCGCGGCATCGACCTCGCGGTCGATCAGGTCAGCCGGCGTGAAGAGGGGATGACTCCTTACGAGGTCATGCTCTCGGAGTCGCAGGAGCGGATGCTGGTGGTGGTGCGGCCGAATGCCGAAGCCGCGGCTCGCGAGGTCTTCGACCGCTTCGAGCTCCACGCCGACAGAGTTGGCGCCATCACGGGAAGCGGGCGGATGCGGGTGCGCGAGCGCGGGACCGTGGTCGCCGATCTGCCGCTGAAGACGCTGGTCGACGGAGTTCCTTTCCGGTCACCGCTCGCGGTGTCACCCGACAAACAGCCATCCCCTGCCCTGCCCGCGATCGAGGAGCCGGAAGACGTCTTGCTCGACCTGCTCGCGAGGCCCAATCTGCGCAGCCGCCGTCCGATCTATCGAACCTACGACCACCAGGTCGGGGATAACACGGTGATCGGTCCGGGATACGACGCGGCGCTGTTGCGCCTTCCGGGGACGAAGAAAGGCCTGGCGCTGACGACGGACGGGAACCCGTGGTACGTCGCGCTCGATCCCTATGAAGGCACGCGAGCCGCGGTCGCGGAGGCGGCCCGCAATATTGTCTGCACCGGGGCGCGCCCGTTGGCGGTGACCAACTGCCTGAACTTCGGCAATCCGGAGCGGCCCCTCGTTTACGGTCAGCTTCAAGAGAGCGTTCGCGGATTGGCCGATGCCTGCCGCGCGTTTGGGCTGCCTGTGGTCAGCGGCAACGTGAGTTTGTACAACGAGACCAGCGAACGCAACATCCCACCCACCCCGGTGATCGGAATGGTCGGTTTGCTCGACGACCTGTCGCAACGATGCCCGGCGGGATTCCAGGCCGATGGTGACCTGGTGTTTTTGCTGGGCGAGACGCGCGACGAACTCGCCGGGAGTGAATATCTTCGACTCCTTGGCACCAAGCCCGAGGGACGCCCACCCATGGTGAGCCTGGAGATGGAAGCTCGCCTGCAAGCGGCGCTGCTCGATTCCATCGGCCAGGGAGTGCTACGCTGCGCCCACGATGTGTCGGACGGCGGGCTGCTGGTCGCGCTGGCTGAGAGCGCGCTCTTCGGCGGCCGGGGGTTGCGCTGCCCGAGCATCATCGGGCCGGTTGGGCGTGAGGCGTTCTACTTCGGTGAGTCGCAAGGCCGCGCCATCGTGAGCGTGGCGCCGCGCAGCGTGCCCGACTTGCAGAAGTTGATGGCGCGTCATCACATCCCGATCCATGCCATGGGTGTGGTTGGAGGCGACCAGTTTCAAATCGGTCCGGACATTCGCATCCCGCTGGATGCGCTGCGCGAGGCATGGGAGACACCCTTCTGATGCCGTCGCGCTGGCTGGCGGACGAACGGATGCACGAAGAATGCGGGCTCTTCGGCATTCACGCCCCTGGAGAGGAGGTCGCAAACCTGACCTACTTCGGTCTCTACGCGCTGCAGCATCGCGGCCAGGAGAGCGCTGGGATCGCGACCAGCGATGGACGGAGTCTGCGAATGCACAAGGACGTCGGCCTGGTGGCGCAGGCATTCGATCAGCCGGCGCTCGACCGCTTGACCGGGCACCTGGCACTGGGCCATACGCGCTACTCGACCACCGGATCCAACCGAGTCGAGAACGCGCAGCCGATCATGGTCGAGCACCCGCAGCTGGGCACCATCGCCATTGCCCACAACGGCAATCTCACCAACACGGAAACGCTCCGGCGCGGTCTCGAGCAGGACGGTGTCCGGTTCAAGACCTCCAGCGATACGGAAGTGATCGCCGAACTGTTCGCCCACACGACCGGAATCGACCTGGTCGGCGTGATACGGCGCGCGCTCCCCCGCTTGCAGGGCGCCTACTGCCTGTTGGTACTCACCGCCGATAGCCTGGTGGGTGTTCGTGATCCGCTCGGGATCCGGCCGCTGTGCCTCGGCCGCCTCCATGATGGCGGCAGCATCCTGTCGTCGGAAACCTGCGCGCTGGATACGGTCGGCGCTGAACTGGTCCGCGAGGTCGAGCCCGGCGAGGCCGTCCTGCTCGGGCACGGTGAACCGATAGCCGAGCAGGTCCTGCCGTCGCCGCGGAAAGCGATGTGCATGTTCGAGTTCATTTACTTCGCTCGCCCCGATTCGCGACTGCAGGGGCAGTCGCTCTACGAAGCCCGGCGCAATATGGGTCGGGAGCTGGCGCGTGAGTCGCCCGCCGACGCCGACATCGTCATCTCGCTACCCGACTCGGGAACGCCGGCGGCCGTCGGATTTGCCGAAGCGAGCGGCATCCCGTACAGCGAGGGCCTGATCAAGAGCCGCTACATCACCCGCACCTTCATCCAGCCCAATCAGCGGCTGCGCAACGTCGGTATCAAGCTCAAGTTCAATCCGTTGCGTGAGATCCTCAATGGCAAACGCGTGGTGCTGGTCGATGACTCCATCGTTCGTGGGACGACCAGCCGCAAGATCGTCGAGGAGCTCCGCCGCGCCGGAACGGCCGAGGTCCACATGCGGGTGAGCAGTCCGCCGATCCAGTGGCCCTGCTTCATGGGGATCGACATTGCCAGCCGGTCGGAGCTGATCGCTTCCGGCCGCAGCGTCGAGCAAGTCGAGCAGCTGATCGGGGCGGACTCGCTGAAATACCTCAGCAAGGCGGCACTGCTCCAGGCCGTCAAAAACGTCACGGGGTTTTGTATGGCGTGCTTCGACGGCGATTACCCGGTGCCGGTGCCGGTGCAGCTCGAGATGGACAAGCTGGCGCTGGAGTCGGTTGCCACGTGACCACCTATCGGGACGCGGGCGTCGACATCGACGCCGGTAGCCGCGCCGTCGAGATGATCAAACCGCTTGCTGCCGCCACCCAGGGTCCCGAAGTACTGGCCGGCATTGGTCCATTCAGTGGATTGTTCGCGCTCGACACCAGGCGATATCGCGAGCCGGTGCTGATCGCCAGCACCGACGGGGTGGGGACAAAGATCCTGATCGCCAGCGCCGCTGGGCGGCACGGGCAAGTCGGCGTGGACCTGGTCAACCACTGCGTCAACGACATCCTGACGGCGGGCGCCGAGCCCTTGTTCTTCCTCGACTACGTCGCCACCGACGTGCTGGAACCACACGTCGTCGCCGAGATCGTCGCCGGAATGGCGGATGCCTGCCGGCGGGTCGGCTGCGCGCTGCTGGGCGGCGAGACGGCCGAGATGCCTGGCCTCTACCAGCCCAAAACGTATGACGTCGCCGGCTTCATGGTTGGGGTGTCCGAGCGCGATACCCTGATCGACGGCACCACCATCCGCGAGGGTGATGCCGTGCTGGCGCTGCCTTCGACCGGCCTGCACACCAATGGATACAGCCTGGCCCGCCGGGTGATTCCCCGGCAGGCGTTGGGCCAGACCATCCCGGGAACTGGCAAGACCGTCCTGGATGCATTGCTCGCCCCCCACCGCCCCTACCTGGAACCCGTACGGCGTCTGCGCGAAGCGATCACCATCAAGGGCCTGGCCCACATTACCGGCGGCGGCATCGTCGGCAACCTGCCGCGCATTCTCCCGGTTGGGCTGGGCGCGCGCATCCAGCGTGGCACCTGGCCGGAGCCGGCGATCTTTTCCTATCTCGCGCCCTTCGTCGCCGACGAGGAAATGTGGCGCACCTTCAACATGGGGATCGGCATGCTGGTGGTTTGCGACGAGCCGAGCGCGGCAACCGCGCTGCGCATCCTGAGCGGCGAGATCTTCGTGGTCGGTGACATCGTGTCCTCCGACCAGCGTCGCGTGCAGATCATCGAGTGAAGCTTCGGGTTGGCGTCCTGGTCTCGGGCCAGGGCAGCAACCTGCGGGCGTTGATCGAGGCGACCAGGGATTCGCTGTACCCGGCCCGAGTCGTCGCCGTCTGCGCGAATCGTGAGTGTCCCGCGCTCGAAATCGCGAAGAAGAACGGAATCTCGCGCCAGGTCTTCCGCCTCACTGACCATGAAGATCGCCAACATCGCGACCTGGCGATGGCGAAGCTGCTGAAATTCCACGCCGTCGACCTGGTCGTCTGCGCCGGCTACGACGCCATCCTGGACCGCGCCTTCATTCGCCAGTTCCCCGGCCGGATCATCAACATCCATCCCTCCTTACTGCCGCAGTTTGGGGGGACGATGAATGCGGTGGCGCTGGCGCTGGAGGCGGGCGTCACCGAGACCGGCTGTACCATCCACGTGGTGACCAACGACGTCGACCAGGGGCCGGTACTCGCCCAGCGACGCGTAGAGGTCCGAACGGACGACACCCTCGAGAGCTTGCGCGCCCGGATCCAGTCGCAGGAGCATGTCCTGTTACCGGTCGTGGTCAAGCGCATTGCCGGACAGGCACTTCCCCTCAACGCGTGAACGCCCTTCTCAGCGTTTCCGACAAAACCGGCCTCGTCGATTTCGCCCGCGGGCTCGCCAGTCTGGGCATCAGGATGTACGCGACCGGCGGCACGGAGCGAGCGCTGCGTGACGCGGGCGTCTCCGTCCGATCGCTGGGTGAGCTGACCGGTTTCCCTGAGCTGCTGGACGGTCGGGTGAAAACGCTGCATCCCAATGTGCACGCCGGCATCCTGGCCCGGCGCGACGAGCCGCGCCATCTACAGGAGCTGGCCGACCGCGAGATGGAACTGATCGACCTGGTCGTGGTCAACCTGTACCCATTCGTCGAAACCGTCGCCGCCGGGGCGAACCACGCCGAAGCCATCGAGTCGATCGACATCGGCGGCGTCACCCTGCTGCGCGCCGCAGCGAAGAATCATGAGCACGTGCTGCCGGTGGTGCGCCCGACCGATTACCCGATGGTGCTGGAGGCGTTGAAAGACCCTGCGGGATTTTCACCGGCTCTGCGCCGGCATCTGGCCGCGATCGCCTTTGCCCACACCGCGGCGTACGACGCCGCGATTGGCCACCACCTCCGCGGCTTGCAACCGCACGCGGCGATGCCCGAGGACTTCGCGCTGGGCGGGCACAAGTTGCACGACCTTCGCTATGGGGAGAACCCGCATCAGCTGGCGGCGCTCTACCGCACGGCGCAGGGCGGCGGCATCGCCGGCGCCAGGCAGTGGCAGGGTCTCGAGCTGTCTTACAACAACCTGCTCGATGCGCAGGCGGCCTGGTCGATTGTGGGGGACTTCACCGACACGGCGGTGGCCATCATCAAGCATGCCAACCCCTGCGGGGTGGCGACCGGGAAGGAGCCGGGCGAGACCTTCCAGCGTGCGCTGAACTGCGACCAGCGCTCCGCTTTCGGAGGGATCGTCGCCTTCAACCGTCCCCTGGACGAGGCGATCGCCATGAGCGTCGTGACGCCGTTCTTCGAAGTCGTGCTGGCGCCAAGCTTCGACGAGAAGGCCCTCGAGGCGTTCAAGAAACGGCCCAAGCTTCGCGTGCTGCAACCCGGCGAAGGGCCGCCCGACGCACCACTCGACGTCCGGCCACTCACCGGCGGCTTCCTGGTACAGACCGCGGATCGGAGTGGACAG
>DASTJZ010000106.1:0-3752 GCA_035716185.1 Candidatus Dormiibacterota bacterium
CCGCTCCCGATCCTCGAGGACAGCAAGCCTATGCAACCGGGCCTGCGCCTCTTTCCGCTCGGTCGCATCCCGGAGAGCCGCGACCACAACCATCCCCGAGGTCGTGTGCAGCGGGCTGAGCGCGATGTCGGCCGGAAACTCGGTCCCATCCTTGCGGCGCAAGAAGATGTCCAGATTGACGCCCATCGGCCGCGCCCGTGGATTTTCGACATAGCCGGCGCGGTGGCTCGTGTGCAGGTCGCGGAAGCGCTCGGGGACAAGGAGTTCGACCGGGTTTCCGAGAACATCGTCACGGTGGTAGCCAGACATTGCCTCCAGGAGAGTGTTTGCGTACACGATCCGCCCAGCGGCATCCACGATGACAACCCCATCTGGAAGGGCCTCCAACAGACTTTCAACCGCGACGGCGGGCAGCCGCTGCCCTTCGGACGATGTCGATTCCGGAACCCGCTGATGCGCACTCCGTCGTGGAGGTTTCGAGACTCGAGGCCGCTCAGGCACAGCGATAGTCGACTATACGCGGCTCGCGCCGCTCTCGGCCAGCGGAGCCATTGGTCCCGAACGTCTCAGGACTGTCGACCCTGAGACGGGAGCAACCCGCCGCCTATGCTGGCGGAAATCTATCAATAGCTGGTGGTGAAGCGAGGATGTTCGTACGTTCATACGTCGAGCTGAGCCTCCCGATTGCCGAGGTGGAGGAAGCCCTACTGCGCACGCCCGAGGGGTGGATTCCGGAACTCGCCTCATCAGCGGAGGAACGCGGCGACCGGCTGCTTGCAGAGGTCGGTTTCGCCGTGAGCGGACATCAGGTCGGCAAGCGAGTCGAGATCGAGCTGGGCCCGCCGATCCGCACGCCCGGACGGACGTGGCTGCCCATCCTCTGGCATGCCACCGGCCCCAAAGGCCTCTTCCCGTCGCTGGAGGGCGAGTTGGAGGTTGCGCCGTTGGGCCCGGGCCTGACGCAGCTTGGCCTCAGCGCCCGTTACAAGCCGCCCTTCGGCTTGATCGGCGAGTCCGTTGATCGCGCCCTTCTCCACCGGGTCGCGGAGGCGACGGTCCACGACTTCGTCGAGCGGGTGGGCGTCGCGCTCGAGCATCGGCGAGCGGCGTAGCGGCCGCCGGCCGACCACCGCGCGGGCCCGAGGGTCCCGAATAGTAACGGATGTGGTCACGACGAACTCAGGACCATTGGTCCTATGGGCAGCTGCCGACCTCGATCAGGATGGAGTCGAAAGAAAATCTTTGGAAGAGGTGAGTGACATGACAACGGCAATGCGGTGGCGAGTGATTGTTCTCCAGGTCGGCCTGATGGGCATCCTGGCATTTTGCGCGGGTTTCCTCTTCTGGGGGAATGCGTTCATTCACAATCAGATTTCGACGGAATTGACGGCGCAACAGATCTACTTCCCGCCGGCCAGCAGCCAGGCAATCACCTCGCTCCCAAGTGCTGATGCGGCGGCTATGAGTGTGTATGGCGGGCAGCAGCTGATAACGGGCGAGCAAGCGCAGGTGTACGCGAACCACTTCATCGCCGTTCACCTGAACGAGGTGGCCGGCGGCCAGACATACTCGCAGATGAGCGCGAAGGCGATGGCAAACCCGACGGACCAGAAGATTGCCGGCCAGGTGGGCACGCTCTTTAAAGGTGAGACGCTCCGTGGCCTGCTGTTGAACGCCTACGGCTGGTGGACGATCGGGACCTATGCGTTCTACGCAGCGATCGGCCTGGCCGTGGCCGCCTTCGCGGTCCTGGTGGCCCTGGCCTTCGAGGTCTTCCTCTGGCTTCGCGAGCGCCAGAACGTGGCGGTCCCTTTCGCGGCCGCTAAGCCGCAGCGTGTGATTGCCTAGCGACCGGCCGCCGACCGACCCGACTCATGAGCCCCTCCAACTGAGGGGCTCATTTCTTTCTATTTGCCGGTTGGCATTGGAGTTGTTGAGGCTGAGGGACCAAGGTCCCGAAGAACATGGGCCATAGGTCAATGGCCAGGCGCTGACGGCGACGGTAGCGTGGCAGACATGGATCAACCTGCCGGCTACCTGCATTGGGGCTTCATCCTCATCTCGTACCCGAACCTCATTTTGATTGGCATCATGATCGTGCTCTTCATTGCGGCGCTCTTGCTCCCCTTCCCAGGGCACGCGTCGGACGGAAGGGAGAGGAAATCATGAGCAGCCACGTCTCGGACGAATCCGCGCGCAGCTGGACGGCCGCCACCCGCCGGCAGCTCGAGCGTCGCCTGCCCTGGGAGAACCTGCTTCCCGATCGGCAGCCGCTCTGGGTTGGCTCCTGGGTGTATGTCTTTGGCGTCGTGACGATCGCCGCGCTCGTCTGGGTCATCCTCAGTGGAACCATCCTGGCGCTTTTCGGTCCGCAGTGGTGGCACCTCTCAAGAGCCGGCCGCTTCTTCAACAGCCTTCATTTCTGGAGCGTGCAGGTCTTCTTCGTCTTCATGGTCCTGCACCTGTGGGGCCAGTACTTCATGGCGAGCTGGCGCGAGGGTCGGGCGCCGACCTGGATGGTCGGGGTGGTGACCTTCGCCGTCAGCATTGTTGCCGCGTTCACCGGCTACTTATCCCAGCAGAATTTCGACGCTCAATGGATCGCCGTCAACGCCAAGGATGCCGTGAACTCCACCGGCGTGGGCGGCTTCTTCAATGTCCTCAACTTCGGTCAGATGTACGGCTTGCATGTGATGCTGCTTCCGATTGGGATCACCTTGCTCGTCGTCCTGCACATCATGCAGGTCCGCATGAAGGGGGTCGTGCCCCCACTCGAAGAAAATGGCAAGCCGACGGCTCGTCAAAGGAAGTTGAACGGCAAATGATCAGCGAACGGACGCCCGCTCAAAGCGGCCAGCCAGAGGTTCGGACCGTCCCCTATGACCTCATCAAGGAGATTGCCATCGCCATGGCGGTATCGCTGGTGGTGATCCTCGGCTTTGCCATCTTCCTGTCATCCCCGGACGTGCCGTCGGTCACGATCCAGAGCTGGTCGACCTCCGACCCGGTGGACTTCGTCACGACTGCCAACGATGAGCTCGCTGGGGCTAGCACGACGGCCAATTACGGGCCACCCTACAACAACGGCACGGGGTCGGTACAGTCCATCGGCCCGATATCGCCTCAATCCTGGGCCGGCGTGCACGCCAACGTCGACCAGCCGCACGACTTCGTCATCAATCCACTCAAGCAAGCGGCGGCGAGCGACTCCCAGGTGACGGCTGCAATCGGTTCTTATGAAGCCGCGTCGGCCGACCAACAGGGTAAGTGGCATGACGCTTATGCCAAAGCCCTGAAGGACGCCAAAGTGGCGAACGGACAAGTCACCGTCGCCAGTGGCGAGTACGGGCCAGTGCCGCAGATGCTGAACCGGCTGCTTCAGCTGGCGCAAACGGGCGCGCTCGATGGGCTCCTGCTCTCGAGCAACCATTTCTATCAGACGGACTACACCAAGCCGCTGCTGCTTATGAATGACGGCGGCTACCTGTCCGGGCTCGCCCAGGATCAGCACCTGACGGGCAGCCAGTGGGGCATGATGAACGAAACCGGCCTCTATCCCGGCCAGACCTGGTTGTGGCTCTACACGCTCTGGTACCAGGTGCCGCCCTTCAATGGCGTCTCTAACGCCGACATGCTCGTCGTGCTCGTGATGGTCATCCTCACCCTGCTTCTCATGCTGGTTCCCTTGATCCCCGGCCTCCGCGACATCCCGCGCTGGATTCCGATTTATCGGGTGATCTGGCGCAGCTATT
>DASTJZ010000107.1:0-8163 GCA_035716185.1 Candidatus Dormiibacterota bacterium
CTGGTGCTGGCGCCGGGCCATGCATCCGGACCGGTGGCACAGGCAACGATCACGACGTCGAACGCTTCCGGAAACGTAAAGACCACCAGCTCGCCGAACAAGCCAAAGCCGTCGCATACGCCCGGCCCGAAAGCGAGCTCGACGGCAAGTCCCTCGCCTTCGGCGGCGGCCACCGCGTTACCAACGCCGACGCCGACACCAATCGTCATGCCCACTCCTGGACCGACGCCGACGCCATCGGCCCTACCAACGCCCACACCCACACCGACAGCCACTCCGGCACCGACACCGACGCCAACGCCGGCTCCGACACCCACCCCAACACCGACACCGGCGCCGACACCAACACCAACACCCGCGCCGACACCCACACCGAATCCGGGTACCGGCTTCGTCACGCGCAACGGTTCACAGCTGTTGCTCAACGGACAGCCGTTCCGTTTCGATGGGCTCAACGTCTACGACGCCAATACCGTCAGCAGTACGCAGAAATGCGGCTACACCGGCGCAACGCTCGGTCAAAACCTCACCAGCATCGGCAGCGGGCAGGAGGTCATACGCGCCTGGTTCTTCCAGCCGCTGGCGACCATCAATGGCCAGCGAAACTGGACCGCCTTCGACAACACCCTGGCCGTGGCACGCGCCCATGGAGTGCGCGTGATCTTCGTGCTCAGCAACCAGTGGGGATACTGCGACGGCGGTATCACCCGAACGCTCGGCTGGTATCAGGGTGGCTACAAGACCCAGGTCGATCCCGGCTCTCTGGTTCCTTACCGCCAATGGGTATCCGAAGTGATTGCCCGCTACGCCGGCAACCAAACGATCGCCTTCTGGCAACTCGTCAATGAGGGAGAGGCTCGAAATCCGGACGCGTCCTGCTCCGAGACCCTCGCGGCGCAGGCCCTGCGCGGTTTTGCCGATGACGTGGGCGGCCTGATCCGGGCGGGGGACCGCAACCATCTGATTGGCCTCGGCACGATCGCCGGTGAGTGCGGCAGCAACGAGGGTGACTACCAGACGATCCACGCGTCAGCCGCCATCGACATCTGCGACTACCACGACTACGGCGCAGCAACGGTGGCAATGCCAGGGGACCAGTACAACGGGCTGCAGGTCAGCATCAACCGCTGCCATGCCCTGGGCAAGCCCATCGTCGTCGCCGAAACCGGCATCCACTCGACCCAGGTCGGCGGCATCGCCCAGCGGGCCGCCCTCTTCGACCAGAAATTCTCGGCCCAGTTCGGGGCTGGGGTTGACGGCGAGCTGATGTGGGACTGGTCGATGTACGCCCCATCGGGCGGCGATTATGAGATCGGTCCCGGAGATCCCGCCCTCGCGCTGCTGACCAGGTACTAGCCCCGGGATCGGTCGTACCCGGTCGGTAGAATCCGAGGGGCGTGGTACGGGCGAAGATCCTTTTGGCAGGCCTGCTCGTGGTCCTCGCGGCGCCCGGACCAAAAGCGAGCGCGACGGCAAGTCAGCCAACCGCTCCCGCCGCCGTCGCGTCGTCCGAGCTGAATCCGCAAGATGCGACCACGCCCACGCCGTCTGCGACGGCGACGCCGGCGCCGACTGCCGAGCCCACGCACACGCCTGTTCCCTCGCACTCCGTGACGGCGACCCGCGCGCCAATCGCGGGCGCGGTCAGCGGTTTCGTCTCGCGCAACGGTCCGCACCTGATGGTGCAGGGCCGGCCGTTCCGTTTCGACGGGCTGAACGTGTACGACGCGGGCGCCGCCAACAGTGCGCAGCCCTGCGGGTACTCGGGCGCGTCATTCGATGACGACCTGACGGCCATCGGAAATGGGGAGGAGGTTGTCCGCGCCTGGTTCTTCCAACAGCTCGCAACCACCGGCGGACAGCGAGATTGGACGCCGTTCGACACGACCCTTGCCCTCGCCCGCGCCCACGGCGTCCGGGTGATCTTCGTGCTGGCCAACCAGTGGGGCTACTGCGACGGCGGCATCACGCGAACCCTCGCCTGGTATCAGGGCGGCTACAAGACCCAGGTCGATCCCGGTTCCCTCGTTCCATACCGGCAATGGGTGGCCCAGGCCGTCGCGCGCTACGCCGGCAACCCGACCATCGCCCTCTGGCAGCTGGTGAACGAGGGAGAGGCTCGAAATCCCGGCGGGTCCTGCTCGGAGGCCAGCGCCGCGCAGGCGCTGCGGAGCTTCGCCGACGACGTCGGTGGCGTGATCCGATCCGCCGACCACAACCACCTGATCGCGCTGGGCACCGTCGCCATGGAGTGCGGCAGTGACGAGACCGACTACCAGACCATCAACGCCTCGCCGGCGATCGACGTTTGCGACTACCACGACTACGGCTCGCCCACCGCCGCCATGCCTGGCGATCAGTACAACGGGCTCCTGGCGAGCATCACTCGCTGCCACGCGCTGAACAAGCCGATCGTGGTCGCCGAGGTCGGCATCCACTCCAATCCGGTGGGCGGCATCGCGCAGCGCGCCGCCCTCTTCGACCAGAAATTCTCGGCCGCGTTCAACGCCGGCGTTGACGGCGAGCTGCTGTGGGACTGGTCGATGTACGCGCCCTCCGGCGGCGACTACGAGATCGGTCCAGGGGACCCCGCGCTGGCGCTGCTCAGTAAGTACTGAACAACTCGGTCATCGCTTTCGCGCGGGTATCGTTCGAGGTCAACGGAGCGAGGCCCCAGGCGACTTCCATCGTCCTCAGCAGCGAGTAGTCGTCGTAGCGTGCGACCAAACGGGTGCCTGGCCGGATGTGCCGCGGCGCGACCAGGATGGTCGCGACCTGGTTGGCATGCGTGAAATTGCCCTCATCCCAGGTAACGACCAGCAGGGAATTCTGTTCGGTGAACGCGGCGGATTTCAGGATGGTCGGGAGGAATTGAGCCAGCCATCGATCGCCGACGCCGACGCCACAGTCGTGCATGTCATGGCAAAGGTTTGGGGTGATCCACACGAAATTCGCCAGCGAAGCGGGCGATCGCAGGTCGGCCGCCATTTGCTGCAGGGGGACGACGTGGTTGCTGCAGCGGCGAGGGTCGGTCCGGATGTCGTCGAAGTACACGAACGGGTCATGGCTGACGCTGTAGGTACCGGCAAAGGAGGTGTCGCAAGGCTGCGGCATCGACTCCATATAGGCGCGCCAGGTCATGCCCGCAGCTTCAAGGCGGTCGGCAAGGTTGGGAGCGTCGATGCCGCAGGCTGCTGGTAAACACGTTCGCGAGTGGTCAAACGTGTCGCCGCCAGTCAGCGCCAGGTAGTTGGGCAGGCTGCCACGCGTGACGGGAACGTACTGCGTCGCAAGACCGTTGGCCTGGGCGAGCCCGCTGAGGTAGGGAGCCTGCCCGCTCTCGATGATGTCGGCAAATGAACGGTTTTCCAACATGACGACGAAGATGTGGTCGAAGAGGTGGCCCCTGGCCGCCGGCTGATCGAGCGGCGTCGTCGTCGCTCCGGCCGAGAACAGCGCGGTCCTGTTCACGAGGATGATGGCGCTGAGTAGCACGGCGATGGCGGCGATCGCAAGCCAAACCGGGATACGCTTGCGCATCGACCGCGCCGCGCCGACGGTCAGGAGGCGCGTTCTACTGGCCGGGTGAGCGACTGCGCGCCCACCTCGAGCAGGCATTCGCCCAGGCGCTCGGGGTCGTGCCGGGCAAGGTCGCCGGCGGCCGCGAGCGGCTCGACCACCAGGAGCCGCGCCTGGGCCTGCGTCGCCGCGATGTCGGGAGTGATGGGCCGGGCGCCGGCCGCGGCGTAGCGATCCAGCTGCCGGTTCGAGAACGAACCCGAGTTGGCGACGACGACGTCGAAGGTTCTCCCGGTTAACAGCGTGAGGGCACGAACCTGTGCCGAGGTCGTCGCTTCGTCCCTTGCCTCCTCGGCGGTCATGATCTTGGTGACCAGGACCTTCAGGGCAGTGCTCCGCTGCAGGGCGCCTCGGATCCCCGGACAGCAAAGCACGGGGAGAATATCCAGCTCGAGATGCCCCGGAGCAATGACGACCATGTCGGCTCGGGCGATCTCCGAAACAGCGGCGGAAAACCCTTCCGCTTCAGTCGTGGACTCGAGCGCGATCGCGATGCGCCCACGAATGCCGAGCAGTTGCCCGGCGGCGTCGAGGGCTGCCTGGCGCGAACCCTGCGTTTCTTCCAGCGACTGCAACATGGCCGTCCCAAAGTGCGCCCCGCGCCATTGGCGCTGTTCCATCCGATGGGCGAGCAAGCCGCGGAGGACGACGTTGTCCTGGACCGTGGGCGCCAGGGCGACCAGGCTCAGGCCGGCGTCGTCGCGCGGCAACATGCCGATCTGATCTTTGGGTTGCTTGGCCCGGACGCCACGCGGGAGTCCGCTGATCACCGCGGTCAGGCTCCAGGTCCGGTCGCGAAGCCCCAGGAGCGTGGTGTACAGGCCCGTCCCGCCCCCGATGACGACGATCTTCATGTTGACGGCGTGGGTCAGTAACGTCAGGACGTGGTCGAGCTCGGCATAGACCCGCGAACCGCGTCGAGCCAGCCCGGCCAGCCGAGCGACGGCGGGCGGGCGAGTGATGAAGAGCGCCGTTCCAGCGTCCGATTTGCGGAGGGTCCAGCGCAACCGTTGCGGTCCCGACTCGTCGAGCTCGAGAAAGAATTCGCGCACGTCCGGTTCGTTTGCGCGCAGCAGCCGGATGGTGCCGAACGGGCTGGCCAGCACGAGGCAGCGATGGAGCGCCTGATCCAGCGATGCAGACAGCACCGCCAGCGGTTTGGGCGAGCGGGCACGCGCCGAGATCACGATTGCAGGCTAGGGCGGGGGGCGCGCGCCGTCTATGGGAAAAGCCGGCTCGGCCGTGGCGGGACCCCTGCTCCAGGGGACGGGGGCTCAGGCATACCCGGACTCTGGCGCCCCAATTCGGGACTGGCGCCCATATATCAGTAAGGTTGTTTGGGAAGCCGGCATGGGACGTTTGTCCTATTGCTTCAGCGGCCCCGTCGCCGTCGTCCGGCCTCGACCACCTGCGGCGTGTGCGACAGGTGGTAATAGAGCCCGCCATAGAGGATCGGGTTCGACGCTCGGCCGAAATAGGCCCCGCATCTGGCGCACTTGATCGCCTCGTGTGGGGGAGTGGAGCCCGGGTTACGCGCCAGCCACCAGCGGCGCGCGGCCGGGAGCGAGTCGAACGTGAGAATGGCTCCCGTGGCCGAGTCGCGGACAGGATAGAGGTCCGGTGTCTTGTACAGCTTCCACCGTCCGCTTTTCAGCCGGCGCGCCTCAGTCATGACCTCCAACTACTAGAACGTGCGCTGTGGCGATTCTTTACGGCGTGGGTAGCAGCAAACGCCCATGCGCCGCTGGTCGGATCCAGGCGACGCGGGCCCAGAGCCAGCCGGTACGTCCCGATCGAGGCGTGACCTCGGCTGCGATTTCGTTGTATGATGCGATGGCCCCGAAGGGCCACAGAGGAGAGGGAAGCATCACCAACATCCGCTGGCGACTCGTCATGGGCCTCGTCGCACTGGCCGCTGCTGTCGCGCTGACCTTTCCAACCGGGGTGCGAGCCGCCCACCAACAGGCCGCCGACATCTGGCCCAACGGCGCGCCGGACGGCTCGGCGAACACCTCCGTGGCCGACATATGGCCGAACACCGTGATCGCCGACATCTGGCCGAACACCGTGATCGCCGAGATCTGGCCGAACGGTGCGCTTGTCGATATTGGTTCGGTTGATGGCAGCGCACAGAGTAATTAGGTTCTCCGCGACCGTCGGACGCATTTCTTAAAGAAGAGGGAAGGTTGGCGACGCAGAACGGGATGCGCCCCCGGAGTCCACGGACCCCGGAGCAGTTTGGCGTCCGTATCCGCAAGGTCAGAACGGAGCTCGGGCTGAGCCTGGCCGCGGTGGCACAAACGGACTTCAGCCGGGCCTTCCTGAATCAGATCGAGCTGGGCCGCGCCCGGCCGTCGACGCGAACACTGCAGATCATCGCCGAGCGGTTGCATCGACCGGTCGAATATTTCCTCCAGGATCCGCAGGTATCGAGCACCGCCCTGGAACTTCGCCTCGCTGAGGCCGCGACCCGGGTCCGGCGCGGTGACGGCGAGCGGGCGCGCGAGCTGATGAAGGACGTTCTGTCGCAGCCCCAGATCGCACCCGAGCTCCGCACGCGCGCGCAGCTCGTGCTGGCGGAAGCGCTGCTCAAGCTGCGAGCCTTTGGCGAAGCGATCGCGGTGCTGAAAGACGCCATCAAGACAGCGGAGCTATCGGGCTGGCAGGGGATGGCCGTCGAGCTATACGACCGAATGGGTTCGGCCTATTACCAGCAGCGGTATCCGCATGAAGCCGGGCGCTGGTGGGACAGGGCCATCACCGCGTACGAAGATGCCGGGTTGACCGATCCGCTGCTGAAGGCGCGGATCCTTGGACATCGCGCTAACCTCCACTACCTCGCCGGGCAGCCGCGAGAGGCGATTGCCGGTTATCAGTCGGCGATCGCCGCCGCCGAGCACGTCCTCGACATGCCGGCCCTCGGAGGCATCTATGAGGGGCTGGCGATGTCGTTCCAGAAAATCGGTGATTTGAGCCGCGCGCTCGAATATGCTCAGCGCAGCCTGCGCTTGTTCGATACATTGCGCGACGTGCGACTGAGCGCGCAGCTCCGCAACAACATGGCTGAGATCCTGCTGAATCAGGGCCGCGTTGAGGCGGCTGAGAACCTCTACCTGCAGGGCGCCGAGCAGCTCCAGCAAGTTGGAGACCGCGATCTGTTGCCCCATCTGCTCGCGGGCGCCGCCGAGGCCGCGTTAGATCGACGGGATCTTGCGTTGGCGAAATCTCGCATGACGGCTGCACTCACCGCGGCGCAGGCCTCAACCGATACGACCGCGAAACTCACCGCCGAGCGGGTGGCAGGACGAGTGTATGCCGCTCTCGACGATGGGGCGGCCGCCCGGTTGCACTTCGAGCGGGCCCTCGAACTCGCAGCCTCGATTGGTAGCGCGAGCGATACCAGCCGGGTTGCGTTCAGCTACGCCCAGGTCCTGGAAGAGCTGGGCGACGCGACCCAGGCGCTGATGCGCTATCGCCAGGCGTATCAGGCGCGACAGGCTGCGCTCGCCTAAATTCAACGGGATGGAACTGTCAGGGGAGCGGCTGGACGACCGCCCTCGAGGGGCTCGCTGAACGCCCTTCCTAATCGGCGTCTCGAATAAGTGAGGGCACGGCGGCGCCAGCGACTGCGTCAGCCAGCCGCGACGGCCGAGGCGGCCGAGCAGCCCGCGATCAAGCTGAGCGGTAGGAGCAGCATGCCGAGGATCGACCAGATCGGCGGACTTCTCCGCGGCGAGTCCGGGGCGTCGACCAGCGACGCGACAACCGGTCCGCCCAGCAGCCAGCCGTAGAGCAGAAATCCAAACAGGATCGCCGCGGTTGCTCCGAGATCGCGGGCAGCCGGGCCAAACAGGATCAGCGAAAGGAAGCTTGCCGCCACGAGCCCTAGACCGAACACGCCACTGAGCGCGCCCAACTGGAGCCATCGAGGATGGTCGCGCATGCGAAGCACGATGGCCGACCAGGCGCCGGCGACCACGGCGGGCCCGAGGCCGAACGGGATGACGAGTGCGGCGTTGCCCGACAATGACCAACCATTCCCGGAAATCCGGGTGCGACTGACAAGGACGGTGACGACGCCGAGCAGCAGTCCACCGAGCAAACCGACAACCGTAACGGTGCCCGCGAACCAGGGATCTTCGAGGAGGTCGCGAAGATGTCGAGGGATGTGCGGATTGTAGAAGCACCCAAGCAGCCCGCACCCTAACCCTCCCCCAGAGGGAAGGGAAGATGAAGTGGAGAGAGCTGAGCGGAAACTCAGGCGGCCTTCTGGTTACTGTCGACGGCGACCAGCAGGATGTGGTCGCGATTGACCAGCATCAACGGGCGCTCGATGACGGCGGGCTCGCCGTTGCGGTTGATGAAATGCGCCGTCGCGTCGGTGACCGGAACGAACTTGTTCGGCAGGTATTGGAGCATGCTCTCGGGCGCGGCGCCAGGTGCCAGGTGCAGCTGGGCGACGACGACGAAGCGGTGGGTGTGAACCTGCACCTGGTAAGGATCCTTGGCCACTCGCAGATCGTTGTTCGGGCTCTGGCCGGCCATCTTGCCGAACGCCTGCCAGACCGAGCGGCCGTATTCGGG
>DASTJZ010000108.1:0-7709 GCA_035716185.1 Candidatus Dormiibacterota bacterium
ATGCCGAGCACGGAGATCTACACCGAGAATGGCGACCTGATTGTCCGGTTTGAACTGGCCGGAATCGATCCGCAAAAGGATGTCACGGTGATGGTCGACAATCACGAGCTCGTTATCCGGGGCGAGCGCAAGCGGGAGGCCGAGACCAAAGACAAGGTCTATTACCGGCGTGAGACCGAATACGGTGCCTTCGAGCGGCGCATCCCGTTGCCCGAAAGAATCGACGACCAATCGATTCAGGCGCAGTACAAGGACGGATTCTTGGAAATCACCGTCAAGGGAGCCGCCAAGGCCATGGAGACGCACGGCGAGAAGGCACACCTCATCCCGATAAGCACGTCCACCGAGCCGAACAAGGTCGAGGCCCGCGCCTAGAACGAAGTCGTGCAACTGATCTTCAGGAGGATAGAAATTCGATGAAAACCGATAAGCAACTGCAGGACGACGTAATCGACGAGCTGCGATGGGAACCCCGAGTCGAAGCGTCCGCGATCGGCGTTTCGGCAAGAGACCGCTCGGTGACACTCACGGGTCATGTCGCCAGCTATGCACAGAAGCTGGACGCGGTCCAGGCCGCCGAGCGCGTCGACGGAGTCACGGCCGTGGCCGACGAACTGGAGGTCCACTTGTCCGGCGACCGCCGCGATGATGCCGACATCGCCAAAGCGATCGCGGACGCCCTCAAGTGGTCATCGACGGTTCCCTCCACCGTCCACGCCGAAGTCGACAAGGGGTGGGTATTCCTGACTGGAGAAGTCGACTGGTCCTTTCAGCGCGATGATGCCTTCGGCATCGTGCAGGGCATCAAGGGCGTGATGGGCGTGACAAATAGCGTCACCCTCAAACCGACAGCGTCACCCGTCGCCGTGGAGGACAAGATCAGGAGCGCGTTCGAGCGCAACGCGGATCTTGACGCCGACGGCATCTCGGTCAAGGCGTCCGACGGCACCATTGAACTCAGCGGACATGTGCGCTCGCTGCACGAGGCGAACCTCGCCGAATCCGCCGCCTGGTCGGCACCCGGCGTTCATAGCGTTGAACAACACCTCACGGTAACGCCCTGAGGTTCGATTTATCCCTTCCCCCGACCGGCAGGCCCCGCGAGTGGGGCCTGCCCCTCGGCTGAACGTAACTGGACCAAATGAGGTGGAATCATGTTTAGGCCGAATGAAAGTGATCTGGATAACCCGGGCGTCCTGTTCATCGAAGACGACCCTCGCATCTCCGAGCTGTATCGCTTGAAGCTCGAGGCCGATGGTTACTTGGTGCAGATCGTGAGCTCTGATGGCGCTGTCGGTGCAGCTCAGGCCCACCGTCCGGAGATCATCTTCCTCGACTTGTCGTCGGGAATTCTCGAGCGACTCGATGTACTTCGCGACGTCCGGCGGGCTATTGCGCAACCTGGATTACCGTCGATCGTCCTGGCGGCGTCGAATGCGATCGAGCTCAAGCGGCATGCCCTCGGCCTCGGCGCCGCGGATTACATCGTCCGCGTGCCATATCCAGCTGCGGCCGGCAAGTCGTCTCTAGCTAGAGTCGGCCCAACCGCCACTAATCGAACGGTTCCGACAGGTCCTAACCGTGTGGCAGTAGCGCGTGGCTGAGCCGAGTTTCACGTCGTTAGCGACAACAACATCAGGAGGTTGATTTCGATGTCTGGAGAAATGCGTTGGCAGGATTGGATTAACGCGCTGTTGGGAGTGGTCCTCTTCATCACGCCGCTCGTCTTTGGGGACACGTCGCACACGGCGGCAGCGTGGACTGCGTATGTCGGCGGCGTCTTGCTCTTCGTGTTTGGCGCCGGGTCGCTGCTGTTCCGGTGGAACCCGACGATCGAATACCTTCCGTTGATCGAGGGCGTCCTCTTGTTCCTGGCTCCATGGGTGCTTGGATTTAGTGGGATCACCGCGATGGCCTGGAGTGCCTGGGTCATCGGTGTTCTGGCATTCATCAACGCCGGTTCGGTCCTGGTCATGGGCGGTAACATGACCGGCCGGTCGGCGGCCGCGCACTAGTCCTCCCTTCCCCCGATTTTGCAGGCCCCCGCGACCGGGGGCCTGCAGCCAATTCAGTGACGACGAAATTTGAGATGGGCAAAGGAGCTGAATGAAGATCCTGTACACGGCAGAGGCGGTAGTCGAAGGGGGGCGACGGGGGCATGGCCGGACCATTGACGACCGGCTCCAGGTCGACCTATCGGTTCCCAAAAAGATGGACGGCGACGGCGGGCCCGGCACCAATCCGGAACAACTCTTCGCGCTTGGGTATGCGGCCTGCTTTCAGTCGGCCATGCTGGGCGTCGCGCGGAGTCTGAAGCTCGATGCATCCGAGTCCACCATCACGTCTCGGGTGGGAATCGGCCCCACGGGACACGGCGGCCTGGAGCTATCCGTGGCCCTCGACCTCCACGCGCCGCACCTGTCGCGGTCCGACGCCGAGGAGCTGATGCTGCGCGCGCACGATCGCTGCCCGTACTCGAGGGCGATCCGAGGCAACGTCGGTGTAGAGCTGACGGTTGATGGCACGCCTTTGGAGGAGCGTTCGCCGAAAATACTGGAGACAGAGCCAGGCCTTCGGCCGCGAATCCTGGTCGGGTTGGATGGGTCGGTTGGCTCCGCGCATGCCCTCGGCTGGGCCATCCAGCTGGCCACTGCGCTTGACGCGGAGATCCTGGCGGCGCATGTTTTCGAGCTGACGTCGGCGACGATGGCCTATGGGTTGGCGCCCATCACGGTCCCGGATCAATGGCTTACCGACCTGCAGCGAGAGTTTGAAGACGAGTGGGCCGCTCCCCTCAAGCAGGGCCATGTTCCCTATCGGACCATCTTCGAACCGGGTATCCCGGCGCCCACACTGATTGACATCGCCGCGCGAGAGCGGGCCGATCTCATCGTGGCCGGAAGTCGCGGCCTTGGCGGCTTTGGCGAGCTGTTGCTCGGCAGCGTCAGTCACCAGCTCGTCATGCACGCCAGGCTGCCGGTTGTCGTCATTCCCGCCGAACATCGGAAGGACACAGTCGCAGCCAAAACGGTCGAAGAGCCGGCAACACTGCCGGTCAGCGCGCTGGCGGCTCCAGCCTAGGGACCGCCGCCGCCAGGCCATACCGTGAACGACGCGTCTGGGCTTTCAGAGCGAGAACTGCATCTCACGCGGGTCTTGCGGAGCAAAGCCAATCTGACACTGCGGCGCACGGATCAACAATATTCACCCGGCGACCGCAGGAGCTCCGCATGGATCACGCAGTAACTCGATCACCCTGGCTGCTCGCCCTGGGCGGGGCTGTAGCCGTGATCTTCGGGATCGTTGCCCTCGTCTTGCTCGGCATCACGCTCGGCGCCCTCGTCATCTTGTTCGGCGCCCTTGCCCTGATTGGCCTCCACAAAGAGGTGCGCGTGCTCACGTGGCCCGGGAGAGACCGCAGCGTCGCGACCGGCAAACCCGCCTTCCCCCTTGTGGAGAGCCGTGCCGCTTCCCCCGGCCGGCTCTCCCTCCAATCAATCAAAAAGAGAGAAGCATGATGAAACGCGTCTCGACTGCGGCAGTTAGTGGCGTGCTCCTCGCCGTCGCGATTGTCGGTGCGGCGTGCGGTCCGGGCGCGCCAGCCGCGACGCCGCCCGTACCCACCGATTGGCCACAGGCGAACCATGACTATGCGAATACCCGCGTTGCCACTGGCAGCCCAATCTCATCCGCCAACGTGCGCCGTCTCGGCGTCGACTGGACTCTCAGGGTGGCGGGCATTTCCCAATTCGGAGCACTGACAACCAGCCCGATTGTTGTGAATCGCACCGTCTACTTGCAGGACCTCAAGAGCGACGTCTATGCCGTGGATCTGGACACCGGCAAGCTCATCTGGCAGAAAATCTACGACGCTCCCAACCACGGCCCCAATGGGGCGGGGTATGACAACGGCAGGGTGTTCGTGACGAGCGGCGACCACACCGTCGCGGCGCTCGATGCGAAGACCGGAAACGAGGTTTGGTCCAGGCGGGTCGCTCCACCCCTGCAGCGGGTTAACGAGCAGCTGACGGCCCACAACGGCTCGGTTTACGTGAGCACGATCGACTCCGAGTTCGCGCAGCCGCAGGATGGGACGGGCATGGGCACCATCCACGCGATGGATGAGCGAACCGGCGATGACCTCTGGACCTTCAACACGGTCAAGGACGGCGACCTGTGGGGGAATCCCCAGATCAATAGTGGCGGCGGAGCCTGGTACCCACCGGCGATCGATACGGCGACTGACACGACGTACTGGGGAACCAACAACGCCGCGCCATGGCCCGGCCTCAAAGGATATCCGAACGGCTCGAGCCGACCGGGACCTAACCTCTACACCGAATCAGAGCTTGCCATTGACCGGTCCGGACACCTGCAGTGGTTCAACCAGGTCAAGGCGCACGACTTGTTCGACTACGACTTCACCGCTTCTCCGATCCTGACCTCCGCGACGGTGAACGGATCTTCGCGGAAGATCATCGTCGGCGCCGGCAAGGGAGGCTATGTCATCGCGTTCGACCGGCGCACGGGGAGCCAGATCTGGAAGACAGCCGTTGGCCTTCACCAAAACGATCAGCTGACAATGGTCCCAGCGGGTCAGACCATCAGCGTGGCACCCGGTTCTTATGGTGGGGTGGAAACGCCGATGGCGTTGGCGAACGCGGTCGTCTATGTTCCCGTCGTCAACCAGCCGACGGACTTCACCGACACGGGTTTCACGGTGCCGCCAGTGACCACGGCTACCGGGGAACTCGACGCGATCGACGTCAATACCGGGCGGATTCTCTGGACCGCGAAGCTCGACGCTCCCGATTTCGGCAGCGCCTTGGTAGCTGGCGACCTCGTCTTCACATCGACGTTCGCTGGCAAGGTGCTGGCCTTGAATCGGGCGTCCGGGCAGCAGGTGTGGTCATGGCAGGCGCCCGGCAGCATCAATGGCTTCATCGCAGCCGCGGGCGACCGGTTGCTCGTCCCCGTCGGGCTCGGCGCGACCCCGATGCTCGTGTCCCTGAAGCTCGGGGCGAGCGGCTCGGCGAGCGCGACGGTCACTGCGACTCCCACAGCATCGTCGTCGTGCGCACCGTCGGCAACCACGCTCTGCATCAGCACGTCGAACCAGGGCAACGGAATTTCCTTCAACACCAATCAGCTCACCGCGTCGGCCGGCGCCCACGTCACGCTCACCTACATGAACGATTCGGCGATTCCGCACAACTGGCACGTCTTCGATGGTGCGAACGCTTCATCCCCATCGATCGCCAGCACCGGCATCAAAGCCGGTCCCAACGACGTGGAAAGTGTTTCGTTTACGGTGCCGTCAACGCCGGGACGCTACTTCTTCCAGTGCGACGTCCATCCAACCTTGATGACCGGCTACCTGGTCGTGCACTAAGGGCGATGGCAGCGACGCCGGCGGGCTCTCACAGTAGTTTGCGGAGCTGCCGCACGCTCACTTCATCAACCAAACGTCGGAGGTGAACAAAGAGCCATGGTTTCAACCGGATTGATTCCCGTCCTGGTCACGACCTTTCTCGCCTCGGCGGTGGAGGCCGTTGAGATGGTCGCGATCGTGGTCGGGGTGGGTGCCACGCGAGGATGGCGATCGACGATCTTCGGTGCTGTCTCAGGGTTTGCCACACTGGCGGTGGTCGTCTTGGCCCTCGGGCTAGCGCTCAGGCAGATTCCAATCGGTCCGCTGCGCCTGGTCATCGGATTCCTTTTGCTGGTGTTCGGCCTGCAATGGTTTCGAAAGGGCATCGTCCGGGTCGCTGCCCAGGGTTTCGCCGGGATGGGAGCCGCAGCTTCGGACCAATTCGATGAAGAGTGGAAGGGGCCCGGTGTGGACTGGACCGGCTGGTTCCTGGCCTGGAAAGGGGTGGTGCTCGAGGGACTCGAGATCGCGATCATTGTCGTGTCGTTCGGGGCCGCTGCCAACAACTACCGAGCCGCGTTGGTGGGCGGCGCATCGGCGCTCGTCATCTTCCTCGCCCTCGGCTTCGTAATCCAGCGGCCCCTTCGAATGATTCCGCGCAGCTTCCTGCAGCTCGTCGTCGGTACCCTGCTGACGGCCTTCGGGACGTTCTGGTCTGTGGAGGGCCTGGGCGTCGATTGGCCTGCGAGTGACGCTGCGATCCTCGGGCTTCTCGTCGTCTATGCAGTCACGGCGATGCTTTACATCGCGCGCCAGCGCCGTCAGAGCACCGCAGTTCGGGTAGCGGCATGAACGGGCGCATCTGGTCGTGGATCATCGCTGTCCCGCGTTTTCTGTACAACTTCATCGTTGGTGATGACTGGACCGTGGCCGTGGCGGTTGTCGCCGGGCTGATCGTGACTGGGATCCTGAATGCAAACCACATCGTGGCGTGGTGGCTGATGCCGATCGTCGCCATCGTCGCGACCGCCGTCAGCATCCAGCGAAATTACGCGGCGAAATAGTGTGCACGAATGAGGATGCATGGCTGAGGCCCTCACCAATGGTGGGGACCCCGTACAGAACATGGGTAGAGACAATCAAGAATTGACGACTACCGACTTTCTGGCCCTATTCCGTTGTTCGCTAGACCGGGCTAGGTTCATAGGTTCCGCTGATTCAGAGGAATGGCTGACCCTGGTGACGTATCTCGCCACGCGTCCAAACAGCCGCTAGACAAGGGAAGTCGCAAGCATGGTCACCCCGAGGATCGTCAGCGCAATGGCAATGCCTCGCTGTCTGGTTATTCGCTGGCCCAGAAATTTCATCGATAGCGCAATCGTGATGAGGACCGACGCGTTGGAGAGGGCGGCGGCAACCGAGACCGGAAGTCCGCGGAGCCCCAGGAAGTAAAGGACGGAAGCGAGACCGATCATGAGGCCCACCGCCGCGGGTAACAGGGTTCGCCAGTGCATCGGCAAACCCGGACCGTGCAAGGCAAGCGCGGCACCCGCAACGATTGTCATGCCCGTAGCGATGAACGCGTTCATCTCAGTTGGGTCCAGGTAGCGCAGCACCGGCTTCTCGAGGAAGGCGCTAAGACCGACGAGCAACGCATAGGCTGCCATGACCAGAAGTGGACGGACCGTGGTCCTCTGCTGACCCCCGGCTCCGATCTGAACGCCAAAGCGGGCAGGCGCCGCATCCAACAACAGGGCACCGGCGATCATCGCAATGATTCCCCCAAGCTTTAGCACGGTTACCGACTCGCCGAGGATCGCGATCCCGAGGAGAGTCGTCACCACTAAGTAGAGATTTGAAAGTGTGGCGACCGTGCTCACCGGCATATCGGAGACGGCGACGCAGTAACAGATCGATCCGACGCCTGCAATCACGCCGATTCCCAGCCCCGCGAGTGTGGCGGTAGTCATTGGGATCGCCAATCCATGCGCGGCGAGCAAGGCTACTAATGCCGTTAGCAAGCTACCCACACGAATCAAGGCATTGAGTTGAAACGCCTGGTATCGATGCCCGACTGGACCCTCGAGAAATGACGCAGTCCCGGCAACCACGGCATAGCCGGCGAGGTACGCAAGTCCGTCGATCACAATCTCACGCTAGTTTTGCGCACGTGCCCCATGCTGCCTACAGCAAATTGAACAAGCGACATCTTGAGGAGGCAATTATGGAAACGCCCGAAGCCACCTGGGAGCCTCATGAGAAGCACGGCAGGTTCACCAACCAGAACGACCTCCCCGACGCGGTCTTTGCCTTTCCGAAACAGCGGAAGGAGCCGTTG
>DASTJZ010000109.1:0-23929 GCA_035716185.1 Candidatus Dormiibacterota bacterium
CCTGGCCCGTCTGCCGCTTCCGCAACTACAACCCCTACACCCTCACCGATGCCCAGCTCACCGTCAATGGGCTCCCCTGCATCCTCGGCTACACGCCTGCCGGCCTGCAGGCTGGGACCAGCGGCTAGCATCCGTCAAGGACTAGCTCAGCAGTCGCGTACAAAAAAACACCCCGACGGTCCACCTGGGCCGCCGGGGTTGAGTGAAGGGATCTCCTAGAGTCGGCGCCCGCTATAGAAGCCGAAGCCGCCCGCGAGCAGGCCGAGGATGATCAGGATGATCCCGATCAACGTGTAACCGAGCACGAGGGCAATGATCCCGAGGACGATCAACAAACCGCCACCGCCCCAATACACGCTGCACCTCCTTTCTTGAGAGTCCGGGAAAGATTCCGCTCTTTCCACCTTAGGGCGGGGCTGGCCATCAGGGGAAGAGCTCGAATTCGATAGCAGTTCGAACCCTATTCGGACTGGACAATTCGGCGCGGCATGTGTGATACTCAGTCTCATGTGATGCGCACTATCAAACGTCGAATGATCCGGATTGCCGCCGTCATCGGTCTGGCAACTTTCCTTTCCACCTCGCTGGCTGCCTGTGGAGCGTCCTCCCCTGGCACCGGCGGGGGCACCATCCGGGTGGTCGCCGGCCAGAACTTCTGGGGCAGCCTTGCCACTCAGCTGGGCGGCAGCCACGTGTCGGTCCTCAGCATCGTCACCAACCCCAATGCCGATCCGCACGACTATGAGAGCAGTCCCAAGGACGCGCGCGCTATGGCCATGGCCGACTACGTCATCCTCAATGGCGCCGGCTACGACGACTGGGGCAGCAAGCTGCTGTCGGGGAATCCGAACCAGAACCGCAAAGTCTTCACCGTTGCCGATCTCCTGCACAAGAAAGCGGGCGACAACCCGCATTTCTGGTACAACCCCGATTGGGTCGAGCAGGTCGCCGACCACATCACTGCCGACTACAAGGCGATCGACTCCGGCGACGCCGGTTACTTCGATCAGCAGCGGGCCAACCTGCGGACCGCGATGAAGCCCTATCACCAGCGGATCGCGAGCATTCGCTCAGCCTTCAGCGGCGTCCCGGTCGGGGCGACCGAAACTATCTTCGTCTACCTGGCGCAGGCCCTCGGCCTCAACCTCATCTCACCGGCGGAATTCATGAAGGCCGTCGCGGAAGGCAATGACCCGCCGGCTGATACCGTCGCCGAATTTCACGACCTGGTCGCCGGCAAGAAGATCAAAGTCCTCGTCTACAACGTCCAGACCAGCACCAGCATCACCGAAGACCTGAAGCGGCTGGCGGGCGATCAGGCGATTCCCGTCGTCGGCGTCTCAGAGACCTTGCAGCCGGTCGACGCCACCTTCCAGGAATGGCAGGGCGCCCAACTGCTGACGCTTCAGAACGCCCTGAATGCCGAAGCGCTGACACACTAGTGACCATGGCGTCCCCAACTGCGAGCGGTCCGGCAATCGTGGCCGAACGCGTCGCGGTGCAATACGGTAACCGGCTGGTCTGGCAGGACGCGACCTTCTCGGTCGATCCCGGCGAGTTTGTCGCCATCCTGGGGCCTAACGGCGCCGGCAAGTCGACGCTCTTTCGCTTGCTGCTCGGCCTGGTGCCTGCCGCCGCTGGCACGCTCCAGGTTCTCGGTCGGCGGCCACATCGCGGCGACCCGGCGATTGGTTATGTCCCGCAGCGCCGCAACATCGATCGCGACCTGCCGATTCGTGGGCGCGATTTCGTCCATCTGGGGATCGACGGCAATCGCTGGGGCGTGGCGGTCGGAGGCGCGGCGGAAAACCGGCAGCGCGTCGAGGAGGCAGTGGCCGCGGTGAACGGGCTCGACTACGCCGACCGGCCGATCGGCCGGCTGTCGGGCGGGGAGCAGCAACGCCTGCTGTTGGCCCAGGCACTGGCCGGCCGGCCGCAGATGCTCCTCCTCGATGAGCCGCTCGCCAGTCTCGACCTGCGCAACCAGATCGTGATCTCGGAGCTGGTCGCCGACCTGGCTAAGGCGAACGGTCTCACCGTCTTGCTGATCGCGCACGACATCAACCCGCTGCTGCGCATCGTCGACCGGGTCATCTACGTGGCCCACGGTGGCGTGGCGATCGGCAAGCCGGCCGAGGTGATCACGACCGAACGGCTGAGCCGGCTCTACGATTCTCCGGTGGAGGTCCTCCACGACGACCATGGCCACATGTTCGTGGTCGGGTTGGAAGCGGAAAGCGCGCATCACGATGGGTAAGGTCCTCGACTTCCAGCCTTACTTCGGCTGGGACATCGTTCACGATGTCCAAGAGCTTTTTCACTATGCCTTCATGCAGCACGCCTTCGAGGCCGGCACCATCGTCGCCGTCTCCGCCGGCGTGATCGGATATTTCGTGGTGTTGCGCGGCCTGTCCTTCGCCGCCCACGCGCTCTCGCATATCGGGTTCGCGGGTGCGACCGGCGGCGTGTTGCTGGGAGCGGCACCCATCATCGGGCTGCTGGCCTTTACCTCGGCGGCCGGGATGGTGATGGGCGCGCTGGGCCAGCGACTCCGCGGCCGCGACGTGACCATCGGGCTGGTGATGGCCTGGTCGTTAGGGCTCGGCCTGTTGTTCACCCGCCTCTATCAGGGTTCCGCCAGCCTCGCCATCGGCATCCTGTTCGGGCAAATCTTCGGGATCACGATCCAGGAGGTCTATGTCACGCTGGCGGCCGGCACCCTTACCGTGCTGGCCCTGGTCGCGATCTATCGGCCTTTATTGTTCGCCTCGCTGGACGAGGAGGTCGCGGAAGCCAAAGGCGTTCCGGTTCGCGCGCTGTCGATCGTTTTCATGGTCATCCTGGCGATTGCGGTATCCGAAGCGGTCCAGGCGGTGGGGGTGTTGCTGATCTTCGCCTTGATCGTCGCCCCGGCGGCGATCGCCGAGCGCTTCACGACCCGTCCCAGTCGGGGTCTGCTGCTGTCGGCGGCGCTCGCGGTGGTGTTCACCTGGGCCGGGCTGGCGATCGCCTACTACATCCCCTACCCGGTCGGCTTCTTCATCTCCACGATCGCGTTCTGGTGCTATATCGTGGCGCGGGTGGTCAGCGGTCTCACGGTCCGGCGAGCCACTGTACGGCTGCGCAGCTGGCGCGACGAGCAGGTTCGGCACTCGCCGTAGAAGTCGAGCGTGGCATGATCCACGCGGAATCCACGCTGCTGTGCGATCGTCTCGGCCAGCGGTGACACGGCATCCTCATCCAGCTCCTCCACCGTTCGGCAGGTCGTGCAGATCAGGTGGTGGTGATGACCCGGTTCGCACCAAACGTACGCCGACACGTGCCCCGGGCGCTCGAGCCGCTGCGCCAGCCCGGCACTGACGAGCCGGTCGACCGAGCGGAAGACCGTGGCCCGGCCGATGTACGGATGCTTTTTGCGCACTCGATCATAGAGCTCCTGCGCCGAGACCTCTTTACCGGTCTGCGCCAGCACCCCGGCGATCGCCAGGCGCTGCGGCGTAAGACGGACGCCGGTCTTCTGCAAGGCGGATCCTGCTGTCTCAACCATAGCCAAATGATACTCGCCTCCCGTCGCTGATACGCGTGCAGCAGCCAGATGCCTAGGAAGATTCGCCAGACCGGGCCGTTGCTTGGCTGTGGCTACTGCTGCCGTTGCCATGCCCCAGCCGCGCTCCCCATATCGTGCGGGTCTCGGCGCGGCCCTCGCCCTGGGACTGCCGGTGCTGGCCTTTGCCTGGCTCCTCACCCACCCGGGTAACGACGCCACGGTTCGCACGCCGCTGCAGCACTTCTACATCGTGACGACGGTCTCGTTGCTGGCCTTCGCCCTGGCGGCCCTGCTGGCCCTCGCCGCCATGCAGATCGGCCAGTATCGCGCGCTATTCCTCTGCCTGGGTTTCATGGCCATGGGTGGCATCTTCGCGGTGCACGGCATCCGGACGCCCGGCATCCTCGGCGATCCCGGCGACATCGGCTACGCCGGCCAGATCGTCGGCATCTCGGCCTACCTCAGCCTCTTCGTTCCGGCGGTCCTCTTTGCCGCCAGCTACACCCCGATCACCGTGGCCTTCGAGCGGCGTCTCCCCTTCTCTCCGGCCGGCTGGCTGATCGTGGTACTCGGGGCGGCGCTAGGGATCTACGCAGCCCTGGCCATTTTGAGTGGCGAGCTGCTCGCGCGGCTGCCCTTCGGTACCCGGCCCTATTCGTACGCGATGGCCGCGGCGACGATTTGCCTGCTCCTCGTCTGCGCCATCCGGCAGGCACGGGCGTACCTGGCCGCACGGATTCCGCTGCAGGGCGTGCTGGTGATCGCCTTCCTCATGCTGGCCGAGGCCCAGGTGATCATGGTGTTGGGAACGGTCTGGAAGACCTCCTGGTGGGAGTATCACGGACTGATGCTGGTCGCGGTTTCGCTCGCGCTCTGGTCGGTGGCCGCCCAACGCGGGCGCGGGCAGTCGCTGCGATCGCTGGTCGAAGCCACCCTCGAGCTGGAGGTCAAGGTGGGCACCGAGCTCGAGCACGTGGACACCATCGCCGCGTTGGCGGCGGCCGTCGAAGCCCGCGACGAGAACACCAAAGGCCACAACCTGCGCGTCGCCGAGCTGGCGGTCCAGATCGGCCGCGCAATGGACCTTCCAAACGACAGGCTGCGCACGCTGGCTCGGGCCGGCCTGCTGCATGACGTGGGCAAGATTGGGATCCCCGATTCGATCCTGAGCAAGCCGGGCGCGCTCGATCCTGCTGAGTGGGTCATCATCAAGCGACATCCCGAAATGGGCCAGGCGATTCTTGCCCGGGTCGAGCGACTGCGCCGGGAAGCGGAAATCGTTGTCGCTCACCACGAGCGAATGGACGGCAGCGGCTATCCGCGTGGCCTGCGCGGCGAGCAGATTCCGCTCGAGTCCCGGATCCTCGCCGTGGCCGACACCTATGACGTGCTCGTATCTGACCGACCCTATCGCAGGGCCTTCGACCGGACCCGCGCCATCGCCGTCCTGCGCGAGGAGTGCGGCACGCATCTCTGGGAGCCCGCGGTGCGCGCCCTCATCCGCAGCCTCGGCGAGCAATGGCAGGACAGCACAGACAGTCGAGCGGCCTGACGCTCAGCGCAACCCCACCAGCCCAAGCAAGCGGCCAGCGATCACAAAGGCCGGAGCCGCCAACGCGATCGTCCCGCTGTTCAGGTCGGCGTTGAGCGAGGTGGCCTGCTTGGCCAGCCCGAGCCTGGGCACGCCGAGCGCATCCTCGATCGTCGCCAGCAGCGAGTAGTGATCGAGCGGCTGGGTGATCTCGCCATGGAGACGGGGAGCGATCGTCAGCAGGGCGACCTGGTTATTCGAATCAGTCCCCTCGTCCCAGGTAATGAACAGCACCCCGTTCTGCTGCCAGGCGCTCGACCCGGTGATCTGCGGGACAACCTGTGACAGCCAGTTGTCGGTGGTGAGGGTCGAACAGTCGTGACCATCGTTGCACAGGCCCGGCGTGATCCACGCGAGCTGCGGGGTGTCACCGCTCAAATCGGCAGCGAGCTGGGTCATCGGGACGACGTTCGCCGGGCACCGTCCACCGTAGTACGCGAAGGGATTGTGCTTCAGCGCATACGGATACGGACTGTTGAAACAATTGCCGGCGAACCCCTCGAAATAGCCCTTCCAGGAGATGCCGGCATCCGTGAGCTGCTTGGCGACCCCGGTCGCCGGCAGTGGGTGATAGCCGTCGTCGGCAATGCCAAAGGTCGAGCCAGCGGTCAGCGCCAGGTAGTTCGGCAGGCTGGGATGCCCGATGGCGTGGTAGTTCGACGCGATCGCGTACTGGCTCGCCAGGCTACCGATATAGGGTTGCGCTAGGGCCCGCTGGTACGAGGTGTTCTCCAGCACGATGACGAAGACGTGTTTGGGCGCTGGGGTTGGCGATGGCGTTGGCGAGGGAGTCGCTGAGTGGGATGCCGAGGCGCGCGGACTTCCACCGGTCTTCGGCGATTGCGAAACGGGCTGACAGGCTGCGGCCAGCACCAGGACGGCAACGGCCGGCACGAGTGCACGCGCCACTCGAACCGTGCCGCTGCTCAGGTGCCTTCCCGCAGCAGCTTGATCGCCTGGACTCCGGTGTCCATCCAGGCCGGTGAGTCGAGCCAGTTCTCGACGCCCCACAGCAGATAGACACTCACGCCGTGGCCCCGGTAGGCGAGCGCACTCGAGAGCAGGTCGCTCTGGGTAAAGCCCGTGGTGCCGATCCATGGGGTCGCCTGCATCTCGGTCACCCAGAGCGCCCGGCCGAACTTCTGCACCCGCGATTGCCAGAAGTCGAGCGACTCTTCCTTCCATGCGATCCGGGTGCTGGCGCTGATGGTCTGGAGTGGGGTCGAGGCCGTCACCACGTAGAGATCGAGGCCTAGCGTGTCACCCATCGTGAGGGCCTGCGCCGGGTGGCCGGCCGGCTTGGCCCCCGGCAGGTGAGAGAAGAGCCAGGCGATCGGGGTCGTCGCCCGGACATCGAGGGTCACGTTGGAGGAGTTGAAGCTGGTGACGACGATCTCGTGCACCAGGTCGAACGAACGAAGCAGGTCGACTTCCGATCGGACCATCGATGCCGGCAATGCCCCGCTCGTCACCTGGGCCACAGTGGCATCGTCGAGCGGTTCGTTCTCCACCTGCCAGGCGCGAAGGATTGCCAGCGAGGCGTATCGCTGAAAGGTCGTCTCCAGGTAGCGGCGATAACTCGGCGTCTTCAGCAGGGTGTCGAGCCGGTGTGCCTGGCTGGTGTTCAGCCAGCCCGGCAGGTAGACCTCGGGCCAGACCAGGTTGCGGGCCCCAACCACCAGGACGATCTGGGTCTGGCGTGCGCCTTTCTTGGCGTTATGGGCCCGCACCGTGGCAATTAGCCGGTCTATTTCCGAGTAGTTCAGCGAGCTCGGCGATGGAGCCACGGAGCTCCAGTACACGGGAAGCCGGACGAGGTCTGGCTGCAGCGTTTGAAGCAGTTTGGCGAGCGCCTGCTCCGGCTTCTGACCGTCTGTGATCCCGGCCGGGCTGAAGGAGAAACCGACCAGCGGCGGATTCAGGACGGGAGGTGGCGGATCAACCGCCAGCGTCGGGAAGGCGGCGGCGGCGACCACGAAGACAAGCAGCGTCGAGATCAGCGCCACCGCTCCCCGTAGTGGAGCTCGAAGCCAGGAAAAGCTTCTCCCTCGGCTCTCCACCCTTAGCCAATAATGCCGCAACCAAATGAGAATTCGCTGAGCCCGAGATCGGACTAGGCGCCGGTGACGTCGCGCTGCCTGAAGATCCAGAGGGCGAGGACGGTGAAGACCACCAGATAGACGCCCAGTGTGATCACCCCGCGGCCGGCATCCACCAGCTGCGTCGTGATCGCGTTCGGATTCCGGAAGGTCAGCGGGAAGGTCGCGTTCACGGCGCTCGCATTCACGCCCGGCAAGAATTTCAGGACTTCCTTCACCACATCGGTGTTACGGAAGAGCTGGCCGAGGAGCGCCTCGCCGACGAACAGATAGGTCAACCCGCCACCGATCGCGGCCGCCGTGCTGCGGAACGCGACCCCGAGGAACATCCCGAACGCCGTCCAGACCGAGAGCTCAAGCCAGAGGGCGCCGAAACCTTTCAGCAAGGCCGTCGTGGACGGCCAGTTGCTCGAACTGCCGTCGATGCTGACGAGGATGTAGCTGGTCAGCGCGGTGGCAGCCAGCACAATGATCGTGACCAACAGCGTCACGATCGCCAGCAGCGCGAGCTTCCCCGCAAGGACGGCGGTGCGCCCGGGCTTCTGAACGAGGATCGTCTGAACCGTCAGCCAGCCAAATTCGCTCGCCGTGCTCAGGCTGCCGAAGATGATCATGATCGCTGCGCCGATCGTCGACATCCCGGTGAGGACATTCGGCAGAAGGTTCTCGGGGAAGACCTCGCGCTTCAACACGCTCGCCGGCACCTGACTCTCGAACCGCTGGGGTGGGTTGCGCAGCACCAGATACGTGATCACATAACCCAGCAGGAGAAGGGCCAGCAGCAGGATGCCGAACAAGATCCAGTTGGCCCAGCGCTTTCGTGATTTCAGCGCCTCGGCGCGCAGGCTCGCGATCATGCGGATGGCTCCTTCCTCGCTTGGGACGTCGGGGCTTCGGTCAACTGCAGGAAGACATCCTCGAGCGATCGCTCGGAGACCCGGAGCTCGCTGACGTCGACTCCATCCGCGACCAGGCGGCGGTTGATCGATGCCGCCTGGGACGGCTCAACGGTCAAGGAAAAGAGGCCCTCTTTGAGCTGGACGTTCTCGGGCTTCAGCAGGCTTTCGAGCAGTCTTCGTGCCTGGTCGATCGGCTCGGCTCGAACCAGCAGCGCCGCGCCACCTCGGCCGCGGAGCTCGTCGACGGTGCCCTCGGCCACCAGCTTGCCCCCGGCGATCACCCCGACCCGGTCGCAGGTCAGCTCGACTTCATTGAGCAGGTGACTCGACAGCAACACGGTGCGGCCGCCCGTGCGGAGGTCCTTGATCAGCGCCCGCATCTCGACCGTGCCTTGCGGATCCAGCCCGCTGGTCGGCTCGTCGAGAATCAGCAGCTCCGGATCCTTCAACAATGCCGCCGCCACGCCCAACCGCTGTTTCATGCCGGTCGAGTACGTCTTGAACTTGTGGCGGGCTCGGCTGGCAAGATCGACCTGTTCGAGCACCGGCTCGATGCGCGCTTTGGCAGCGCTGCAGTAGCGCGCCATCACGCGCAGGTTGTCGCGGCCCGAGAGGTAGGGGTAGAAGGCCGGGGTTTCGACCATCGCTCCCAGTTTGGCCAGGCTGCCGGAACTACCGGGAACGGCCCCAGCGACGGTCGCGGTGCCGGATGTCGGCCGCAGCAGGCCGGAAAGCATTCGCAGCGTGGTCGTCTTGCCGGCGCCGTTCGGCCCCAGGAATCCGTAGACCTCGCCGGCGCGAACCCGCAGGTTGAGGTCGCTGACCGCTAGCACCCCGGTCGAATATCGCTTGGTCAGTCCGTGGGTGTCGACGGCAAACGTTTGTGTCAACGCATCCCCTCCTCTTGCAGCGTTTCAGAATAATCCCGTGAGGCTCCCGGACGTTAACCGCGACCTCGCGTTGATCCTGGGCGCCCGGCTGCTACGCGCCTGGGCCTTTGGGATGAGCGCCGTCTTGATCGGGCTTCACCTCGAGCGGCGCGGCCTCTCCTCCACCGCCATCGGCCTGGTCCTGACCATTGGCCTGCTCAGCGCCGCCATCGGCGGCGTGATCGGCGCCGCTCTGTCATCGCGTATTGGACGGCGCCGGACCCTCGCCCTCGCCGGCGGGCTGATGGCACTCGCCGGTCTCGACCTCGCCGTCGCCACATCGCCGCTCGCGCTGGCGTTGGCAGCGGCGACGGGAATGCTGGGCGCCGCGAACGTCGACTTTGGTGCCTACGCCTCGATCGAACAGGCGGCGCTCGCCGAGTCGGTGCCCCCACGCTCGCGTAACCTCGCGTTTGCCCGCTACTCGTTGACCGGTGGGTTGGCCGCGGCGCTTGGCGCCCTGGTCGCCGGCGGTGCGACGTCCGTCGAACGCGGACAATTCCTCTTTGCCGGCTATGCGACCGCCGGCGCCCTCACGTCGCTGCTGGCGGTGCTGCTCTCTCCCGCGGCTGAGTCGCCGGTTGGAGGCACGGCCTTGTCGGTAACCCAGGTGCGCTCGCTCGCGCCGCTATCGGCGCTCTTCGCGCTCGATGGGTTCGGCGGCGGGCTGGTCGCCAATTCGGTCATCGCCTTCTGGCTTCACGTTCGATTCGGCGCCGGAGCGAATCTTCTCGGTCCCGCCTTCGCCGTGATTGCGCTGCTGCAAGCGGCGTCCTACGAGGTCTCCGGCCGGCTTGCGAACCGCATCGGTTTGATCCGCACGATGGTATTCACCCACATGCCGAGCAATGTGTTGCTGGCCCTCGTTCCGCTCGCCCCGTCGTTGCCCTGGGCGATCGGCATTCTCTTCGCTCGGTTCAGCCTGTCGCAGATGGACGTACCGGCCCGGCAGGCGTTTGTCGTTTCCATCGTGCCGCCGAGTGAGCGCGCCGGTGCCGTCGCCTTCACTGGATTGGTGCGCGGTCTCGGTCAGGCAGCGGGGCCGTTGATCTCCGGGGCAGCCATCCAGAGCGCAGCCCTCGGCCTGCCCTTCTATCTCGCCGGCGGGCTGAAGCTCGTCTACGACGGCACGCTCTTCCTGGCATTCCGGCAGCGTCGCGGCGAGCACGAAATCATCGGTTGAGCGCCATGACTGCGATCGGGTGGACCTGACAGCCGGATCAGGTCCCAGGCGGCCCGGAAGTGGGCATTAATGAGAGTGAGGTGAAAGCCATGGAACTGGCGAATACGATCGATGCCGACACTCGAACAAACACGATCACGATTCGATCGACGGCTCGCCGGATTCCCGCCAGCGGGAACGCCGCGCTGGCAGCGTCGGGGCTGATCCAGGCAGCGCTCGGCATCGAGTTCTTCCTCTCGGGTCTCAACAAATTTGCCGATCCCGACTTCGTCCGGAATTTCCAGCTCTTTGTCGATGCCAGCCCCGGCACGAACACCGGCCTGCTGGCGCCATTGATCCGCTCGCTGGTGCAGCCCAACATCGCCGTCTTCGCCGATCTCACGAAGTTCATCGAGCTCGGCCTCGGCATCGTCCTGCTGCTGGGCGCGGTCGAGGTCGGGCGCCGTCGACTCTCGGGGCGGATCGCGAACCAACACGGCTACGAGGCGCCCGTGGCGCTGATTTCGGCGCTCGCGGGGCTTGGCACGGCGGGGCTCTCGCTCTCCATCGCCCTGCTGATGGGTGAGCAGCTGCCGACCATCATGCCGGGGCGGGCGCTCACGACCGCTATTCCGGTGGAGCTCCTGTTGGTGCCGCTCGGGATCGCGGTCGCCTGGATGGAGTTCGGCCGCTTCCGCGTACTGGCTCGCCACTAAGGGTCACTGAATCGGGAATGGAAGCTGCCACCACGAGGGCAGCTCATCGACCGAGATCGACGTCACCCATTTGACCCACCAGTAGCCACGCTGACCCGGCGCCACCAGTCGAACCGGGAACCCGTGCCCGGGCTCGAGCGGCACGCCGCCCAGCCGGGTCGCCAGCAGAAGCTCGCCCGTCGCGCCGATCGGAAAGCGCCGGTCATAGCCGGTAAGCGAGCGCACGTGCACACTGGCTATGCCTGGTGCCTGGGGAATCAATCGGCTCAGCCACACACCCGACCAGTCCTGGGTCGAATAAAACCCGCCGGTGCAGTCGAGCGTCGCCCGAATGCGATCGTCGAAACCCATCAGTTCGTCGTACGTCCAGGCGCGCTCCCTTCCGGCTCCGCCGACGACCAGTCGCCAGGCGGTAGGCTCGATCGCCGGCACTCGATCGAACATCCATTGCGTGACCGGAAGCTGCCCCGGCTGCAGCGACCCGTACTCGTACGAGCCACTGGGGCTGCGTCGCGCACCGGGCCACGCGAGAAGGCGGACGATTCCCTCGCCCGCGCCGTAGGCCAGACCGGCGCCGGCCAGCAACGTTCCCGCGCGCAACAGACTCCGGCGCGAAACGTCGATCGCCCGGGTTGGGATCCGGCGCGCGATCACGTGCCAGATCACCAGCGGCAACGCGATCAGCGCCGCCCCAACATGAACCTCCATCGCGCTGAGCGGACCAGCCCAGACCAGCAGTCCGGTTGAGTGAAGGATGCCGGAAATCACCGATGCGACGACTAGCACGGTCAGCATCAGCGACGCCCACCAGCCCGGCCGCCGGCGCTGTACTCCCCTGGCGGCGATCACGCTCTTCCAGGGGGTGAGAGCAACGATGGCGTAGCCGCTGGTGGCGTGAACGATCAACGACCAGCGCGACGGCGCCTGGGCGTAGAAAAAGGCGAGCCAACCGGTGACAAACGCGACTCCAAGGAGCACAAGGAGCGCCAGGTTGGTCCAGCGTTTCACGGTGTTACGGGGCTTGCGCCCGGGCGATCAGGTCGGCCAGGGAAACGGCTTCGAGCGAAGGGATTTGCAGGTCGGCCTGGCTCAGGTCGAGGCCGGCGGTCAGCGCGTTCGGCACCGCCACACAGAACAGGCCCGCCGCCTTGGCGGCTCGGATGCCATTGCTCGAGTCCTCGAGGGCAATCGCTTCGTTCGAGCGCGCGTCCAGCCGCTCGAGGGCCAATTCGTAGAGCTCCGGGTCCGGCTTGGTCGTCGTCACATCATCCTTGCACACGACGATGTCGAAGCGATCGCGAATTGCGAATCGCTCGAGGTGCTCGTGGACCCACTTGCGCGACGAGCTCGACGCGATCGCCGTCTTGAGTCCGAGCCTTCTCGCTTCAGCCATATAGCGGTCGACCCCAGGCAGGAGGGTCTGGGCCACGGTGGCTTCGCGGTAGTAGAGGCGCTCCAGGGTGTTGAGCTCATCCGCGTCGACGGCGATTCCGGTTCGCTCCCCAAGGTCGAGGATGGGATCGAACGGTCCGGCAGCGGTCCCGATGACGGTGAGCCAGCGTTCCCGGGGCAGCTCCTGGCCGCGCTCGCGATAGATCCGCCGCCACGCCTCGAAGATCGGGCCTTCGGTGTCGACGATCAGTCCGTCGAAATCGAAGATGATCGCCCGAATCACAAATTTTTCTTGAAGAAGTCCAGGATTATGCGCTCCATGTCGGCCCGGTCGCGCTCGGATCGAGGGCCGTGACGCTCGTTGGGGTAAATCAACGTCTCGAATGATTTACCGGCATCGATCAGCGCCTGCATCATCCGCGCCGTATGGCGAAAATGGACGTTCTCGTCGATCATGCCGTGGATCAGGAGGAGCCGGCCGCTGAGACGGTCCGCGTGGGTGAGGGGCGAAGCCCGCCGGTAACCATCCGGGTTAGCCTGCGGCGTGCTCAGGAATTTCTCTGTGTAGGCGGTGTCGTAGCCCTCGTAAAAGGTGACCGGTGCTCCAGCGACCCCGACCTTGAACACCTCGGGCGCCTTCAGCAGCGCCATCAGCGTCATGTAGCCGCCATAACTCCAGCCGGTGATTCCCACTCGAGAGATGTCGGCAAAGCCAAGCGTGCCCAGCCAGCGAACGCCCTCGATCTGGTCGCGGAGCTCGACATCGCCCAGGTTCCGAGCGATGGGGGCTTCGAACCCGAGCCCGCGCCGAGACGATCCGCGGTTGTCCACCTTCAGGACGACAAAGCCATGCTGGGCCAGCATCTGCGCCCGCAGGTCGACGGTCTGACCCCAGCTGTCCTGCACCATTTGAAAGTGGGGTCCGCCGTAGACCTCGACGATTACCGGAGCGCGTTTTCCTGCCCCCTCCCCGGCCCTCCCCACCAGGGGGAGGGAGTTGGAAGGTTTGTAGATCGCCGCGTAGAGCTCGGCGCCGTCGCTGGTCCGGAATCGATGGAGTTGCGGCGGCGTCAGGTCCAGGTCGACCTCGGCGGGCGCGTGGATGACCGACTGCTCCGCTCCCGCCATGCTTCGAACGGTCACGCTCGGCGGTGAGGAGCGACTGTCCCAGACGTCGACGAAGCTGCTGAAGTCCGGGGCGATCACGACCCCGTGCATGCCTGGTTGCGAGGTCAGGCGCTCGGGTGGTCCGCCGTCGAGCGAGACCCTGAAGAGGTGGCGCTCGAGCGGGCTCTCCTGCCAGCCGACGAAATAGAGCTGCCGTCGTTTGTCGTCGAGTGCCACGGTTGCTTCTGCGGGCCAGGCCCCGCTGGTGAGCTGGCGGATCAGCCGGCCGTCCGGCGCATATAGATATAGGTGTTGGTATCCGGTGCGCTCGGAGGCCCAGACGAACTCGCCGGTGTCCTCGACAAAGCGCAGGTCGTCGTGGAGATTGATCCATGGCCCCTGCTTCTCCACCACGATCGGGCGACCGCCGCCGGTGTTGATGTCGTAGGCCCGGAGCTCGAGATGCTGCCAGTCGCGCGACAGCCACTGGACGAACAGCCGCCCATCGGGGTGCCAGTCCACCCGGGCGACATAGCCGTCCTCGACGCCGAGGTCCATGAAGGTGGTTCGGCCCGTCTCGACCGAAACGACGCCCAGCTTGACCCGGGCATTCTCGGCGCCGGCGAAGGGGTAGCGATGCTCCTCGATCTCGAGCGCCGGCTTGCCCTGGTGCACGATCGGATAGATCGGAATGTGGGACTCATCGACCTGTTCGAAGGCGACGAGCCCGCCATCCTCCGTCGGCCAGTAGCCGCTCATCCGGCTGAGCTCCTCCTGGGCAACAAACTCCGCGAGCCCATTCGTCGCACCCGGCGGATGGAAGGTGAGGCGCCGTTCGCCACCCTCGTCGATGGCCCACACGTCGCCGTCGCGGACAAAGAAGATTCGCCGGCCGTTGGGCGTGACCTTTGGATCGATGACTCCTGCGCCGGTGAGGTTTCCCGTGTGGCCATCGGCCCACTTGAAGAGTTCTCCGCGCAGCGGCAACAGCAAGACGTTGGCTTTCTCGGCCCATTGGTAGTCGGTGATGCCGGTCTCTCGTAAGCGCAATCGCTCCCGCCGAAGCGCCTCTTCCCGTGAGACGGTCTCCTCGGTCACGGCCTCGCCAGGCGGCTCGAGCCAGTGTTCTTTCTTGCCCGTTGATAGCTCGAGGCGCCAGAGATCGCGAAACAGGTCGCCTCGCTCGCTGAACAGGTAGGTGACGTACTTCGAGTCCGGCGAATAGCGGATCTTGCCCGGGATGGCCGTGCCCGGCCGCGGGAGATGGGCGGCCAGCTCAGGGGTGATCTGAGGACGTTCGACGGTCTTCATTGGCGCAGCGCTTCAGGATAACGCCCAGTCCTTAGAATCCGGTTCGTGCTGATCAAGGCATGCTTGAACGGCAGCCGTAACCCCGAAGAGCACCGGGCACTGCCCCTTTCCCCTGCCGCCCTGGCGAAAGATGCCGAGGAGTGTCGCAAGGCCGGCGCCGGCGGCGTGCACATCCATCCGCGTGGCATGGGTGGTCGCGAAACGCTGGAACCCGATGCCTGCGCGGCGGCGATCGAGGCGATCCGCAATCGTTGCCCGGGTCTTCCCGTCGGGCTGAGCACCGGCTTATGGATTACCGGCAGCAGTGCGCGACGTCTCTCACTGATCGAGAGCTGGACGGTGCTACCGGACTTCTGCTCGGTGAATTTTGCCGAAGACGGGACCAGCGAGCTCTGCCAGCTGCTCGTCGACAGGGGCATCACCATCGAGGCCGGGCTCACATCAGTCGCCGACGCCCGGGCTTTCGTCGACAGCGGTTACGTCGATCATTGTCTGCGGGTGCTGATCGAAGTCGAGCCCGGCCTTGCCGACCCGCTGCGCGGGGCGATCGTCATCGGCCGCGTCCTGGAAGGCGCCGGGGTCCGCCTTCCGCGCTTGCAGCATGGGATGGGTCCGGCGGCGTGGCCGCTGCTCGAAGACGCCGTTGCCCGCGGCTACGACGTGCGAATCGGTCTGGAGGACGTCCTGACGATGCCCGATGGTTCGCCGGCTCCCGGCAACGCCGCGCTGGTGGCCGCCGCCGTGCAACTCGCTGCGACGGTCACCGCACGCCGTTAGCCCTCCCCCGAGGGTCAGGGCATGACACCTGCTAGTGCACCTGTGGCGGGGTGACTGCTGTCCAGGTCTTGCCGCCATCGGTGCTGCGCACCAGGCTGCCGGCGCCCACCTGCGCCCAGATCGCGTTGGGGGCGATGTAGTTCCACTGCGCCAGGCCCAGGCTCAATCCATTGGCCAGCACCCTGCGCGTCGACCAGGTCTTTCCGCTATCGGTGGTTTCACTCACGATTCCTCCGCTGGTCGTCAGCCAGTGATCCAGGCTCATGAAGAGCAGATCACCATCGCCTGGCGAACCGGAGACCTGCGTCAGGCCATCCCAGTGGTCGCCACCATCTGAAGTCTTCAGCACAAAACTGGCCGGGGCTTGCCCCGCAACGGGACTCGTCGCCGTATTGGGACCGGCCGGAGCCGGACTCAGCTGCAGCGGCAGCAGCCCGTGCTTGGCGTCGATCATGACCGGCGCATCGAGATGTGTGACGATGTCGGGCGACTTGGCCGCGGCCGGAAGCGGAAGCGCCACCGGCGCCCACGAGGCACCGCCGTCACGGCTTACCCACAGAAGCGACGTCGGCGGGGTGTAAGGGAACGGCCGGCCCTGCGCATCCCAGGCGAAGCTGCGATTGGCGTTGAACGACAGCCACCCAGTTCGAGCATCGCTGAAGCTCAGCTGGCCGTCTGCGGCCGCCTTCGGAATCGTGCCAACGCGTGTCCAGGTCGCCCCAGCGTCCGTCGTATGCATCAGCACGGTGTCGGCCTGGCGGTTGGTGGACATCAGCTCTTGCCAGCCCTCCGTCCCGTCCGGCAGATAAAACGTTTGACCCGGATAGCTGGTCGGTTGCGGGGCATTCTTGGGCAGATTCGGCCGAACCGTCTCGCTGGCCAGCAGCCAGTGGTTGCCACCGTCATGGGTCACGTAACTCTTGATTACCAGGTCGCTCGAGGCGGGAAGCGGCTGACCAGGCGCATTCAGCGCATTGCCGCCTTCCGACCACTCCATCCAACCGTCGCGTCCGTTCGGGGCGAATTGCATGCTGTCGATGCTGCCGGGCCCGCTGTAGCGGAACTGCTCGACCCAGTGCGCCCCGCCATCGCTGGTCTTCAACAACACGAGCGGCCCGCTGGTGACGTGCATCTGGATCATGATCCAGCCGGTGGTGGCAGAAACGAACTTGTTGTCGACGATCGAATAAGGCGCCACCGGTGGCCTGAGTCCGGCACCCTGCGAGGCTTCCTGCGATACGGAGAGCAGATGCGTCCCTCGGGCGACCAGGATCGCGACCGCGATCAGCAGCAGGGCCGCGCTGACGGCGACGACCTGCAGTGGTGACCTCCGCGGCTGGCGAGCCGGCACCAGCGACAGCGCGCGCCGCGCCAGGTCCGGCGACGGTTCCTCGTAGGTCGCCAGGATGTCGTGATGGATCCGCGAGCGGATCAAGTCGTTCATTTGCTGTTCATCTCCTCGGGAATAGTTAGCCGTTCGCGAAGCCGGCCCACGGCTCGGTAGAGCCGGCCCTTTGCCGCTGCGATGGAGACACCCAGCGCCTGGGCCACTTCATCGAGCGGCAGATCGAGCCAGTAATAGAGGTAGAGCAGGACCCGATCGTCGTGGGGCAGCCGCTCGATCGATTGGCGCAAGTCGGTGGTCTCGGTGAGGCCCTGCTCGTTGAAGGCGACCTTGCGTCCCTGCGGGAGGGGCACCACCGACCACCAGCGTCCGCGGCGCATCGAGCGGCATTCATTGGCGACGATAGTCATGAACCACGGCCGCAGCGACTCGGTCTCGGGTCGAAGCTGGGCGATCCGCCGCCAGGCTTTGAGGGTCGCCTCCTGGACCGCGTCTTCGGCCGGTTCGCGCCGGCGCAGCATGGCGTAGGCGAGCCGGTAGGCGGGATGGATGAGGGGCCGCACCAGCGCCTCGAAGGCAACCTGGTCGCCGGCACGCGCGTCCGCGATGGAAACCATCACCCGATTAGACGTTCGATCGCGGCCCCCAGTTACAGGCTGACGGGTTCGCTGGATCGCGCCGGCTGGAGCGTGCGATCGGTCAGCTCGGCATAGTACCCAACGAGATAGGCGCCCACCAGGCTGGCGTACGGCAGGGTCACCAGAACGCCAATGAGCAACCCGAGGAGGCCGAGGACGCCGACCGTGGTCAGGACGATGACGAGCATGCCGACCACGACGCTCAGGCCGAGGCTCACGCGCAGGCGGCGGATGACCGCCCGCAGGTTGAGCGCGCCTCTGATGCCACGGTCGAGGAACTGGGTAAAGATGGCGGGCTCGAGCAGCAGGACGAAGAGAAACCAGAGACTGCCAATGGCTGCGACGGCGTCGGCCGCGCTACCAACCAGCGTCGCCGTCGTGGTTCCCGGCCTCTCCTGAAGGCTGCTGAGGATGGCGCCCGGGATGGCCACCAAGATGCCGGGCACGATCCAGGCGAACAGGACCACATTGATCCTGAACCCGTCTTTGAGCTTGGTCCAGCGATGGTCCCAGGGCGGAAGTCCACGAAGGCCGGCTCTGCGACGGCGGGAAAGCTCGATCAGGTACCCGGAGAGCAGCAGGTAGGGAACGACCAGCACGGCGAAGAGGACGCAGACCGCTGCGGCCGCCAGCCGCCGCACCCAATGTTCGGAGCGCACCACAAAGGTAAATGCCTCGGCCAGATCGAGCTCGGTCGTCGCCGCCGGCGCCGTCGATTGTGGCTGGCGAATCCCCTGCACGATCAAGAGCGCGGCGAAGACGGTCAGGAACTTGTCGGGCAGGTCGACGAGCGCCTCGCCCAGGAAGGCGGCCAGCAGGCCGGGAACGTGGAGGCCGGTGAGATAGGCGTAGACGGAGTCGCCGACGCTGATCCCGCTCTTGCCACCGCTGACCAGGAAGTTGAGTGGGGTGGAAATTACGGCGGCGACGCTGAAGCAGATCAGCCACAGCCCAATCCAGCCACTCCAGCGTTTGTGCCAGTTCAGATAGCCGGCCAGCCCGGCACTGAAGCCGACTGCGAACGACACGATGCTGTACAGGCCGGCAATCGGATCAACGGTGTTCGAGCTGATCAGGTTGCTGATGAACCCGACGCTCGCGCCAATCCAGGGGCCGGCGATGATGCCCGCGAAAATCGTGCCGGTGGAATCGAGAAAGAGCGGGAGTTTCAGGCCCAGCGCCACCGCGTGGCCGGCGAAGTTGAGGCCGAGCGCCCCCAGGATGAAGGTCAGGCGGACGGAATCGATCCGTAACTTCAGCGGACCCGTCCAGCCCGTCGCATAAAGCGACGCCAACGCCCGCCGCACGGGGGCGCGGGTGAGCAACAAGACGATCACCACGGCCAGGATCAACCCGGCGGCGAGCAGCAGCTGCCGCTCCGCCTCATGGATCAGGGCCAGAACCGGACGGCCGACCGCCGCACCCAGGCCAACGAAGGCTGCGACGTACACGACGGTCGCCGGCAAGAGGCCGCCGATAAAGGTCGAGCGAGGAATGTCGCTGACGCCGGCGACCTGGGTGGTGTAGACGCGCAGCCCGGGAATCAGGCGTGCGGTAAAGACCGCACGCGATCCGCCTCGGCGGAGCAATCCGGACGCACGTTCCAGAGGACCCCGAAAATGCAAGGGTTCGGCGATCCGCATCAAGCGCTGCCAGCCGATCAGCGCGGCGATCTCCCGACCAAGCATGGCGCCGCTCACGCTCACGACGGCAATCGACACCACCAGCGCTGCGGCATCGACCCGCCCGCCGGCGATGGCAATGCCGGCGATCGCGAGCACGATGTCACCGGGGGCGAACGGCAGTGGTACCCCCAGCTCTTCGACGAAGATCAAAGCGCAGATCACGGCGATCAAGGTCGGGCCCTGCAGACCCAGAACCCATCCAATCGGGTTCACGATCTTATTCTCCGAATTGCCCGCGGGCTGGAACGTCGCCCGCGTTAGCGGGCTTTGCGAGAGCTGGGCTTCTTCGGCCCGACTTTGCCAGTGCCCTTTGCCGCTTTTGCCGGCAGCTTCTTCGACCAGGCCAGCGCGGTCGCCACCCAGGCGCGGGCGGCCTCCGGTTTCTTCTCCCAGCCCGGCGGCACCATGACATAGCCGCTCATCGCGCGGCCTGCCATCGGCTCGAAAGGCTTCCCACCCTGCTTGCGAATCCTGGTCTGGTCCTCGTCTGATACCCGGACAAAAAGGTCATCGCCGAAGACGCCGGAGAACATGTTGCCGTTGACGAAGGCGGATAAGTTGCCGAACATCGGGCGGGTCGTTACCGAAGGATCCGGCGGGAGGAGCTTCTGGAAGGCCGCCTTCGCCGACTCGCCGGCCTTTGGCATCTTCATCGGGCTCACAGCGCAAATGGTAATGAGTAACGATTTCGTGTATAGACTTGATTTTTGTAGTAACTAGAAGTTTACTGTTACTAGCCTCAACTGAGCCCTCCAGGACCCGACCGAGGCTAGGAGGTGACAACCATGAGCGCCAACGTTCGCAACCTCGATCTCGAGCCCACCGCCAGGCCGCGCGCCGGCCGCTGGTGGGCGCTGGCCGCCCTCGTCGTCAGCGGCCTGGTCATTGGCCTGGATACCACGGTGCTGGTCACCGCTCTCCCCACCCTGTCCCAAAAACTCGGGGCGACGACGAGCGACCTGCAGTGGATCACGGCGGCGTACACGCTGGCGCTTGGCGGTCTGCTGCTTCCAGGCGGCGTTTTGGGCGATCGTTTCGGCCGCAAGCTCTTGCTGATGGTGGGACTGGTGGTGTTCGGCATCTCGTCGGTTGCCGCCGGCCAGATGACGACGGCGACCGGGCTGATTGCCATGCGCGCCCTGATGGGGATCGGCGCGGCCCTGGTCCTTCCGCTGTCGCTCTCGATCCTGCCGAGCTTGTTTTCCGAGGCCGAGCGCCCGCGGGCCGTCAGTGCGGCGGCGGCCGGCGCCTTTCTCGGCCTTCCCCTCGGCCCGGTCGTCGCCGGCTGGCTGCTGACCCACTACGCCTGGGGATCGGTCTTCTTGATCAATGCGCCGGTCGTGGTCATCGGCGTGATCGGAGTCTGGTTCCTCGTTCCGGAAAGCAAGGATCCGCACCCGCAGGCCTTCGACTGGTTCGGCGGGCTGCTGGCGGTCGTCGGCGTGACCGCCCTCGTCTACGGGGTGATCGAGCAGCCAATCCACGGCTGGGGTGACAGCCGCGTCCTGATCGGCATCATCGGTGGCGCGATCGTCTTGGTGGCGTTCATCATCTGGGACCTCCGCCGTCCCGCTCCCTTCGTCGACTTGCGAAATTTCCGCAATCGCAGTTTCACCTGGTCCACCGTCGCCTTCGTGATGACGGGCTTCGCGCTGTTCGGCGTGATGTTCATCCTCACGCCCTACATCCAGATCGTCCTGGGAAATGACGCGCAGGCGACCGGCATCAAGCTCTTGCCCATGATCGGCGGCGTCATCGTCGGCGCCGGGATTGGCAACGTCCTGGCCGCTCGCCTCGGCGCCAGAGTCGGGGTGAGCTTTGGCTTGCTGGTCGGGGCGGCGGGACTCGTGATCTTCTCCCGGGCCGGGAGCGACACCGGCTATGGACTGGTGGCGGCCGCTCTGGCCGTGGTCGGCGTCGGGATCGGCGTCGCGCTGCCGACCACCCTCGACATCATCCTGGGGGTGCTGCCGCCGGATCAAACCGGCGCGGGAAGCGCGCTAACCCGGGCCCTGCAGCAGGTCGCCGCGTCCTTCGGGGTGGCCATCCTGGGCAGCCTGCTCAGCAACGTCTACCAGAACAATCTTGGCCCGCATGTTGGGGCATTGCCCGCCACGGCTCGGGAGCTCGCGCAGGGCAGCATCGCCGGAGCAGTCGCGGTGGCGGCTCACCTCCCGCCGGCCGTGGGCGGGCCTCTGGCTCGGGCCGCCAAGGACGCTTATACGGCCGGCGTCGCCGAGGTCATGATCGTGAGCGCGGCCTTGATGGTGCTGACCGCGATCGCGATCGCCCTCTTCCTACCTTCGCGGGTTACGAAGACGCAAGATGGAAAATTGTCGTGATGGCGTCAGCCGACCCTGCAAGAACGCGGCAGCCCGGTGCGGCCTCTCCGCCCACCGGGCTGCGCGAACGAAAAAAGCAGAAGACGAAAGAGGCGATTCAGCGGGCGGCCCTCCGGCTCTTTCAGAAGCAGGGCTACGACGAAACCACCATCGAGCAGATCGCCGCGGCGGTTGAGATCTCACCCAGCACGTTCTTCAACTATTTTCCGAGCAAGGAGGACGTGGTCATTTACGACGTCTATGACCCGATGACAATTTCGATGTTCCTCGAGAGCCCGAAAGGTGAGCCGCTCGATGCGACGATCCGGCGGATCATCGGCCGGATGGGCGAGGTGATGGATGCGGACAGAGAAATGATCCTGGTCCGCAGCAAACTCTTTCTCGAGGTTCCGGAGCTGCGGGGGCGAATGTGGGACGAGCTCGAGCGGACCAACGCCTTCTTCACGACGCTCCTGGCCCAACGCACCGGGCGAAGTCCCAACGACTTCGAGCTGCGAGTCACGGTCCGCATCCTCACCAGTGCCCTCTACGAGGCCGCCATCGAGTGGTGGAATCTCAAAGGCCGTGAGCCGCTTAGCACGCTGGCGAACCGCGCCCTCGATGTGGTTCAGGCCGGAGCGCGGCTGAGCGCGCTCGCCGAACCGCGACCTAAGGTCTCGAAACCACGAGCTCGGCCGTCATAACCGGCATCACCGACCCGCCCACCTCGATTCGGGTGGGCTCGTCGCCGGCATAGGCCAGCTTGATGTGCACGAAGCTTTGCCGGCCCATCCTGGTCCCCTGCTCGCTCACGATTTCGACCTCGGCTGCGCGGGGGATCAGGCCATAGCGCACGGCGAAGCCGCCGAGCGGCCCACTCGCTGAGCCGGTGGCAGGGTCCTCGACGATCCGAACGTCGCTGTGCGGTCCGAACATTCGGCTATAGAGACGGTTCGGGCCGGTCCGCGCGAAGAGAAACACGGCAGGAAGACCGTACGCCTCGAGCACTCCTGCCAGCGCGGTACCGTTCGATTCCGCTCGATCCACCGCCGCCGCGTCGGTCAGTGCCACATAGACGAACGACGCGCCCGTCGCAACGATCTGGACCGGGACGTCGGGAACCAGATCGGCCGGCATCAGGCCGAGTGCCCGAGCAAGGTCGTCGCGCACATCGATGATGCCGTGCCATCTGATGGCCGGATGCAGCATCCAGAGCATGGTGGCGTCGTCCCGTCGCTCGAGGCGGACAGGCACCAGACCGACGCCTTCTTCGAGCGAGAAGCGGCCGGCCGCTGCATCAACCAGCCCTTCGTCCAGCAATACCCAGGCGGTGCCGATCGTGGGGTGGCCGGCGAAGGGGAGTTCGACATGCGGGGTGAAGATGCGCACCCTTGCGGCGTGCTCGCGCTGCTGCGCTGGAAGCACAAAGGTCGTTTCCGAGAGATTCGTCTCGCGCGCGATCCGCTGCATCTCGTCGGCCGTCAGGCCACTGGCATCGAGAACGACGGCCAGCGGATTCCCGGCGAGCGGACGCTCGGTGAAGACGTCGACCCAGCGAAGCCGATAGCGGCGGCCACCAGTCGCCACCACTAGCGCTGGGCCACCATGACGTTCTCCCTGACCCGAGGGGCGACCTCCTCGCCAAATCGGCGCAGCTGCTGCTCCGAATCTTCGGCCGGACCCAGGATGTAGCCGTCCATCCCGTATTCAGTGGTCAGTTCGGTCAGCTGGTCGACCCATTGATCGACGGGACCCTCGAGAAGGCCGGTCGACTCACCATCGGTGATCCGCCCGCCAATGTTGTAGAGCCGCAAAACGTCTGATGGCTTTCGTCCCGCCGCCAGCGCGGCATCATCGATCCGCTGGTTGGCGCCTGCCAGTGCATCGGGGTTCAAGTAGGTGACGGTTGGAAGCCAGCCGTCGGCAAGCCGGCCGGTGATCGACAACATTCGCGGCCGGTAGGCACCCAGCCAGATTCCGATGGGATGCGCGGGCACGGGACCAGCGTGGACGCCGCGCAGCTGGTAGAACCGGCCATCGAATCGCGCCCCGCGTTGCCCCGTCCACATCGTCCGGATCACGCCGATCGCCTCCTCCAGCGCCGAGACCGCCTCTCCTCCCTCGCGTGCCTCGACGCCCATCGCTCGCACGGCGGCGGTGAAGGCTCCGGATCCCAGGCCAAGTTCGACGCGACCACCGGTAATCACGTCCAATGACGCGGCCCACTTGGCCAGCAGTGCGGGTTGCCGGAGCTGGAGGTTGGCGACGTCGGTGAACACCCGAACGCGCTTGGTCTGCAGAGCGATGGCCGTGATCAGGGTCAGGGTGTCGAGGAAGCGTGGCTGGTAGGGGTGATCCTGGATGCCGATCAGGTCGAGGCCGAGATCGTCGACCAGGTGGGCGTTCTGAA
>DASTJZ010000110.1:0-28951 GCA_035716185.1 Candidatus Dormiibacterota bacterium
TACATCGGCATGAGTAACCCGAGCCATCTACCGGACACGCTGGCCGTCGTCACTTCGCTCCTCGCCCTACTGGTCCCCCTCGGCATCACGTACTTCACCCGCCTCTTCGCCAACGGTCGCTAGAGCTGGGAGCGGACCTCCCAGAGCTCCGGGAAGAAGCGCTTGCCCAGCGTTGACTGCAAGTAGCGGACGCCGGTTGACCCGCCGGTACCCGGTTTATCGCCGATCTGCCGCTCCACCATCTCGACATGTCGCAGCCGCCACAAACGGAAGCCCTCGTCGTGGTCGAGCAACGCCTCGGCCAGCTCGAGCAGGTCAGCATGTCGCTCGCCCTGGCGATAGAGGTCGCTGACGGTGACTCCGCGGCGCTCCATCAACGCGCTAAAGGCGTCGTGTAACGATGGCTCGTTCAGGCGCCGTTGCAGGCGAGCCCGCGCATCCCCTTCCCCATCGAGCGCCTTGATGTAGCCCGCGTCCTTCAGACCCGACAGGAACTCGATCTCCCGAAACTGGACGGACTGAAAGCCACTGGCGGGCGCCAGCTCCGAGCGGAAGGTGAGGAAGTCCTGGGGCGCCATCGTCTCCAGGACCGCGACCTGTTCCACCAGCAGGTCCTCGATCACCTTGACGCGGGTAAGGGCGTGGCGCGCAGCGCGCAGGTCCTCGGACTCGATCGAGGTCCGCACGCTTTCGAGCTCGTGGATCAGCACCTTGAACCAGAGCTCGTAGACCTGGTGGACGATGATGAAGAGCAGCTCATCGTGAGCCTGGGTGAGGCCCTGCTGCAACTCGAGCAGCTGCGGGATGCGCAGGTACGAGTCATAGCTCAGCCGGCGGCCCGACGCGTCCTGGTAGCCCATCCCGCCGAGTCGGTATGGGGTGCCTTCGTTCTTCGGTTTTCCGGCCGTGGCCAAGCTTGCTCCAGCTTAGTTCAAAAAGTGTTACAACGAGTCCGAATAAAGGAGGGGATGCGTGCAGGAATCACCCTACTGGAACCCCCGGCACGAGACCATGCCGCGCGACCAGATCGAGGCGCTGCAGGTCCGCAAGCTCAAAAACCTGGTGGCCTGGACAGAGGCCCGGGTCCCCTGGCAAGCGAAGCGGCTCAAAGCCGCCGGCGTCACCTCGGAATCGATCAAGACCCTCAAGGACCTGCAGCGGATCCCCCTGATGACGCGCGACGAGTGGATGCAGGCGCAACTCGAAGACCCGCCCTACGGGCCGCTGCTCGCCGCCCCCCAGGAGGCCGCCATCCGCTACCACCTCACGTCGGGCACGACCGGCCGGATCCCGCTGCAGGTGCTCGACAGCATGAAGGACTGGGAATGGATCGCCGAGATGTGGTGCTACGGCTTCTGGGGCTTTGGCGTTCGACCGCGGGACATCGTCTTCTTCGCCTTCAGCTACGGCACCTTCGTCGGCTTCTGGGGCGCGCATTATGCCTGCGAGAAGATCGGCGCACTGGTCTTGCCGGGTGGCAACATGACGACCGAGGCCCGCGTCAAGCAAATCCTCAGCATGAAGGCCACGGTCGTCTGTTCCACGCCGACCTACGCCCTGCGTATGGCGCAGGAGGCGAAGACGATGGGCGTCGACCTGGCCGGCAGCGCCGTCAAGCGACTGATCCTTTCCGGAGAGCCGGCGGGCTCGATCCCGGCGACGAAGAAATTGATCGAGGAGGAGTGGGGCGCCAAGGCAGCCGACACGGCTGGCATGACGGAAGTCGGGACGATCATGATCTTCGAGTGCGAGAAGCAGCCGGGCGGCACTCACATCATCGAAGACCATTTCATCGAAGAGGTCGTGGATCCCGAAACCGCCAGTCCCGTGGGCTACGGCGAGCTTGGTGAGCGCTTGATCACGTCCTTCGGCCGCGGCTTCATCCCGGTGTTGCGCTACCGGACGCGCGACCTGGTGGTCCGGGTGCCAGCGAATACCTGCACCTGCGGCCGAACTTTCGACCTATACGAGGGCGGCATCCGCGGCCGGGTCGACGACATGAAGCTCGTTCGCGGGACCAACGTCTATCCTCGAGCGGTCGAGGCAATCGTCCGCGAGTTCAAGGAGATCGACGAGTTCCGCATCCATCTCTATACGGCGGACGGACGCCAGGACGAGATCGAGGTGCTGGTCGAGATTCCCGATCGAATGGGCGTCAACCCGGATCGGATTCTGACGTCGCTGGCCAAGGCGCTCGCCGAGGGGCATGAGGGGCTGCGTTTCGGCGTCAAGAAGGTTGAGAACGGCAGCCTGCCGCGGTTCGAGCTGAAGGCCAAGCGGCTGCAGGATGACCGGATCGTGATCGGCACGGCCGGCGAGCGGAGGGTCACGGCATGAAAAATGCAATGGGCATCGAGTTGACGTCGTCGGAGCGAACCCTTGTCGAGTGCTATCAGTCGCTGGTGCGACTGCTGAAGGAGAGCCCTGACCTCGCCCCCTTCGAGCGGCGCAACGCGCTGAAAGCCATTGCCGCGCTCTGGCAAGTCGCCAACGGCCTCGACCTGGACCCTGGCAACATTTACGAGATCGGCGCCTGACTTCGTAGCGACGGGATGTTGATTCGCGGCGGAACCGTCGTCAACGCCGGCGGCGAGAGCGCCGCTGACGTCGTGGTCCGCAACGGCAAGATCGCCGAGGTTCGGGCGGGCGCCGATCCGGAAGGCGAGGTCATCGATGCGACCGGACTTCTGGTGCTGCCAGGTGTCGTCGATCCGCACACGCATCTGCTGCTCGATACCGGAACCGCGCGCACAGCCGATGACTTCGAAAGTGGATCTGCGTCGGCGGCAGCAGGCGGCGTCACGACCTACCTGGAGTTTGTTCCGCAACTCAAGGGGCAGCGCTTCCTGGAGTCGGTTGCGGCACGGCGCCAGTTGATCGATGGGCGCTCGCATGTCGACTATGGAATCCACCTCAGCATCAGCCAGTTGCTCAACGGCTGGGAGGAGGATCTCGAGGCGCTGGTCGCCTCGGGTGTGACCAGCGCCAAAATCTACACGACCTATCGCGACACGATTTTCTACACCGACGACTGGACCTGGTACCGGCTGATGGAACGCTCGGGCCAAGCCGGTCTGCTCGTCCAGGTGCATGCGGAAAACGACGCGATCGTCGAAGGAACGGCACGACAGCTGGTCGATGAGGGAAAGCGGTCGCTCCGCTATCACGGCGCGGCTCGACCAGGCGCGGCTGAAGCGGAGGCGGTCGCCCGCGGTCTGCTGTTCAGTCGCGTCACGGGCAGCCCGGTTTACTTCGTCCATCTGTCGACGCCGCTCGCCGTCGACCTGATCAGGGAGGCGCGACAGGCCGGCGTGCGCGCGGTCGCCGAGAGCTGCCCGCATTACCTGGTGCTCGATGATTCCCGCTATGCCGGTCCGGATGCAGCACGGTTCGTCATGACGCCGCCATTGCGTGATGCGGAGAGTCAGGCCGGCCTGTGGCAACGCCTTCAGAGCGGCGACATCCAGGCCATTGGCAGTGACCACTGCGGATTTGCGCTCGCGGGTCGAGCCGGCGTCGATGACTTCACCAAGGTTAGCCCGGGGATTCCCGGTGTCGAGACTTCGCTTCTGCTGCTGTATTCCTTTGGCGTAATGCCAGGGAGACTTCGGTTGCCTGACCTTGTCCGGCTGCTGAGCACGAACCCGGCGAAGACCTTTGGCCTCTGGCCACCCAAAGGCGAGATCGCTCCCGGGTTCGACGCCGACATCGTCCTCTTCGATCCCCGTCCCGAGCGCACGCTCTCGGCGTCGGAGCTCCACAGCCGCGCCGGTTTTTCGCCGTATGAGGGACTGAGCGTCAGCGGTCGGGTCAAGACCACCATCCTGCGCGGCCAGGTCGTCTATCACGACGGGAAGGTCGCCGGACCGTCAGGCTTCGGCCAGTTCCAACAATGCGCGCCCTTCAGGTGGAACACGCTCGCGGCGTGAGCGATATAAACCCGGAGCGCCTGCTCGCTGACCTGAACGCGCTCTCACGAATCGGTGCGCTTCCCGAGGGCGGCATCAATCGCTTGGCCTGGTCGGATGCCGACATCGCCGGCCGCCGCTGGTTCACCGAGCGGATTCGTGAGGCGGGGCTCGACGCCAGGGTTGACCCGGCCTTGAACGTTTTCGGTCATCTATCCGGCGCCCCGGGCCCCTTCCTGCTCACCGGATCGCACCTCGACAGCGTCCCGAATGGCGGCCGCCTCGATGGCGCTTACGGCGCCGTTGCCGCACTCGAGGTGATGCGCACGCTGGCGGAGTCCCACGATGACCTCGCCCCTCGGGTTGAGGTGGTCGGCTTCTCCGATGAGGAAGGGGTTCGCTTCGCTGTCGGCTTGATCGGGAGCCTTGCGTTAGCCGGTGACCTCAAGCTGGACGAGCTGCGCGAGGCTCACGATCAGGATGGAACGCCGATCAACCAGGTGCTGGCGCACGCCGGGCGGGAACTCGACCGCATGTTGGAGGCTCATGATCACCTGTCCTCGGTCGCCGCCTTCCTCGAGCTCCACATCGAGCAGGGGCCCCGGATGGAAACCGCCGGCTCCGACCTGGCCGTCGTGACCGGGATTGTTGGGGTTCATCGCCAGCGGGTTCGGGTGCTGGGCGCCCAGAACCATGCAGGAACCACCCCGTTTCGGTTACGCCATGACGCCGGCCGGGTGGCAGCGCGGGCGGCAGCAGGCTTGCGCGACGTCGTGGAGAACATCGATGGCGACGCCGTGGCGAACATCGGCATCATGCGCTTCGAACCGGGTGGCGTCAACATCATCCCTGGGCGAGCCTCATTCACCCTCGAGGTCCGGCATCTGCAGGAGCCTGTCGTGCGTCGGATCGTCGATGCATTTACCCAACGGCTGCTGACGATCTGCGATGAGGAGGGCTGTTGGGCCGAGAGCGAGCTGCTCTCCTGGGTGCCGCCGTCGCCGATGAACGCCGCCCAGATGGAGACGATCGCAGCCGCCTGCCGCGAGCTGGGTCGCCAGCCGGCATCCCTGTGGAGCGGCGCGGGGCACGATGCAGCCGTGCTCTCCCGCCACGTACCGACAGGCATGCTGTTCGTGCCCAGTGCGAACGGCATCAGCCACGCGCCGCAGGAGTCCACCTCGGACGAGCACCTCGTGCTGGGAGCGCGCGCCCTCCTGGGCGCCGTGCGGCGCGCCGCTGCGCAGATAAAGTAGTCACGCAGCGATGGACGTTCTGCTCCCGCATTCGCTCGACGAGGCGCTGGCCCTGAAGGCCGAGCATCCGGAGGCCCTGCCGATCGCGGGTGGCACCGACGTGATGGTCGACGTGAACTTCGGACGGCTGCGGCCGCCCGCCATGATCGACCTCAGCATGCTTACCGAACTCTCGAGCCTTGGTCAGGAGAATGGCCACGTCTTCCTGGGATCGGGCGTCACCTACGCCACGATCGTCAAGCAACTCACCGACCTCAAACCGCTGGTCCAGGCGTCGCGTTCGGTCGGCTCGCCGCAGATCCGCAATCGGGGCACGGTCGGCGGCAACCTGGGCACCGCCTCGCCGGCCGGAGATGCCCTGCCGGTGCTGGCGGTCTACGACGCCCATGTCATCGTGCGCAGCCGCGCCCGGGGGGAGCGCAGCTTGCCCTGGCATCAATTTCTCACCGGGCCCAAAAAGACGGCGCTGGCTCCGGACGAGCTCATCATCGGATCGCGCTGGAAGCGGATTCGGGGCGCGGGAAGCTTCTCCAAGATCGGTACCCGGAATGCGATGGTCATCGCCGTCGCCGGACTGTGCCTGGTCGTCGATGAAGACCAGCGAAAGGTCAAGGTCGCCCTCGGCTCGGTAGGACCAACCATTATTCGCGCCACCCAGGCCGAGGACCAGGTATCTGCGGCGATGCATGGTGTCGGAATCTGGCAGGATCCATCGGCGACGTTGCCGGAGAGCGCGGTCGCGGAGTTCGCCGAGCTGGTCGCCGCGGCCGCCAAACCGCTTGATGACGTCCGCGGGACGGCGGCGTATCGCCGGCATGCGTGCCGGGTGCTCGCCCGGCGCGCCCTGAGCTGGGCGCTCGACGAACGGAAACTACCGACATGGTTGTAAGGACACGCGTCAATGGCGAATGGCGAGCCGCCGATGTCTGGCCCGGCACCAGCCTGCTCACCTTCCTGCGCGATGGACTTGCTCTCTACGGTTCGAAGAACGCCTGTGAGCAAGGCGAGTGCGGCTCCTGCTCGGTCTGGCTCGATGGCGCGCTGGTGTGCAGCTGCCTGGTGCTGGCCGCCCAGGCGCACGATCGCGAGGTCCGCACCGTCGAGAGCCTGAACGATGGCGGCCGGCTGCACGCCGTCCAGGAGGCGTTCGTGGAGACCGGCGCGGTGCAGTGCGGCTTCTGCACGCCAGGCTTCGTGGTGGCGGTCACCGACCTGCTGGGTAAGGACCCGAATCCCAGCCTGGCGACCGTCAAAGAAGCGCTGAGCGGCAACGTCTGCCGCTGCACCGGGTACCAGAAGATTCTGGACGCTGTCAATCTGGCAGCGGGGCGGCTGCGAGCCGCCACGTGATCCTGCTGGAACATTGCCGGGCCGTCGCCACGATGGATGATGCCGGCACCGAGCTCGAGAACGCGTCGATCCTGATCGAGGGCGGCGTCATCAGCTGGATCGGCCAGGGCCGCCCACCAGTTCGCGAGCAGCCGGACGTGATCGACGGCCACGGCATGGTGGCCGTTCCGGGACTGATCAATACGCATCACCACCTCTACCAAACGCTGACCCGGGTTCGCGCCCAACAGGGCGGGCTCTTCGACTGGCTGCGCGAGCAATACCCGATCTGGGCAACCATCGATGCCGGCTGGGAGCGTACGGCCGCCGAAGTGGGCCTGGCCGAGCTCGCCCTGAGTGGCTGCTCGACGACAACGGACCATCACTACGTCTTTCCCCGGGGCGCTTCTGGACTGCTGGAGGCCGAGATCGACGTGGCGGGCCAGCTCGGGATGCGATTCCATCCATGCCGCGGGTCGATGGACCTGGGCCAGTCGAAAGGCGGGCTGCCACCCGACAGCGTGGTCGAAGAGATCGATCAGATTCTTACGGCGACGGACGAAGCGATCAGTGAATTTCATGATCCTGCCCCCGGCTCGATGCTTCAGATCGCAGTCGGGCCATGTTCACCGTTCTCGGTATCGCCGCAGCTGATGCGTGAGTCGGCGGCGCTGGCGCGCCGGCGCGGGGTACGCTTGCACACGCACATCGCGGAGACGCTGGACGAGGCAGACTATTGCCGGCGCGCCTTCGACCGCCGGCCACTCGAGCTGCTCGAAGATCTCGAGTTCCTGGGGCCTGACGTCTGGCTGGCGCACTGCGTCCACCTGGCCCCAAACGACATCGCCCGACTGGCAGCAACCAGAACCGGCGTGGCCTGGTGCCCGACCTCGAACATGCGGCTTGGCTCGGGGTTTGCCCCTGGTCGCGAGATGATCGACGCTGGGGTTGCCGTCGGTCTGGCGGTCGATGGGTCGGCATCGAATGACAGCGGCAACCTGCTGGCGGAGGCGCGCCAGGCGATGCTGACCACCAGGGCGCGAAAGGGCGCCGGGTCCATGACCGCACGCGACGCGCTGCGGGTGGCCACCCGGGGCGGCGCCGCCTGTCTCGGCCGCGACGACATCGGTTCGATCGAAGTCGGCAAGCGAGCCGACATCGCCCTCTTCTCCATCGACGGACTGGGGCATCGTGGCGCCGAAGCCGATCCGGTCGCGGCGCTGGTGTTCTGCAATCCCGGACCGGTGCAACATCTCTTCGTCGAAGGCAAACCCGTTGTCCAGGATGGTCAGCTCGTCAACCTGAGCGAGGCAAGCATGATCTGGGCATGAGTGTCGAAATTCGTCGGAAGGGCGGAGTCGGCGAATCCGTCAGGCGCGTCGACGGCGTCCCGAAAGTCAAAGGCGAGTTCGAGTACGCCAGTGATCTCCATCGCGACGGGATGCTCTTCGGCGCAACGCTTCGGAGCCCTCATCCCTATGCGCGGATCGTTTCGCTCGACGTCTCGGCCGCGGCGGCGATGCCGGGCGTGCAGGCGGCGCTCACCCATGCGGACGTCCCTGGCAAGAAGACCTTCGGCCTTGACGTGCAGGATCAGCCGGTGCTGGCCATCGATGTGACGCGCTATTCCGGCGAGCCGGTTGCCATCGTCGCCGCCGAAGACCCGGAGGTTGCCCGCAGCGCGCTCAAACAGATCGCGGCCAGGTACCAGGTGCTCTCACCCGTCACGGACATGGAGCAGGCCCTCGACGATGCCGCGCCGAAGATCCATCCGCAGGGCAACGTCGTGCGCACCCTTCAGATCGTCCACGGCGATCCCGACGCAAAAGCCGACGTATGGGTCGAGGGCGTCTACGAAACCGGGATGCAGGACCAGGCGCCACTCGGTCCCGAGGCCGGCCTGGCCGTTCCGGCGGCCGACGGCGGCGTCGACCTCTTCATCGCCACCCAGTGGCTGCATGCCGACCTCGAACAGCTCGCTCCCTGCCTCGACCTGCCGCCGGAAAAGGTCCGGCTTCACCTGTCCGGCGTGGGCGGCGCCTTTGGGGCTCGCGAGGACGTCAGCATGCAGATCCACGCCTGCCTGCTGGCGCTCCGGACACAGCGGCCGGTCAGGATGAGCTACGGGCGGCAGGAATCCTTCTACGGCCACGTCCACCGTCATCCCTCGCGGGTCTGGATGCGGCACGGCGCCCTGAAGGACGGCACGCTGGTCAACGTGCAGGCACGGCTGCTCGTCGACGGCGGAGCCTATACCTCGACCTCACCGGCCGTCATCGGTAATGCCACGACGTTTGCCGCCGGCCCTTACGAGGTTCCGAATGCACGGCTGAGCGGCACCGCGGTCTTCACCAACAATCCGCCATGCGGCGCGATGCGCGGGTTCGGCGCCGTCCAGGCATGCTTTGCCTACGAAGCACAGATGGACAAGCTGGCCGCGGCGCTCACGATCGACCCGCTCGAGCTGCGCCTCAAGAATGCGCTGAAGACTGGGTCGGTGCTGCCAACGGGACAGCCGATCATCGGCGCAGCCCCGGTTCGCGAATGCCTGGAGCGGTTGCGCGACGTGCCCCTGCCCGCCGAGGATTCTCCGCTCGACCGCGACCCCATGCTACTGCCCGGAGGCGCGGGCAATGTCGGCCACGGCGAGGCCCTCGAGCGGGGAATCGGGATCGCGGTCGGCTACAAGAACCTCGCCTACAGCGAAGGTTTCGATGATTCATCCGAGGCATCGGTGCGGGTCTGGCCCGACCGCGATGGCCAGGGGCCGTTGGTCGAGGTCAGAACCGCGGCGGTCGACGTCGGCCAGGGCATCGACACGGTCGTGACCCAGATCGTGCGGACCGAGCTGGGGATCGATCGCGTCACCGTCTGCCAGCCCGACACCAGCATCGGATCCGCGGGCTCCAGTTCCGCCTCCCGGCAGACGATGATGACGGGCGGCGCCGTCCAGCTCGCCTGCCAGGCCGTACGCGAGGAAATCGAGCGACAGAACGGGCTCGAGAATCTGCGCCGGCCGGTGGAGGCGACCCGCGTCTACCATCACCGGTCGACGAGCAAGCTGGATGGCAAGGGCCAGGGCGATCCGCACGTCAGCTTTGCCTTTGGCGCCGCCCGCGCCGTCGTGGAGGTCGACCAGGAGTTGGGGCTGGTCCGGGTGGTGCAGCTCGCCGTTGCCCAGGATGTGGGCCGGGCCATCAATCCGCAGAGCGTGCTGGGCCAGATCGAAGGCGGCAGCGCCCAGGGGCTCGGGCTCGCCCTGATGGAAGAAGTGGCACTGGTCGACGGCATCGTGAAGAATGCGTCCTTCACCGACTACCTGATCCCGACCATCCTGGACATGCCGCCGGTTGTTTCCGTGCTGGTCGAGGAACCGGAGCCGGGCTTGCCCTACGGGGCGAAAGGCGTGGGCGAACCCTCGACCGTCGTCGTGCCCGCCGCCGTCGTCGCCGCCCTTCGGCATGCGACCGGTCGCGAATTGCGCCGCGCGCCGATCAAACCCGACGACATCGTGGGACTGTGAGCACGCTGGCGACCGTCTCGACCCACGTGCTCGACGTCGCCGCGGGGAAGCCAGCATCGGGCGTTCGGGTCACGCTGGGCACCCGGACCGCGATGACCGATGACAGCGGGCGGATCGCCGATCTGAGCGGTGGCGGCATCAATCCCGGGACCTATCGCCTTCTCTTCGAGGTCGGACCATATTTCGCCGGGGCGCCGCACCTCTTCGAGACCGTGACGCTCGAAGTGCAGCTGGGCGAAGGCGGCCACTACCACGTCCCCCTCCTGATTTCGCCATTCTCTTGCTCGAGCTATCGCGGCGCATGATCACCGTCGAGGAAGCACTGGAAGGCATCACCCCACTCGCGAACAAGGTCCGCGCTCGGGGCCCGTACCAGTCGCCCGAGCAGGTGGTCGGCGCTATGCGTTGCGTTCTGCCTTCGCTCACCGAGGATGAAAAGATCGCCACCCTGAATGCGCATCCGCGCATCGGTGAGGATCCAGAACGCCTGTCAGTCCGCTCCTTGAGCGAGCAAGGCGCCGACAGGCTACCCGAGCTGGCCGAGCTGAACGCAGAATACGAGCAGCGATTCGGCTTTCGCTTCGTCGTCTTCGTCAACCGCCGGCCCAAAACCGAGATCCTCGAAGTCCTGCGCCAGCGACTCACCCGCTCGCGCGCGGAGGAAATGGATGCGGGTCTGGAGGCGATTGTCGATATCGCGGAGGACCGGCTTCGCTCATGAAGGCCGAGATCCGCTACGGCAAGCACGACGTGTCCTTCTACCGCACCCATCCCAGCCGAGGCCTGCTCGGCGGTCGGGTCAGCATCGACGTCTTCGGTGACAACTTCATGCCGGCGTATACCGAGGGGGACAACCGCCAGGTCGTGGCCACGGACACGATGAAGAATTTCGTCTACGCCATGGCCCTGGAATACGGCGGCGCCAGCCACGAGGGCTTTGCCGCCTACCTGGGTCGGCGCTTCCTGCGGACCTATTCGCAGATGCAGTGGCTGCGGCTGGTGTTGCGCGAAACGCCCTTTGCCCAGCACAGTGATAAACTGCTGAGCCCGCTGGGCGATGACTATGGCGTGGTCGAGCTCGAAGTGGGTCGGGATGGCATTCGCGCCTTGCGCTGCGGCCGTCGCAACCTGCGCCTGGTGAAGCTCACCGGCAGCGCGTTCAAGGACTTCGCCCGCGATAGCTACACGACGCTGCCCGAACGCGCCGATCGACCGCTCTTCATCTATCTCGATGTTCATTGGCGTTACCGAGAGCCGGACGATGCGGTTAACGACGGGCCCAAGCGGATTCCCTCCGAAATTATTCGGGACGCCGTGATCGCCACCTTCGATGATTTCGTCAGCATGTCGATCCAGCATCTCGTCCACGAGATGGGCACTCGCCTGCTCGATCGATTCAGCGGGCTCGGAGAGGTCAGCTTCGAGGCACAAAACCGGCTCTGGGATACTTCGAAGGTCTCCGAAACCGACCCGATGACGAAAGTCTTCAGCGAGCCCAAGCCGGCCCACGGGGTGATCGGGCTTACCCTGACACGAGATGCTTGAAATCAGCGTCGGCTCGCTTCGGTTTACCGCCCGCTGGGAGGGCGAGGCGGCCCCCAAGACGTGTGCAGCCTTTCGCCGCCTGCTGCCACTACGCGCCCGCCTGGTCCAGGCGCGCTGGAGCGGAGAATCCGCATGGGTCCCGCTTGGTGAGTTGCAAACCGGGCTTGGCTACGAGAACCACACGAGCTACCCGGGGGCCGGCCAGCTGCTCCTCTATCCGGGCGGCATCAGCGAGACGGAAATCCTGTTCCCCTACGGCTCGACGCAGTTTGCGAGCAAGGCCGGACAGCTCGCCGGCAATCACTTCGCCACCATCGAGCAAGGCCGCGAATTACTCCCGGAGCTCGGCCGGCTTGTCCTCTACGAGGGCGCTCAAGAGATCGTCTTCAGCGAAGCGTCAGCCGCGACCCGCGAGACTTCGTCGAGATAGCCGCGCTTCTGGTCCTCGGGGAGAAAGGACGCGGTAAACGAGTTTCGGGCCAGCGCGACCAGATCGGCCGCGCTCAATCTCAGCGCCTGGGCGCTCGCCGCGAAATTGTCCGCGACATAGCCGCCGAAGTAGGCCGGGTCGTCGGAATTCACCGTGACCAGCAGGCCGCGATCGAGCAGCCGCTTCAGGTTGTGCTGCCGCAGGTGGTCAAAGACCCGCAGCTTGACGTTGGACAGCGGACAGATCGTCAGCGGGATCTGCTCCTCCGCCAGCCGACCGATGAGTCGCTCGTCCTCGGCGCATCGCACCCCATGATCGATGCGTTTGACCTTCAACAGATCGAGGGCTTCCCAGATATAGTCCGGTGGTCCTTCTTCGCCGGCATGGGCGACCGGCAGCAGTCCGGCTTCCCGGGCGCGGTCATAGACGGCCCGAAATTTCGATGGCGGATGACCCACTTCGGACGAATCGAGCCCAACCCCGATCAGCATCTCGCGGTAGGGTAGCGCTGCCGTCAGCGTTTGCAGTGCGGCGTCTTCGCTGAGATGCCGCAGAAAGCACAGGATGAGGCCGCTCGTGATCTGTAGACGCTGGCGACCATCATCGAGCGCCCGGTAGATACCACTGATGACGGTCTCAAACGCGATGCCGCGGTCGGTATGTGTCTGCGGATCGAAGAAGAGCTCGGCGTGGCGAACCCCCTGCGCCGCAGCGCGTTGCAGGTACCCCCAGGTCAGGTCGTAAAAGTCCTGCTCGGTAACCAGGACGCTGCACCCCGCGTAATAGATGTCGAGGAACGATTGCAGATCCGAAAACACGTAGGCGCGCCGGACATCATCAACAGATGCGTAGGACAAGCGCACCGCATTTCGCTTCGCCAGCTCAAACATCAACTCGGGCTCGAGGGCGCCTTCGATGTGAAGGTGCAGCTCGGCCTTAGGAAGGCTCCGTGCGAGACCGGCCACATCGGCTGACATTGCCCGCATCATACGGTCGCCCATCCGGCTACTGATTGGGGGGAATGTCGAGCAGGCAGAGATCGGCTCTGCCGGCAGCCAGGATGGTGTTCACATCGTCGGCGGTGCTGATGTAACCACCGGCCAGCGTGGGAATGCCCGCCTCGTTTCGGATCCGATCGCTGGCCGGCACGCCAAACAAGCGGCGGTAATCCGGACGGCTCTCCCAGACGGTCTGACCCATCACGGGATAAATCAAATCGGCGCCGTGTGCCTTGAGCTGGGTCGCGACCGCCACCGCGTCGTCCAGATCCGCGCCTTCGGGCAGAGGATCTCCGGCGGTGATCCGGACGACCAACGGCCGTAGCCATGCCGACCGAACCGCGTCCAGCACCGCGAGCGGAAAGCGCATCCGATTCTCGAATGTGCCACCGAACTCATCGGTGCGCTGATTTGTGAGGGGCGAGATAAAGCTAGCCAGCAGGTAACCCTGCGCCATGTTGACGTCGAGAACATCGACCCAGGAGGATGCCGCGGCGCGGGCTGCGGCGCCGAAAACCGTCACGAGATGGGCGACGTCGCGAGCCGACATCGCCCGCGGCAACGTCGACCTGGGCGTATACGCGATCGCCGAGGGGGCCAGCAGCTTCCATCCGTTCGGGAGCGGCCGGTCTGCTCCCTGAGCGCGCGGCCGCATCGAGCCGCGCCGCCCGGCGTGGCCCAGCTGGAGCGCCACCCGGCTCCCGGCTTGGTGGATCCGTTCGGCTGCAACCCTCAGCCTGTCCTGGTAATCGCGATCGAACAGCGGCGTTTCAGGTGAGATCCGACCCTCGCTGGTGACGCTCACAAACTCGGTGATGACGAGACCCGCGCCGATGGTCGCTGCCGCCTCGAGGTCCCGGCTGGCGGCGATCGCCACGCGATTCGGAATCGTGAGCTCGCCAATCCGGAAGGGCACGAACATCGGCGGCGGGCTCAGTCGCAGGGCACCATCCGGCGATCCGGTCGCGGCCGAGCTGAACCACGAGTCGACGGTGCGGACGAAGTCGGGATCCCGTTGGGTCAGGTTGACGTAGGTGATGCGCCGGCTGCGGGTCAGCAGGTTGAAGGCGAACTGCTTCGGGTCAAACGCCGCATAGCGAGCGACGTGCTCGAAGTAGCTCGAGCTTTCCAGCGCCGCCTCCTGGAAGCGTTCGACCACCGGCTGGCGCTCCATCTCGTAATCGTTGACCGCCGCGCTCAGGTCGCGATGGCGTCGCAAGGCGTCGACCAGGGCGATGCTGTCCTCCATGGCCAGCTTGGTGCCGGAGCCGATCGAGAAGTGCGCCGTATGCGCGGCATCACCGACGAGCACCACGTTGCGGTGATGCCAGCTCTCCTGCCGCAGGGTCGCGAAGTTGATCCACAGGGAACGGTTGGACATCAGATGGGCGCCGCGGAGCTCGGGCTCGAATAGCGATTCGCAATACGCGATGCTGTCAGCTTCGCTCGCCGAATCGAGACCCGCGTGCCGCCAGGCCGCATCTGGGCACTCGACGATGAATGTGCAGGTCCGGGCATCGAAGGGGTAGGCATGGACCTGGAACAGCCCATGCTCGTTTCGCCGAAAGATGAAGGTGAACGCGTCGAGCGGCAGGTCACTGCCAAACCAGACGTACTTCGTGGGATGCACCGCGAGTTGCGGCGTGAAATGCTCGGCGTATGTCCGGCGGACCAACCCGTTGATGCCGTCCGCGCCGATGATCAGGTCAGCGTCCTCGAATTCCGCGAGATCGCCTACCTCCCGCTCAAACTGCAGCCGTACGCCCAGCGCCTGGCAGCGCCGCTGCAGGATGTTGAGCAGCACCTTTCGCGAGATTCCGGTGAAGACGTGGCCGCGCGAGCGGATCCTGCTGTCCCGGTAATAGATATCGATGGCGTTCCAGCGGGCGAAGCTCTCACCAATCTCGGTGTAGGTCTCGTAGTCGGCGTCCCGCAGCGCTCCCAGCGTCTCCTCGGAGAAGACCACGCCCCAACCAAAGGTTGCGTCGGGCGGATTCCGCTCGACGACCAGCACCTCGTCGGCAGGATTCGCCTTCTTTGCCAGGAGCGCGAAGTAGAGTCCCGCCGGTCCGCCGCCGATGACGGCGTAGCGCACGGACTTAGTGGATCACCTCGGCCAGCCGCTCGAGCTGGTCGATCGTCGAGACCGTCGGGAAGAGGACGAGTTCGTCGCAACCGGCATCTTCGTAGCCGCGGATGAAATCAACCACGGCGCCGGGCGAGGTCAGGTTGCCGGCGGCGATCTTTTCGGCGAAGGGGCCGGTGAAGGCGTAGTAATGCCGCAGATAAGCAGCTCCGGACTCAGCCGTTCCATCGCCAAGAGCGAAATAACCCATTCCCCAAAGGATCGGTTGTCCGGGCCGACCCAGGTCGGTCCAGGCCGCGCGGGCGCGCCCAGCGGCGCCGGCGAAGGCTCGCGGCGGGCCACCGCCGTGCATGTAGCCGTCGCCATAGCGCGCCATCCGAGCCAGCGCTTCGCCACTCGATCCGCCGACCAGCAGTTGCGGTTCCCGTCCATCGAGTTTCGGCCCGATCTTCCCCTCTTCCCAGATGTCGCGAATCGCTTCGAGCTGCTCCGCAAAGCGGCGTCCGCGGCCCCGACTCTCGATGCCGGCCGCGGCGTAATCCTCGCCTCGGGCGCCGACCGCCAGCCCCAACGTCAGCCGCCCGTTGGAGAGGGCGTTCAGGGAAGCGGCCTGTTTGGCGAGGAGGGTCGTGTTGCGAAGCGGCGCGATCACGATCATCGTCGCCAACCGGATCCGACGTGTTACCGCCGCCGCCGCGGCGAGCGCGGTGAAGGGTTCGTAGTTGTGATAGGCGATGCGGTCGAGAACTCCCAGGCTGGTGAACGGCCCGCTATCGGCACGTCTCGCCCAATCGATGAGGAGGTCGCCGGTCATCCCGGTCGTGGTCGTGGGAAGCCCGAGGCCGATCTTCATCTGGCCGTTGCTCCTTCGGAAGAGATGATAAGTTCTTGCCGATGACTGCGTTCCGCGGCTCGGCCACGCCGACGCTATCGTGGAACCATTTTCGTTTCAGCGTCGAGGACGGCGTCGCAACCCTGACCTTCAACCGCCCGCAGAAGCTGAACGCGCTGACCTTCGAGGTTTACGCCGACCTTCGCGACCTGCTCACCGAATTATCCCAGCGCGACGACGCGAGAGTGCTGGTCATCACCGGCACGGGACGCGGGTTCAATTCCGGCGGCGACGTCAAGGAAATCATCGGTGAGTTGCAGAACATGCAGCCACGCGAGCTACTGGCGTTCACGCGAATGACCGGGACTGTCACCCAGCGAATGCGGGATTGTCCGCTGCCCATCATTGCCTCCGTGAATGGTGTCGCCGCTGGAGCCGGCGCCGTGATCGCGCTTGCCGCCGATCTGCGAGTGCTGGCCCGTTCCGCGAGTTTCTCGTTTCTGTTTACGAAGGTTGGCTTGTCCGGTGGCGACATGGGATCGGCCTATCTGCTGCCGAGGCTGGTGGGCCTGGGCCGTGCCACCGAGTTACTCCTGCTGGGCGAAACCGTTACCTCGGACAAGGCGCTGGCGATCGGACTGGCGAATTCCGTCGTCGACGATGCCGAGTTGGCCGCGAAGACCGGCGACCTTGCTCGAATGCTGGCGCAAGGACCGGCGCTGGCATACGCGGCCACCAAGCTGCTGATCTCCCGGCAGCAGGACATGAATCTGAGCGCGGCACTCGAGCTCGACTCGATGACCCAGGCGTTGCTGATGAAGAGCGCCGACCACGCGGAGTTCTACGCCGCGTTCCAGGAGGGGCGGCAGCCGAAGTGGACCGGCCAGTAGTAAGCCGGCACGAGATCCGGAACCCGCAAACGCTCCCACCGCCACGCGGCTTCTCCCATGCCGTCATCGCGCAGCCGGGGCGCGCGATTTATCTCGCCGGTCAGGCGGCGCAGCGACCCGACGGCAGCCTGGTGGCCGGCACGGTAGCGGAGCAATTCGACGTCGCGGCGGCCAATGTGGTCAAGGCGCTGAACGCCGCCGGTGCCGGGCCGCCGGACCTGGTCAGCATGCAAATCTTCGTGACCGATATCGACGAGTATCGACAAACGTCGAAGGCGATCGGCGAGGCCTATCGCCGGCATTTCGGCGCGTATTACCCGGCGATGGCCCTCCTCGAGGTTCGCCGGCTTTTCGATCCTCAGGCTAAGGTCGAGCTGATGTGCGTGGCCGTCACGGCCTGATCTGGGCGCCGTCAACCAGTCAGTCGGCCGCGCGGAAGAGATCGCGGGCGATGATCTCGCGCTGGATCTCAGAGGTGCCCTCGTAAATGCGCGGAGCCCGCACCTCTCGGTAAAGATGTTCCAGCAGATGACCCCGCTCCAGGGCAATCGCCCCATGAACCTGGATGGCGACGTCGATCACCTGCTGCGCCGTCTCGGTCGCAAAGAGCTTCGCCATCGCAGATCGACGGGCGACGCGGGAGTCGCCGCGGTCGTAGGCCTCGGCGGCCTCGTGCACCAGGGCTCGAGCTGCCTCGAGCCGGGTTGCCATTTCCGCGAGTTGATGTGAAACGGCCTGGAATTCTTTGATCGGGCGGCCGAATGCCTGACGGCTCGCGGCATGTCTCAGCGCGGCATCGAGCGCTGCCTCTGCCATCCCCACCGCATTCGCGCCGACGCTCGGGCGGAACAGGTCGAGCGTTCGCATTGCCAGCTTGAAGCCGGCATCGACTTCGCCAAGAACGCGGTCGGCGCCGACGGCAACCCCATCGAGCTCGAGGCGGCCGATGGGATGTGAGGAGATCAGCTCGAGCGCCTCGCCTTTGAGACCTTTCGCGCCGGCCTCGACGATGAACGCGGTAATGCCCCTGGTGCCAGTGCCGGGCGTGGTCCGGGCGAATAGCGTGTAGAAGTCGGCATCCGGCGCATTCGAGATGAAGGCCTTTTCTCCGGTCAGGCGGTAGCCGCGGCCGTCAGGCTCTGCCGTCAGGGCCAGCGCTCCGGCATCGCTACCGGCGCCGGGCTCTGTCAAAGCGAAGGCGGCAATCGCCTCTCCCCGCGCGACCCGAGCAGCAAATCGGTCGACCTGTTCCGCGGAGCCGGACAAGACGATCGGGTAGGCACCGAGGGTCTCGATCGCCAGCACGTTTTCGACGACGGTCGACTCACGAGCGAGGGCCAGGCGGACGGTACAGAGCTCCACCGCCGAGATCTCACCCTCACGCGTGCCACCGGCGCGGCGCGGAAACAGCCGCGGCAGTAAGCCTTCATCAGCGAGGGCCCGAACCAGCTTGCGATTGACGCGGCCCTCGACTCCCGACTCAGCGATTGGAAGCAGCTTTCTGGCGACCGCGGCCGTTTCGTTAGCCAGGGCATTGGGGCCGCTCACGCCTGGACTGATCCACCGTCCAACACGATGCCCTGTCCGGTGATGCCCCGGGCGCTCTCCGAACACAGGTAAGCGGCAAGCGAGGCAACTTCAGGGGCTGTCATCAGACGTCCCTGCGGGCTGTAACCCTCGAGGATCTTTCGGGAGGCATCCTCGGTGCGCCCAGTGCGGGTGCTGATGTACGCGGCCGATCGATCCGTCATCTCGGTGTCGACGTACCCGGGACAGATGGCGTTGACAGTGATTCCCCGGGTCGCCACCTCGGCGGCAACGGCGCGGGTGAGTCCGAGCAGCGCGTGTTTCGACGCCGCATACGCCGCAATGTAGGCGGCCCCCGAGCGAGCCGCGATCGATGCGATGTTCACGACGCGGCCCCAGCTGGCGTCGATCATCGTCGGCAGGAGGGCGCGGGTGCAGTAGAAGGCGCCCGTGGCATTGATCCGCATCATCGAGTCCCACATCGCGTCGGTGGTTTCCGTGAGCTTGGCACTGCCCGAGATCCCCGCATTGTTCACCAGGATGAGGGGGTCGCCCAGGGCGGCCCTGACCTGCTCGATCATGGCGTCGACCTGCTGGCGCTCCCCGACGTCGCCGACCACCGCTTTACCGCGCCGACCCTTACGCTGGATTTCGGCGACAGCCTCTTCGAGCACGTCCGCGTTGCGGCCAGACACGGCCACGTCCGCACCGGATTCGGCGAGCGATATCGCAATCGCCCGCCCGATCCCCCGGCCGCCGCCAGTGACGAGCGCGATCCGACCGGTCAGCTCAGCCATTACATTTGGACCGTCTGCCCGATGCCGGCTTCTCGGGCTCGCTTCGCGATAAATGCCGCAGAGGCCACGTCTTCCACGGCCAGGCCAAGCGACTTGAACACGGTCAGGTCATCGGAGGACTTGCGCCCCCGGTGCTTCCCGATGAGGACCTCGCCCAGCTCTGCCTGGATGTGATCGGCGCCGAACACGCCTTCTCGCATCGGAATCAGGATGTCGCCTGCCTCGTTGAGGGCGGACTCACGGCGATCAACGACTAGCCGCGCCGCGGCGACGGTGTCGGTGTCGAGCTCGCGTGCGTTGGGCGTCGAGGAGCCCACGGCATTGACGTGTGCGCCGGGCTTCAGCCAGGCGTGCGCCAGGACCGGCTCTGGGCTCGCGGTTACGGTCACCACCACGTCGGCTCCCCGCACAGCGGCCTCAGCGGTTGGGACCGCTTCGATGGCTCCAGGGTATCGGCCTCTGGTTTCCGCCGCGAGTTTTTCCGCGTGGCCAGGATTGCGACTCCAGATCCGGACGCGGCGCAACTGCCGAACCGCCGCCATTGCCTCCAGGTGCGTCCGGGCCTGGACGCCGGCGCCGAGAATGGCCAGCTCGGTGGCATCCTCGCGAGCCAGCACTTCGGTTGCGACGCCAGAAACGGCCGCCGTCCGAATTGCCGTGATGGCGCCACCGTCCATGACGGCGGACAGGCGTCCGGTATCGGCTTCGACAAGGATCACCACGCCCTGATGGGTGTCGAGGCCCCGGTCCGCATTACCGGGAAAGACGCAGACGGCCTTCATTCCGAGCGCGCCTGGCTGTCCGTCATCAGGGGCAAGGTAGCCGGGCATCAGGCCGAGGAATCCGCGCGCGTCTGGCAGACGCATGACCAGCCGAAGTGGCACCAGTGCCTTGCCTTCGGCGAGTGCCGCCAGCGCCTCGCGCATCACCCGGATGCAATCTTGCATCGGCAGCAGCCTGGCGACGCCTTCAGCCGAGAGTACGAGCACGTCCATCTAGTCGATCGCCCTCCTTCCGTCGAGATGCTAAACGTTTTGCCAGGGCGTCCGGCCCCGAACGCCTGCCTGCGAAACTAGAGCGATGGCGCGGACGATGACCTCGCAGAAATCGCGGTCATTCACCGAATCGGTGATTCGGGAGATGACCCGGCTTTGCATCGCCCAGCATGGCCAAGACTGCCTCAACCTGGCCCAGGGCTTCCCCGACTTCGCAGCGCCAATCGAGCTCAAGGAGGCGGCGGTCGATGCCATCCGGCATGACTTCAATCAGTACGCGACGACCTGGGGCGCGAAGGTCATGCGCGACGCCGTCGCCGACAAGACCCGGCGATTCCGCAACATGGTGGTCGATCCAGAAACCGAGATCACCGTCTGCTGTGGCGTGACGGAAGCGATGCTCTCGACCATCCTCGCCGTCGTCGATCCCGGCGATGAAGTCATCATCTTCGAGCCCTTCTACGAAAACTACGGCCCCGACTGCATTCTCTCCGGCGCCAAGCCGGTTGTCGTTCCGCTCATCCCGCCGGACTGGCACTTCGAGCGTGATGCGCTGCGCCAGGCCTTCAATGGACGAACCCGGGCGATCATCATCAACACGCCGCACAACCCGACCGGCAAGGTCTACACCCGCGAGGAGCTGCGTTTCATTGCCGGGCTCTGCCAGGAGTTCGACGCGCTGGCCGTCACGGACGAGATCTACGAACATCTCGTCTACCGCGGGGAACACCTCAGCATGGCAACGGTCGATGGCATGCGGGAGCGAACCGTGACGATCAATGGGCTGTCCAAGACCTACAGCGTCACCGGCTGGCGGTTGGCTTACGCCATCGCCCCGGCGGACATCACCAACGCCATCCGCAAGGTCCACGACTTCGTCACCGTCGGCGCACCGCATCCGCTGCAGGTGGCGGCCGCGACCGCGCTGGGCTTTCCCGACCGGTATTACGTCGATCTTCTCAACGCCTATCGGGAGCGGCGCGAGTTCTTGCTGGAGATCCTCGATGGCGCGGGCTTCAAGGCCTATCCACCCGACGGCGCCTACTACGTGATGACGGATATCGGCGGCTTCGGCGAGGACGACGTCAGCCTGGCTCATCGCATGGTTCGCGATATCGGGCTGGCTACCGTGCCGGGCTCGAGCTTCTACCTGGACCCAGCGCGTGGAAGAGGGCAGATTCGCTTTTCCTTTCCAAAGAAGATGGAGACGCTGCGCCGCGCGGCCGACCGGCTGAAGCGATTGAAGCGGGTCGCGTGATGGTAAGACGAATGGTGATGTTTCTCGCCTGTCCGAACCGTTGCAGCACCAACCGCTTCGAGCTGTGGAATGCGTCCGTGTTCGTCGACGCCCTGGGTCGTTACCTCGACTACAGAGCGACCGACGCGCCGCTTTACCGCTGCACCGAGTGCGGCAGTCCCGCCGTCGACCTGGGCGAGGTCCCGGGCGCGATGGCGGCCGATCGGGCTATCCAGGAAAATCCGCCGCGGCAGTACGCCTGCCCCTCCTGCGAGGCGCTGTTCAGCGCACCGAAAGACCAGGACCTGGTGGTCTGCCCGAGCTGCGGTCAGACCTTCCCCGTCGCCGAGGGCGCGTAGTCCTCCTCCATCCGCCGGACGATCGCAGGTAGCACCTCGCCGGCCTTGCCCTCGATGACCACCGCCGCCATCGCGTCGAGTGGTGTCGGCTCGGTGTTGATGAGGCAGAGCTCGGCGCCATGCTCGCGGGCCAGCCGCGGAATTCCAGCTGCCGGATACACCTGGAGAGAGCTGCCCACGATCAGAAGAAGGTCGGCGGCGCGGGCCAGCGACTGGGCCGCATCGAGCGCCTCGGTGGGCAGAGCCTCGCCAAACATCACAACCGTCGGCTTCAAGTAGGCGCCACCGCATTCTGGGCAGCTCGGCGGACAGTGTTCGCGGTTCATCCGATCGATCTCCGCCCGCGGATAGCGACGCTCGCAGTCGAGGCAGACCACCGAATGCGACGAGCCGTGAAGCTCGATCACCCGGCTGCTGCCGGCTTTCTGATGCAGTCCGTCGGTGTTCTGGGTGATCACCGCGCCAAGCTGTCCGCTGCGCTCCAGATCGACAAGGGCGCGATGCGCCGGGTTCGGCAGCGCGTCGATCCGCCGGTGCTGCAGGCTGTAGCTCCAGTACTGGGCGGGGTCGCGACGGAAGGTATCGATGTGCGCCACCTTGTAGGGATCGAACTGCGTCCAGAGCCCGCCCTGCCCGCGATAGGGTGGGATACCGCTTTCGACTGAGATGCCGGCGCCGGTAAAGGCCACGGTCGACCGAGACTGCCGCAGGAGCGCGGCGGCTTGACTCAGCGCCACGTCGGTCGCCGTCGTCATCGCAATCCGGCGAAGAGATCGTGCTCGGGGACGGGCGCATCGACCGAGCTGCGCACGCGCTCGAAGGTCTCCGTGCCCCAGGCTTGCGGCCCCAGCACCTCGCTCAACTTGATGAACCAGCTGTCTTCCGGTATCTGCGTTCGGTGGGCTCGCATGGCCGCTAGCTTCTTGTCCACGAACGGCTGGACGTCGAGCCAGGTGGTCACGCGGTCCTCCGACACGGCGAAGGGCGGCGGCTCGCCGTCGGTCGAAAACCGGTTCTCGACGCCCGCGCGCTTCATGGCCTCGGCCATCCGGCGCATCAGCGACTTGGGAAAGGCGGAATAGTAGAGCTTGCTGGGACGGAACGGCTCGCCGCCGGGGAACCGTTCGACGTCGCCGGCGTAATAGAAGGCACCGATCGCCACGCGGTGGGTCTTGATGTGGTCGGGATGGCCGTACCCGCCGAACTCGTTCTGCGTCACCAGGACCTGCGGCCGGACGCGCCGCACCACCGCGATCAGCCGACCGATGGCCTCTTCCTCATCGGCCTGCCAGAAGGTGCGCGGCTCGCGGTTACGCGGCAATCCCGCCATGCCCGAGTCTTCGTAGCCGAGAAAGACGATGTCGCTCACGCCCAGGATCTTCATCGCGTTGCGCAGCTCGGCTTCGCGGATGCTGGCCAATCGCGGGGCCGCTTCCTTGGGGTCAAGCTCCGGGTCGAGGATCTCGCCAACCTCGCCCCGGGTTGCGGTCACCAGGGTGGTGCGAACCCCCTCCTGGCTGTACCTGGCCAGCGTGCCGCCCATCCCGATCGATTCGTCATCGGGATGCGGTTCTACGGCCAGCAGGCTGAGCTCGCTGCTCACTTGCCCTTGCGCGATCGAACTTCCTGGATCAGTTGCGGCACGACCTTATGCACGTCGCCGATGACGCCCAGGTCGGCAAGCTTGAAGATGGGCGCATCGGGGTCCTTGTTGATGGCGATGATGGTCTTCGCCCCTTTCATGCCGACCGTGTGCTGCATGGCGCCTGAGATCCCGACCGCGATGTAGACGCTTGGCTTGACGGTCTTTCCGGTCTGCCCGATCTGAAAGGCATAGGGCTTCCAGCCGGCGTCGACCACGGCGCGGCTGGCGCCAACCGCCGCCCCGAGTTCTCCGGCGAGTTCATCGAGCATCTTGAAATTCTCCGGCGCCCCCAGCCCCCGCCCACCACTGATGATGATCGAGGCGTCTTCGAGCTTCGGCCCTTGTGCCTTCTCCTTCTCGCGCCGCAGCACCCGGGCCGCCGGCTTGCTGGTATCGACGGGGTCTGACAGCTTCTTGACCTGGGGTTCTCCGGCGCTGGGCTCGGGTTCGGCGGTGATCGCTTTCGGTCGCATCAATACCAGCGCCGGCGCCGTGGATTTTGGCACCGTCGTTACCAGTACGCTACCGCCGAAAACCGGATTGACGACCTTGAAGCCGTCGCCGTCGCGCGCGACGTCGGTGGCGTTGGCGATCAGCGCTGCCCCGAGTCGCGCCGACAGCCGAGAGCCGACGTCGCGACCGTCATAGGTCATACCGAAGAGGACGAGGTCCGGGTGCTCGTTCTCGATCAGCCCCGCCAGCAGGTCCACCGCCGGCGATGCCAGGACGTCTCGAAAGGCCGGGTCCTCGTGAACGTAGACCGTTTTCGCCCCGTACTTGCCCAGCGCCGCCGCCGCCTTCGACGCGCCGGGGCCGAGGGCAATCGCCGTGGTCTCGCCCAGGTGGCGAGCCTTGGTCAGCAGTTCCAGGACCACCGGCGCGGCGGTTCCGTCGGCGCTCTCCGCGTACACCCAGATCCCGGCCATCAAATCACCTTGATCTGCTGCAGAAAATCCGCGATCCGTTTCGCTCCTTCACCCTTGTCCTCGATTACCTCGCCAGCTTTTCTCGCTTCGGCGGGAACCACCTCGACGACTTCCTGGGTGAGGGCGGACTTGCCGGCCTGGCCATCGAGTCCAAGCTCGGAGATGCCAAGTTGTTTGACCTCTTTGTTCTTCGCCTGCATGATGCCGCGTAGCGCCGGATAGCGGGCTTCGTTGATGCCCCCGGTGACGGTGACGACTGCCGGCAGGGGGGCTTCGACGACATCGAAACCATCGTCCGTCTGACGGTCGATGACGGCCTTGCCATCGTTGACCTCGAGCTTTTTGGCGAAGCTCAGCAGCGGAAGACCCAGCAGTTCGGCGAGTTGCGCCGGCACCGCGCCGGATGACCCGTCCGTGCTCTCGGTGCCACAGATGACGAGGTCGAACTTCTGCTCCTTGATGGCGGCGGCAAGGGCGCGCGCGGTGCTGAGAGCATCGGAGTTTTCCAGGCCGGCATCGGTCACCAGCACGCCCCGGTTCGCGCCCATCGCCAGGGCACGACGGATCGCCTCCAGCGCCTTGGGCGGTCCCATCGACACGACGACGACGTCTCCGGCGTCCTTCTCGACGAGCTGCAGCCCGGCTTCGACCGCGTGCTCATCCCCGGGGTCGAGAACGAGATCGACACCCTCGCGAACGAGCCGCTTGGTTTGGGGATCGAGCTTGCCGGGCGTATTCGGATCAGGGATCTGCTTGACGCAGACGACGACGTTCATGGCTGGCTCCCTCCATTATGGTGAAATCGTCGTGAAGCGAACAAATGTTTGTACTATGATTTGAAGCCCGCCATGGCTCGAACCCAGTACTACGAGATCGTCGCGAAGTCAGCCCTGAACCGCGTCCAGCACATGGGCTTTAACTGGTCGCTGAACCCCTACCAGGGGTGTTTCCACAGCTGTGTATATTGCTTCGCCCGCGCCCATGCCAAGCTCGCCGACCGCGATCCGGGCGCGGGCTTCTCGGCTCGGGTCGGTGTGAAGGCGAACGCGCCCGAGTTGCTCCGGCGCGAGCTGTCGCGGCCGAGCTGGAAGCGGGAGATGGTTGCCTTCGGCACCGCCACCGATCCCTATCAACCGATCGAAGGCAGCTATCGGATCACGCGGGGCTGCCTCGAGGCCTTCCGCGACTACCGAACGCCCATCGGGATGATCACCAAGGGGACCATGATCATCCGCGACATCGACGTCCTGGCCGAGTTGTCGAAACGCGCCAAGGCGACCGTCACGTTCAGCATCCCCACAATTGACGAAGCGGTCTGGTCGCAGACCGAGCCCGGGACGCCTCCGCCGGCAAAGCGCCTCAAAGTCCTTCGGGCCCTGGTCGATGCGGGGATCGAAGCCGGCGTCGGCATGGCGCCGATCCTCCCCGGGCTATCGGATCGCCCGGAGCAACTTGAAGCGACGGTCGCCGCCGCCGCCGAGGCGGGGGCCTGCTACGTCTGGGCCAACGTCGTGTACCTGAAACCGGGGACGAAGGAACATTTCATGGAATTCCTGGCCCGGGCTTATCCGGAGCTTGTACCCCGCTATCAGGCGATGTTTCCGGGTGCGGGAGCCTACCTCTCAACCACGATGAAGGCCCCGATCGTGGACAAGGTCGCCGACCTGAAGCGCCAGTACGGGGTCGGGGATCGACGGGGCTGGCGGCTCGAGCCTCCCGCGGAGCCGGTCCAACTCGCATTAGCGGTGTAGTTTGACTTCGTGGCGTCCATGCTCTACCGTACCCGCGAGTGCTCCGCTGGCTGACCCGGCGCTTCCGGCGACGCGAGGCGGCTGAAGCCGCTCCAGCCGAAGCACCACCGCCGCCAGCACCACCGGCAGCGGCCGTCGAGCCCACCGCCAGCGAAGCGGTTGCGACGTCTGAGAAGGTCACCACCGAGGTCGCTGAGCCGGTGGAGATTCCGGCGGGAGAAATCGTTCCGGCGACAAGCGAGGCCGAGCAGGAGAAGGAGACCTGCCCCACTTGCGGCCGGACGAGCGTGTTCGCTGGACCGCCGGGACAGCGCTTCTGCACCTATTGCGCGCTTCGAGACGAGCTCTTCGAGGCGAGCGCCGCAGCTTCCGAGTAACCACCGGCCGTGCTCGCCTATCCGATCCTCTGGGACAGCGGCGTCTACCTTCCCGAACAGGAGCTGTGGCTCGACCCGCGCCGTCCCCGTCCCCGGGCGGTGATCAGCCACGCACATAGCGATCACGTCGCCGCCCACGAACTGGCCTATGCGACGCCCGCAACCCAGCGGCTGGTGACGCATCGGCGGCCGGCGATGTCCACCGTTCAGGCCGTCCCATACGGTCAGCGGCTTTCTCTGGAGCGCTGCTCTTTGACCTTCTATTCGGCCGGTCATGTCCTGGGATCGGCACAAACCCTGGTGGACACCGACTTCGGACGAGTCCTCTACACCGGCGACCTCAAGACCCGCTCGGGGTACACCAGCACGCCGGCGCAAGCGCTCCCGGCCGACGTCCTGGTGCTGGAGAGTACGTTTGGAAAGCCGCACTACCGATTCCCCGAGGCCGCCGAAGTGATCGCGGCGATGGTCTCCTGGTGTCACAGCGTCGTCGACGCTGGGGCGACCCCCGTGCTACTCGGCTACTCACTGGGCAAAGGCCAGGAGATTCTGTCGGCGCTCGCCGCCGAGGGACTGAGCATCGCGCTTCACCCGTCGTTATTCGGCGTGACGGAAGTGTATCGAGAGCTTGGCTGCACGTTCCCCGAGTACCACGCCCTGGGCGCGCCCACGCCGCGGCCGACCGTCGTGATCACGCCGCCCACCGCGCGCCGAGGCGGGCTCAAAGCGCAGCTGGGCAAATTCAAAACGGCGGCCTTGACCGGCTGGGCGATGGACCACAGCCTGAAAGATCGTCTCGAGGTCGACGCCGTCTTCCCGCTATCCGACCACGCCGACTTCGAGGAACTCTGCTGTTACGCGGAGCAGGTTGGGGCGATGATGACCTACACCGTGCTGGGTTTCGATGAGGAGCTCGCCCTGCACCTGCGGCGGCGAGGGCTACGCGCCAAGGCACTGACGGCAACCGACCAGCTGCGGCTCTTCTGACGCGCGCTCCCGCGGGCAATCTGCAAGTTCGTTTTGGACGGAGCGTTATCTCGGATAAGCGCCCATCGCTGTGTGCGCCGCGGTTCGCCGCTCACGATAAGGAGGTGACGCATGGCGACCAAGAAGAAGGCCACCAAGAAGGCCCGCAAGTCGACTCGTAAGAGCCGCTAGAACGCGGCAACGAAAGGGGCTCCCGCGGAGTCCCTTTCTTTTTTTGTCTAGTGCGTCATCCAGGCACGGATGCACAGGCCGGCCATGAACAAGCCGACAATGCCATACACAAGCGACTGCCGCCGTTCATCCTTGGCCGCCGGATAGGTGGCAGCGATCGGCAGGGTGATCACCAGCAGGATGCCGTAGAGCCAGTGCAGCGGATCCTTCGGCCGGCCCCCGGTCGCGATCAGCCCCACGCCGATCAGCCCTTGCAGGATGAAGAGGCCTTCGGTCAGGACCAGGGTGGAACGGAAGCTGGCGCTGGGGGAGACCCGCCTGAAGAACATGAGCAAGCCCCATACGCCGATGATCACCGTGATCAGGAGGCCGGCGCGGAACAAACCGTTGTGGAGGAAGAGCAGCGCGCTCAAAAAGCCACCTGCCAGGCCTCGATGGCCGCAATCGCGGCATCGAGAGTCTCGATCAGGGCAAATTGCGGCCCGGTCGGCGTCTGCCGAAAGACGACGCCGCCGGCCGACATCTCGTGGCGACCGGGCTTGGGCGGAGCTGGCATCCGACCATTATGGTCGGGATGCACGGATTCGACTCCTGGAGCAGCGTTAGATCGGCAGGTCGCTCGCCGATAAACTTGCTCGACGTGTCGCGAGATGGCCAGCGGCTGATGGTCGTCATGCCGCATCCCGACGATGAGTGTTTCGGCTGTGCCGCGACCATCGCCCGCTACAGCGCCCAGGGCGCGTCCGTCAGCCTCGTCACCATGACGCGCGGCGGCGCCGGCTTCTGGAACGGTCGCGACACGGGCGATCTCCGGCGGTTGACCGATGTGCGCGAGCTCGAATTGCGGGCTGCGGCTGCTGAGCTCGGTGTCCGTTTCCTGGAAGTCTTCGACTACCCCGATGGGGCGCTCGAACGAGTCGAAGAGGTTGACGAGGTCCGCGATCGCTTCGTGGGGGACATCGTGCGCAGCTTGCGCGTACATCGACCGCAGGTGGTCATCTGTTTCGGACCCGAGGGCAACTATGGTCATCCCGATCACAGGGTGGTGAGCCGGCTTACCGTCCAGGCGTGCACCCTGGCCGGTGATGCTTCAGCCTACGAGCTCGAAGCCGTCGCTCTCGGGGTTTCGGCCTGGTCACCGAGCAAGCTCTACTTCCAGACCGCAACCACCATGACGGTCGAGGCGCTCAAGCTACCAGCGCAGCCACCAATCACGACCCGGATCTCGATTGCCGGATTTCAGGAGGCAAAGCTGCGCGCCTTTACCGAGCATCGAAGCCAGACCCAGGAATTGGAGCCGCTCCAGAAATTCGTCGAGGGTCAGGGCGACGTCGACGTCTTCTCGCTGGTGGGCGCGCCCGATGGACTCAGGGAGGAGGACC
>DASTJZ010000111.1:0-14324 GCA_035716185.1 Candidatus Dormiibacterota bacterium
TGACCGGCGAGCGGGTTGATGGCATGGACGTGCTGGCGGTGCGCCGGGTCACGGATCAGCTCGTCGAACAGGCCCGCGAGCGCCACGAGCCCAGCTTGCTGGAGTGCGTCACCTATCGCTACCGCGGCCACTCGATGTCCGATCCCGATACCTACCGGGGCAAGGACGAGATCAAGGAATGGCAGGGTCGCGATTCGATCCTCAGCTTGGGCGAGCACATGAAGCAACAGAAGATGCTCACCGACCAGGAGATCGAGAAGATCGACCAAGAGGTGACGGCCGAGGTCGAGGAGGCCGTCAAGTTTGCCGACGAGAGCCCCGATCCCGATCCCAAGGACCTCTACCGTGACGTCTACGCGGATGAGGGCGCTGCCTGATGGCCGTCCTCACCATGCGCGACGCGCTCAACCAGGCACTGCGCGAAGAAATGAAGCGCGACGAGAGTGTTTTCCTCCTCGGCGAGGACATCGGCCTGTACGACGGTTCGTTCAAGGTCACCCGCGGGTTGATGAAGGAGTTCGGTGAGAAGCGGGTCCTGGACACCCCCATTGCCGAGGAGGTCATCATCGGGACGGCGATCGGCGCGGCCATGTCCGGTCTGCGTCCGGTGGCGGAGATGATGACCGTCAACTTCATCATGGTGGCGATGGACCAGGTCGTGAACGCGGCAGCCCATATCCGCTACATGTTCGGCGGCGGCACCAAGGTACCTCTCGTGATCCGCACGCCCGGGGGCGGCGGCCACCAGCTGGGGGCGCAGCACTCGCACAGCCATGAGAACTGGTTTGCCCACGTGCCGGGCCTCAAAGTGGTGGCACCCGGCACGCCCGCCGACGCAAAGGGGATGCTGAAGTCGGCGATTCGCGACGACAACCCGGTAATGTTCATCGAAAATGAAGGGACGTATGCGGTCAAGGGCGAGGTGCCCGACGGTGAGCACCTGGTGCCGCTGGACAAGAACGATGTCAAGCGCGAAGGGGAGGACATCACCATCTGCGCGCACTCGCGCATGCTGATCGTCGCCATGGATGCCGCTACCGAGTTGGAGAAGGAAGGGATCAAGGCTGAGGTCGTCGACATGCGGGCGCTTCGTCCGCTCGACATGGCCCCCGTGATCGAGTCGGTAAAAAAGACCAGCCGGTTGATCACCGTCGAGGAGGGCTGGCGATCCTACGGTGTCGGATCCGAGATTGCCTCGCGGGTCTATGAGGAAGCGTTCGACTACCTCGATGCGCCCGTGGCACGGATCGGCGCCGCGGAAGTGCCAGCACCCTACAACAAGCGGCTGGAGAAGATCGCCTTCCCGGGCAAAGCCGACCTGATCGTCACCGCCAAAGCGCTGCTCGGCAAGAATTAGGGCAGCACCATGGCGAACGTTCAGATGCCGCGCCTGTCGGACTCGATGGAGACCGGCAAGATCCTGCGCTGGCTGAAGAAAGAGGGCGAGGAGGTCAAGAAGGGCGAGCCCCTCGTCGAGATCGAGAGCGACAAAGCGAACATCGAGGTCGAGGCCTACGCGTCCGGCAAGCTGAGCAAGATCGTCGTGCCTGAGGGCGAAAGCGCTCCGATCGGGGCGGTCATCGCGGAAATCGGCGGGGATGGCGGCACTGCGCCAAAGGAGCAGCCGAAGGCGGAAAAACCAGCTGCCCCCGAAGAGCAGGCCGAAGCGGCCGAGCCAGAACCGAAGGGAAAGTCGGCAACGGCTGCCACGCCAAAGGCTCAAGCTACCCAGCCCGAAGCCCACGTGGCCCAGGCTGACAAGGCGATGGCGGCCACTAAAAAGGAACCGGAAGCCGAGGCAGGCGGCGGCGAGCAATATCCTCAGGGCGGACCCGACGACCGGACCGAGGTCGGGGCCGCGGGACAGGCCGCACTGAACGTCATCCGGCGACCGGCCACCGAGCAGGAGAACGGAGAGCGGCAGCGCGTCTCGCCAGTGGCCCGACGCCTGGCCGAAGAGCAGGGCGTCGACCTCAGCCGCGTCAGCGGGACGGGACCGGGCGGCCGGATCACCAAGGAAGACGTCGAAGCCGCCGCGCAAGGAAGCCAGCGCCCGGCGGCAGCCGCCACGGCGCCGGCGACGCCCGCGGCACCGGCGCGAGAAGAGCGGCGGGCGACTCCGCGTCCGACGGGCGAGGTCGAAGTGGTCGAGCTGTCGAAGATGCAGACCACGATCGCCATGCGGCTGGCGCAGAGCAAGTTCTCGGCCCCGCACTTCTACGTCACTTCAGAGATTGCGATGGACGACGCCGTCCGGCTGCGGCAGATGTTCAACGAAGCGGTCGACAAGTCGGAAGCCATCAGCATCAACGACTTGATCATCAAGGCGGTTGCGCTGGCGTTGACCAGGTTTCCCGAAGTCAACGCCTCCTGGGCCGACGGCCGGATCGAGCGGAAGCGCGACATCAACATCGGGATCGCCGTAGGCCTGCCCGACCGCCTGATCGTCCCGGTGCTCCGCAATGCCGATCAAAAGTCGCTGAAAGAGATCGCGACGGAATCGAGGCAGCTGATCGAGCGGGCGCGAAGCAATAAAGCGTCAGCGCAGGATTATCTCGGGAATACCTTCACCATCTCGAACCTGGGCATGTACGACGTCGACCAGTTCACCGCCATCATCAATCCACCGGATTCAGGCATCCTCGCGGTTGGCTCCATCCTCGACAAGCCGGTGGTGAAGGATGGCCAGGTCGTCCCAGGGAAACGCATGCGGGTCACCCTTTCGGTCGACCACCGCGTTTTCTACGGCGTGACGGCCGCGCAGTTTTTGCAGGAAGTCAAGCGCCTGCTGCAGAGCCCGATGGCGCTCGTCCTCTAGAAACGATCCCGCAGCTCGCGGTTGCGACGCTGATCCTCCTCGTTCTCTTTCACACCCTCCGCTTCCTGGCGGCGCGCTGCGGCGGCCTCGCCTGCGATTGGTTCATCCCGGTGTCCTTCGTTCTTCCGATTCTGATCCTGGTCCTGGTTGCGGTCACCGGCTTTACGGCCCTGCCCGTGGCATCGCGACGCCATCAGCGAAGCGCGTGGCCGCTGGCCATCGGTGTCACGACCCTGCTGAGCGTCTTCGGGCCGATTGTCAGCCTGTTGGTCTTTCGCGACAGCCCCGATCAGTTCATTCCTGTCGCGACGGTGCTGGCCGGGCTGCTGCCGGTGGTCGCCCTCGCTTATGCCGTCGTCGAAGGGCGGTCATCACGAGCGGCTCGGTGATTTCGATGCGGGCGCCGGCCGGCATCGAGCTCCAGCGTTCCTCGAGCTGAGCGCGCGCACCCGGAGGAAATCGGGGACGAGGCGGCGCGATCAACTCGAGATAGGTACGGATTTGTGAGGGCCGGTCCAGGTAGGTTCGCCAGCGCGCGGCCCGAACACCCACCAGCGTGAACCAGCCTTCGTCGACAACCCGGTCCAGCGCCGCCTCGGCTGAGTCCAGGTTGCTCTCAAACGTTGCGAAGAGAAGCTCGGTCACCGGCAACCGGCGGCCCCTGGCAACAATGGCGATCGATGGTCGCCAGATCCGATGCGGGCGGATGCTGATGAGTGTGCCGCCGGGCCGTAACCGGCGCCTCGCTCGCTGAAGGGCATGGACCATGCCCCGATGCGCGATTCATCAAAGGGACCAGCTGAACAGTGCCACGTCGAAGGGTGCGCCGCGCGGGCTCAAGCCTTCGATCGAGCCAACCCGAAAGTCGACGTTGTGGATGCCTCGAGCGTCCCGTTCCGCAGTGGCGTCATCGATACTCGGCCGGTCGGGATCGATGGCCAGGACCGAGGAAGCCATCGACGCGTACTGGAAGGTGAGCCGGCCATCGCCGCAGCCGATCTCTAGAACTCGCTTCCGGCCAAGACTGACGATGCGCTCGATGAGCCGAAGTTCAAATCCTTCTGGCGGATAGGCGGACAGTCCGCTGCGGGTCACCGACGAATCGTAACTCGCGCTCTAGGCCACCGCGGACGCGGCCGCGCGCCCGGCCGCGCGGCCGGAGAACAAGCAACCGCCCAGGAATGTCCCTTCCAGGGATCGATAGCCGTGCATGCCGCCGCCGCCGAAGCCTGCGACCTCCCCCGCCGCGTACAGGCCGGGCAGCACACTGCCGTCCGAGCGAATGACGCGTCCATCGAGGTCGGTTTGCAGCCCGCCCAGGGTCTTGCGAGTGAGAATGTGGAGCCGCACGGCGATTAGGGGCCCCGCTTCCAGATCGAGCAGTTTGTGCGGTTGTGCCACCCGGATCAGTCGATCGCCGAGATATCGGCGGGCGGCGTAGATGGCGCGGACCTGCGGGTCCTGGCTGGCGCGATCCAGCACCTCGTCGTCCCGCGCCTGAATCTGGGCGCCCAGTTCCACGGCATTGATCCGGGGTTCAGGAGTCAACGCATTCATGCCTCGCACCAACTCCTGGAGATTGCTGCCGACGACAAAGTCGGCACCGCGCTCCTTGAATGCCTCAACCGGGCCCGGGCCGGAACGGGAAATGACGCGGCGCAACAGCAATCGGATGCTCTTGTTCGTCAGGTCAGGATTTTGCTCCGAGCCGGACAGCGCGAACTCGCGCTTGATGATCCGCTGGTTCAACACGAACCAGGTGTAGTCGAAACCGGTCTTGCCGATGTGCTCCAGCGTTCCCAGGGTGTCGAACCCTGGAAAGAGCGGTGCAGGAACCCGGTTGCCGAGCGCATCGAACCACATCGAGGACGGCCCGGGCAGGATTCGGATCCCGTGGTTGGGCCAGATCGGATTCCAGTTTTGAATCCCCTCGACGTAGTGCCACATCCGATCGCGGTTGATGATGTTGCCGCCGACGGCCTCGGCAATCGCGAGCATCCGGCCATCGACATGCGCCGGTACGCCGGTGAGCATCTGGGCTGGAGGCTTGCCGAGCCGAGCGGGCCAGTTCTGGCGCACCAGGGCCTGGTCCCCGCCGATGCCTCCCGAGGTCACGATGACCGCTTGGGCGCGGATCGCAAACTCGCTAACGACCGTTCGTGGGCTCGGCATGCCACGCGCAACATCGCCGGCTTCGAGGATTGAACCGCGGACCCCGTTCACCGACCCGGCGGTCGTGCTCAACCCGTCGACCCGATGCCGGAACTTGATGGTCACCCGTCCGGCGTTCACGGCCTCGCGCACGCGCCGCTCGAATGGCGCGACGACCCCGGGGCCCGTTCCCCACGTCAAATGGAACCGGGGTACAGAGTTGCCCGGACCGGTTGACTCGTAACCACCGCGCTCGGCCCAGCCAGGGATGGCAAAGAATCGAATTCCCTGCTGCCGCAGCCATGACCGTTTTTCGCCGGACGCGAAGTTGACGTAGGCCTCCGCCCATCGCCGAGGCCAGGCATCGACATCGCGGTCGAAGCCCGCCGTGCGCATCCAGTCCGCCATGGCGCACTCTAGAGAATCACGCACACCGAGCCGCCGCTGTTCCGGAGAGTTCACGAAGAAGAGTCCGCCCAGCGACCAGAAGGCCTGGCCCCCCAGCCATGGAGGTGGTTCTTGCTCGAGAAGCATCACTCGCCTGCCGGCGTCGGCGAGCTCGGCCGTCGCGACCAGTCCGGCCAGACCAGCACCTACGACGACAACATCGGCAGCTTCGGGCACAGGCGGGGCTAGCCGCCGATGGCCTTGCCGAGCCGGCGCATGATCTGGCGCCAGGACAGCGCATTGCGGACCTTTTCAATCCCCCGGCGTTGCGGCTCGCCCGGCTCCGGTTTGTAGCTGGCGCCGAACTCGCCGGCATAAGCGATCAGATCCTTCAGCTCCAGCAGCGGGATCGCGTACTCCTTGGTGACTTCCTCGAGCAACGTAGCGGTCCGGAGCTGAACCGTTGGACTCTCCGGGCGGCACAATGCCAGCGGCCGGGCGTGCTGCGCGCGAATGCCCTCCGGGTGGATCACGATCCGGCCCCAGCAAAGCACGGCGCCGCCAAACATGTAGGGCTCCTCTCGCAGCGCACGGGTCATCGGCCCGATGTCGTGATAGGCATAGATGCCGCAACTGCAGCCGGGCTCGGGGGACACGCGGTCCTCGTCGGCGCGATGCAGGCCAGCGCGGGCCAGTCGAAGCCCGGGCCGAGTCTGGCACTCGGCATCCAGCGTGGCCAGCGGCGGCCAGAGGGTCTCGGCTACCGGCGACTGCAACCGGCCACGGGTCCAGGCGTCGTCGGGGTCCACCCGCCAGAAGCGGTACCCGACCGCCGGGATCATGCCGGCGTCTGGACCGGCGCCTCTTCTTCCCTCTCGATCCGCTGCGGTTCGCGCTCAGGCGCGAGCAGCGGTTCTGACGCTGGTTCCGGTATCTCGACTACCCTGACGGGCTTGCTGGTAAATCCCATCCGCGACCGCTTTCACACTAGCAAAGACAGACGTTAGAAGCGGCGGAAGAATTCGTTAAGAACTGGTCGGACCGGGCCCTGGCAGTGACAGGGCCGATCGGCCGAAGCGCTCTTCCAGAAAACGCCCGTTCGCGAGCAGACGGTCGGTATCGTTCCGATGGACGTCGTCGGCGACCTCGTTCATCTTGCTTTCGAGCAGCGTGAGCTGGTCCATCAGGACCTGCTTGGGCGTCTTGCCATCCTGGACCTGGTGCAGCGTGGCATAGGCCCGTGGCAGGTTCAGGTAGCTCTCCAGCGCGGTCGGCAGGTATTCGGTGGCCGTCCGCTCCACGACAAACAGCTCGGGCGACCCGGCTGGCAAGGCACCCGAGCGAGGCAGGATGCCGAGGATGATCTGCTGGATGCTCTGTACTTTCGCCAGCACGTCGGCGGGAACTCGCCCATTGACGGCGCGGATCTCGTGGTCCATGGCTTTTCGAACGTCGTCCGGATCGAAGCCGCTTCGCAGGTCGATCGTCTTTGGTGACGGCGTCACCAGCACGCCGAACAGGTACAGGCCAATGACGACGATGGGCCAGAGGGCGCCGACAACGCCGGTGAAGAAGAGAACCAGGCCGACCACGGCCAGCAGGCATCCCACGATGTTCTTGGTGCTGTAGAGATAGACCAGCAGCCGCTGGTTCATCGGGCGCCCATCCTACTGATAGCCACGGATCTCTTTGAAGACCTGGCTCAATGGTGTCGTGCGCGAATCGAACACCGCGCCACCGCTGATGCTGGCGATCCGCTGCAATTCCTGCGGGTTGGCTTCTCCGAACAGGACGGTAAAGGTCTTTATGGCGCGGGTGCTGGCGGAGAACTTCTGGTAATCGCGGAGGAAGTCATCGCCGCTGCGACCGGTGTTGTTCTCGCCATCCGTCATCAGGACGATCGAGTAAAACGCATTGGGATCCTGATCCTTGGCCGCGCCGGCTGCCTGGTAGGCCTGGATCAGCGCGTCGTAAATGGCGGTGCCGCCGCCCGCATGGAAGCCGTTGACATAGTCGCGCAAGGCGGTCATGTCCGGCCCTTTGGGATCCGGATCGTTGATGGTGAAGGTCCGCTGATCGAGAACCTGGCTGCTGAAGGTGATCAGGGTGATCTGCTCGCGCGTGCGGAAACGGGCGAACTGTCCGGTGAGGCTGGTGTCCAGCCCGGTGAGGTTGGTCAGGGCCTTCTTCAGTCCATCGATCCGCTCGCCATCCATCGATCCGCTCAGGTCCAGCACGAATACCTCGTGCGAGGGAAGCCGAATCTCATTCTGGTAGGCGAGCAGCAGGGCGTTGATCACGTCCAGGCTGCCGGGGAAGGGCAGCTCGACGAGGACCTGGCTGGTAAACCGGCTGTCGGGTGTCACGGCTGGCAGCGCCGGCCGCCGGCTGGTCGTCTCCATGATGCGGCGCTGCTCGCCCGCCGACCGCAGATAGCTGACCAATTTGTCGTAGGCATCTCGCTTGGCGCTGTTCCGGAGCATCAGCGGATAGTCCGCGGTGATGATGCCCTCCTTCGGATAAATCAGATCGAGCTTCTGATGGAGCTTCCCGCCGGCGTTCAGCGACAGCAGGACGGACTCGTAGTTGATGATCCCGTCGAGCGAATCCTGGCCGCGCACATAGCTGTCGGCGAGGAAGCCGGAGCTACCCGCCGTCAGCGCCTGTCCGGAGAAGAAATCCTTGAGCTCGGGAGCGTTGACGTCGGCGACGGTCAGGGCATTGCCGGTGCCGGCGAACGCCGCCGCCACCCCAACGAGCGCCGAAAAGCCACTGTTCGATGACGTCGGATCGGTCATCGCAAAGTGAAACTGGCCGGCGCGCGCCGCGAGCGCCACATCGCGCCAGGTGACCTTCGGGTTGTTCGCCCACCCTAACTGCTGCGCCGTGCTGTCTTTGACGCCAAGGACGACCGGGGACAGCATGATCGGCTGCTGATCCAGCACACGCCGGGTCGATCCCTGGAGCAGGTTCAGGTATTTCGAGCTGGCAAACCAGGCCAGGTCGGAGCGGTCGCCGTTCACGATGCGCTCCGCGCCCTCGAGTGTTCCGCTGTAGGTGAAGGCCAGGTGCAAGCCCGTCGCCTTTTCGATGTCGGGCATCAGCGGGGCCAGGTCCTTGAGTTCGGAGCCGGCCAGCACGTGGATGGTGTTGGCCGGCTCCGACGCCGTGGTCGGGCCGCTGTTGACCGCGCAGCCCGCCAGGATGGCGGCAAGCGTGGCGATCGCCAGCCCCCTCCCTGCCCTCCTCCAGGAGGGGAGGGAAACCGAGTTGTTCAAGTTCAGCTCCGGGTCAGCGCCAGCTCGCCGCGTCCGCTGCCGACCTGCTCGCTTGCCGGGGCACTGTGCGCTCGCTCGAGGTAGGACTGTGCCTTTGCCACCTCGCCGTCGAGCGCGTCGATCGTCTTCTGCATGCTGTCGAGGGCCTGCAGCTTGTAGGCGTCGATCATGTCGATGGTGGCGTAGATGTTGGCGAAGGCTGCCTGCAGCTTTTCGATGTTGACGGTGGCGCTGGCCGCCTGCTCGTGGATCTGCCCGGACTGCTCCTTGAGCATCACCGACGTCGACTCGATCATGCTGCTGGTCGTCGTGTTCAGGGCGCTGATCTGATTGAGCACGAGCTTTTGATTGGCAAGCGCCTGGGCGACGATCACCGCGGTGCGGAGCGCCGAGACGGTAGTGGTGGTGGCGCGATCGACACCCTTGATCAACTCCAGGTTGTTCTTCCGCACCAGCTCCAGCGCCAGGTAGCCCTGGGCGTTCACCGCGAGCTGTGTCAGCAGGTCCTGGTGTTTCTGCCGCACGTAGAAGAGCACGTCCTCGCGCAAGGCCTTGGCGCGCTCCGGGTCGGACTGGCCGACCTGGTTGATCTGCGCTTCGAGTTCGTCATCGAGCTTGTTCGCCATGTAAATGTATTGCTCGAGCTTGCCCTTGATGTCCCAGACGTTGACCTTCTCCTGCTCGATCGCGGCGTTGTCCTGACGAAGCTCGTCCTGGCCGCGGTAGAGGGCGTTGATGATCGCGTTCAGGTGTCCCTGCGCGGACTGATAGCGGGCGAAATAATCGCGCAGCCGATTGCCGAACGGAATCAGTCCGAACAGGTGCTTCGGACTCAACAGTCCCTGCCGCGACGGATCGAGGTCTTCGACCGTATGGCGGAGGTCGACCAATGACTTGGAAACGGTTGCCCCCTTGCTGAAGGGACCCGACTCCATCGTCTTGACCGGCTTGTCCAGCAGGCGGTTGGAGACGCTGGCTGACTGCCGGATCTCATCGTCGCCCATGGTGTGGATCGCGTTCACCTTGTTGGCGAAGTCCTGGGAATGCGGGTCCAGCGACGTCAGTGACTTGACGTAGCCGTCCACCATCGTGTCGATCCGGCTGGCGGTCGCAGGATCGACCTTCACCAGGGTCTCGGCTTCGGCATCGGTGATGGTCGCCACCGGTTGGGGTGGCACCAGCGTTAACGAGGTGCTCGACGCGGACTGATCGGACGAGGTGGTCGGCGGATTCATGCTCACTTTGCGACTCCTTTCATCTGCTGCTCGAGAGCGCTGATCATCGACTCCAGCGTGTCGTAGGTCGGGGGTTCGATGACGTTGAAGAGTGTCGGGGGAAGGACGACGTTGTGGCTGGTCACGAACTTGTTGAAAGCGGCGGTGTCGTTGGTACGAAAGCCGTACTTGATGGCCAGCCGCTGAAGATTCGGATCCGTTGTCAGCAGCTTGCCGACTCGATCGCCGGTGGGCGTGAGTGGAACCACTGTGTGCTTCGAGTACACGGTCGGGCTGGGATACATGAGGACCATGTCCTTGGTGATCGAGCCGTCGTTGGCTGCCGCGCGAGCCGCGTACTGGGCCTCGTAGATCATCACCATCGGGGTGTGACCCATGCCGATGCTCAGGTAGTCCTGGAACGGTCCCTCGGACGAGTTGGAGGTGTAGCCCTGCCGCAGGAACAAGGGAGCGACCGTCGGCAGCACCGACGCGCCCTGGGCAGGATCCTGAACGATGTTATTGCCGTCGGCGACGTAGGAGGCGATGGCGAGGTACATGGCGGCGGAATTCGACGTCCGCACGTCCGTTGACGTGATCAGGATGCTGGTGCTGGCCGGAAACGTCGTGTTGTTGGGGAGGCTGTTCCAGCGGGCATTCTGCGCGACCAGTCGCATATAGGCCTGCATGTCGAAGGTGTAATAGCCGCCCTGGTCTTTTGCCACCCCGGCGTTTACCAGCAGCTGCGCGATCGGTTTGAAGCTGGCGATCGCCATTGGCGTATAGAACGGCGAATACGTGGTGGTGACTTTGTGATCGCGCCGCAGTTTCTCGGCGGCGGGCACGCCCGCCGGAAAAGCGAAATCATAGTGGGTCAGGTCGAAGGTCGCGGCAATCTGGCGTGAACCGGCGGTATCGACTCGGACGTCGAGGCCGTGATCGCGGAAGACCTTGATGACCTCCGCGTCACTGAAGAATGGCTGCTTTTCTGAACCAATGACGCCCCGGACGACCGTCAGGTTCTGCCCGGTCGTGTCGGATGCCGCCCGGCCGCGAATCGAGATCACGATGGCCGTCAGCACCCCGATGCCGACCACGCCCGCGAGCAGCAAGCCCAGCGCGCGCCTCATGAACCAGTCCCGGAAAAACGGATCGTCCGTGGAAAATCGGCTTCGGCGCCACCCGTTTTGTCGTCGATTGACTTGTCCACGAGGGCGACCCTCACCCCTTCATTCGACCGCGTGATGTTGATCGGTCTCACCGCTTTTTATACCCGGCTTCCAGCAGGGCAAACGCGAAAGCGATCCGTATACTTTCGCGAGCGTGCGCTCGCCCTCGGTTATCCATACTTGCGTTGCACCTGTGATCGCCGGAGCGCTGTTTATGGTCGTCGGATGTTCGAATTCGCCGTCGAGTTCCCCGCCGAAAGCCGTCGAGCAAGCAGAAGAGTTACCTCCACCCGCGAGCTCGAATCCGCCCTCCCCTCCCCCACCGACGGCGATGCCGGGCGTCCTGCCGGGCAACCTCTTGATCGCCGACCGAGCCAATAACCGCGTCATCGAGGTAACACCGGACCGGCGCATCGTTTGGGAGTTCCCCCGCCCGGGCGATCTGCGACCGGGACAACACTTTCGCTGGCCCGACGATGCCTTTTACGCGCCGGATGGACGATCGATCGTGATCAATGAAGAGGAAGCGCATGCGATCGTCCTGGTTGACTATGCCACGCACCGGATCGTCTGGCAGTACGGCGTGTCCGAACATCATGGATCGGGACGCGGTTACCTCAACGGTCCCGACGATGCCTACATGTGGCCCGATGGCAGCGTCGGCGTCGCGGACATTCGCAATTGCCGCCTGATCCGCATCGAGCAGGCCTCGAAAACGATCACGCGGCAGTTGGGCAGACCCGGTGTCTGCCGGCACCAGCCGGCAAGAAGCTTTGGGATGCCGAACGGCGACACCCCGCTGCCTAATGGACATGTGCTGGTCACCGAGATCTACGGCAGCTGGGTCAGCGAGGTGGGGTGGGATGGAACGCTGTACTGGACGATGCAGGCCCCCGGCATTCGCTACCCTTCCGATGCGCAGATGCTGCCCGACGGCAACATCCTCCTCGTCGACTATGCACGCCCGGGACAGATTTTGATCATGACCCGCGCGGGCAAGCCGGTCTGGCGTTACGCGCCGAGATCCGGCGGCGGGATGCTCGACCATCCATCACTCGCCATCCAGCTGAGCAACGGGCTGATCGCACTCAACGACGACTTTCGCAACCGCGTGATCATCATCGATCCCCACACCAATCAGATCGTCTGGCAGTACGGGCTCAATGACCGGCGAGGCCGAAGCGATGGCCTGCTGTTCATCCCCGATGGCATCGATATCAAACCCGTCAGCTGGGGCCTCAGCGCGTAGCTAGAAGCCGCGCGTGAGCCGCCAGCCCAGGTCGGGGCCATTGATCGCTGCGTCCGTGGTGAGCGCAACCTCGGCCGTGTGGTTGCCCGCCATCACCACCAGGCTGCCAACCCGCGACCCCGCAGGAAGCGTGGCCGGCAGGTCCGTGAGCGTGGTGCGACGGTTGACGGTCGTGCCATCGATCAGGACCCAGCTCACGGACTGAGCGGCGACGATCGCACCCGATTCGCCCCAGGCCGTGCGATAGCCGGCAATGGCGTCGTGCCGCCGAACCACCGGGCGCAGGTGTAAGGCCGGCCGGAGCGCATTCAGCAAGGCGGTCGTGGCGGCGAACGCGCCCGGCAGGAAATTGGGTTGTCCCATCACTGCGCCGTAGACGCGCACCGGTTGGCCTTCGATCGTCAGATCGGCCGCAAACACAAAGCAGCCCCCCGCCTGGTCGGTGTGCCCGGTCTTGATGCCGACGATGCCACCCTGTCCCAGGAGCGCGTCGAGGTTGTGGATGACACCGGCAAGTGGCAGCGTTGCCTGTGGCTGGGCGACGATCTGGGCGAACACCGGCAGATGCATCGCCATCTGCGCCAGGCGAATCAGGTCGGCCGGGATGCTCGTGCTCGCCGGGGAGAATCCGCTCACATCGGCATAGTGGGTGGCCGTCATCCCAAGAGCTGCCGCGCGGGCGTTCATCCGGCCGACGAACGCCGCCACACCACCCGCGTCCCAGTTGGCCAGCATGTCGGCAAAGTTGCTGGCGGAGGGCAACATCAAGCCCTGCAGCAGTTGGTACTCGGACAGCTGTTCGCCGGCGGTCACCGGAAGGACGGACTCGCCCTGGTTCCGCTCGGCGTAGTAATTCGCAACGTCGGACTGAGAAACAGACAACACCGGCCCGGGCTCATTCGCCGCCAGTGGGTGATCCTCGAGCACGAGTAACGCGGTCATGACCTTGGTCGTACTGGCCATCGGCGCCGAGGCAGCTCCGCCCGAGCTGCCGACGTCGCCGTACCCATCGATAACGAGGGCGGCCTGTCCGTGCGCCGGCCAGGGAAGGATGGGAGCGGTCCCAAGGCGCTCCGACGCGGCGACGGTTGGGGCCGACGCGATGCCTGGGAGCGGACGGAAATACTGGAAGCACCCGACCGCCAGCACGACCACCAGGAGATACGGAAGTGGGCGCCGGAGGATGCCGCTAACGCCAGTCGATCGGCGGTCCTAGCACTGGCTGCGCCAGCTTTAAGATCTCGCCGCTCTCCGGAAATCTTTTCAACTTCGCCTTGCTGAAGAGCAGCTGATCATCGAGGGTTACCTCGAATCGACCCTTGCTCCCGGTGCGCAACGAGACCTCGACCATGATGGGCGCCCAGGCGCCGAGAATCTCAGCCGCCAGACCGGCGGCCTGATCGAGATAGTTTCAAGGGACGCAATATTCGATCGTGATCCGGTGCTTCGGATCGATCACGGGTCACAGCCTATCAGCGGTTGCGGCCGATTCGGCCGAGGTGGGTGTCCTGAAAGGCCGTCGGCAGCTTGAGCCCGTAGCCAAGCAGGCGATCGAACCCGATGTGACCAAACCAGATGAGCGCCAGCTGGATCAAGAGCGAGGTGCTGCCCAGGATTCCGGCGGCGCACAGGATGCCGGGCAATAGCCAGGTGTGACCCAGGTTGTAGACCGCGCCGCCGAAGCGCGGCCCGCGCAGGTAGCCGAGCATGAAGAGGTCCGGAGCGAGGATGAGAACAATCAGCAGCAGCCACGGTCCAGACAGTTTCCAGTACACCAGCAAGGCGAGGACGAGCATGACACCACCCTCGACTCGCTGAAGGGCGGTCGGGTCATTCAGCATCGATGTCGATGATGATCTACACGCACCGCCACACACCCTCGATCTGAATACCGCCGAGGTTCGCCTTCACCGTCCCCGACCGCTGGCTTTGATCGATCCGGACGATGGCAGGACCGTCCCACCGGCTCTGCGATTCGGTATCCACGCCGATCGTGGGTGGCCGGTAATAGTGGATCCAGGCAGTTGACGTCGGATCGGTGATCGCAGCCGGAGGCGT
>DASTJZ010000112.1:0-2041 GCA_035716185.1 Candidatus Dormiibacterota bacterium
AGAAGCTCCTCGATGAAGCTCTGGCAACGACGAAACAAGGCAAGCCCATCAGTCTCAGCCAGCTGGAGTGGTTGCTTAAGAACCCTTTCTACTACGGCGCGTTTCGCTGGAAGGGTCGCATCTGGGCCGGAAGCCACCAACCCTTGGTATCGCGCGAGCTCTGGGATGCGGTCCAGGCGGCCTTAAGCGCCCACGAGAAGCCCGTCTATCGGAACACGACTTCGCATACAAGGGCCTGCTGATTTGCGGCTGCTGCGGCCGTCATCTCACGGCAGAGATCAAGAAGAAACGCTATGTCTACTACCACTGCGCCGGCGAGGAGGCGTGCCGCAAGACCTACGTCCGCGAGGAGCAGCTGGACGAACAGGTCCGCGCCCTATTAGCCAGCATCGCCATCCCGGAGGACGCCAAGACCTGGCTGCTCCAAGGGGATCGCCAAGAGCCGCGAAGACCAGCGGGCCTACCACCAGACGGTCGTGCAAGAAATTCGCACGGAGATCAAAGAGCAAGAGCTCCTCATGGACCGGCTCTACGACGATCGCCTTCACCGCCTCATCTCTGAAGACTTCTTCCGGCAACGATGGGATGTGCTCGAGGAGAAGCGGAGCCAGCTGAGCCGCGACCTCGCCCGGCATCAGCACGCCGAAGGCGCTTATATGGAGCTCGGCAGCAAGCTCATCGAACTGATCGCCCAGGCGCCGCAAATATTCGAGCGGGCTGATCCGGAGCAGCGGCGGGAGCTCGTGGGTCTCCTGACATCGAACCGCGTCTTGAAGGACAGAACGCTCGAATTTGAATTGCGAAAGCCCTTCGATGCCCTCGTCCCAGCGGCAAATCGTGAAAATGGCTGGGGCGCTAGGATTCGAACCTAGGATTACCTGATCCAGAGTCAGGCGCCTTACCAGCTTGGCCACGCCCCAGCGGTTCGGGTTAGGCTGGCACAGTCTATCAAAGGGTCCGACAGAATTCAGCATGCCTAAGCGCAAGTCCACCGAGGCCGTCCTGGCGCTCGACCTGGGCACCTCGTCGGTGCGTGCCGTCGTGTACGACACCCGCGGCCGGATGGTCGAGCAGACCCTCTGTGACCTGCCGTATAAGGTCCAGACGAAAGAGCCGGGAGAGGTTTCGTCCGATCCCCCGGCACTGCTGAAGCTGATCGAGCAAAGCATCGACCAGGCCCTCAAGGCCGCCCGCAAGCAGAAGGTCACGATTGTGGCCGCGGCGGCATCCTGCTACTGGCACAGCCTGATGGGCATCGACGGGCAGGGCAAGCCCACGACCGAGCTGCTCACCTGGGCGGACACGCGCAGCGCTGCCGAGGCCGAACACCTTCGAGCCACGGAGGACGAACGCGACTACCACGCCCGCACCGGCTGCTTCTTCCACGCCAGCTACTGGCCGGCGAAACTCCGATGGCTCGCGTCGACCCGTAGCACGGCCTTGCGGCGAACCGCTCGCTGGGTCTCGCTCGCCGAATACCTCTATCGCGAACTCTTCGGCGAGGCCCCGGTCAGCCTATCGATCGCCTCCGGTACCGGGCTCCTCGATGTCAACCGCCGCGAGTGGGACCCGCAAGCGCTCCGGCTGGCCGGAATCACGCCTAACAAACTCTCGCGACTGACCGACTGGGATGAGCCCTGCCACTCACTGCGCGCCAAATTCGCCCGTCGCTGGCCCGAACTGCGAGGAATTCCCTGGTACTTGCCGGTCGGCGATGGCGCGCTGGCGAACGTGGGCGCCGGTACCGTCACCCCTCAGTGGGCATGCGCAACCATCGGGACCTCCAGCGCCTTGCGGGTCATCCTGGCGAGCGACCGGCTCGACATCCCGTGGGGAACCTTCGTCTATCGCCTCGATCGGCAGCGCTTCGTCGTGGGTGGTGCGCTCAGCGAGGGTGGCAATGTCGTCCGATGGTTCACCGCTGGCCTCGGGCTGGGGCACAAGAAGCAGCTGGAACGCGAGGCCGGCGCGATCGCGCCCGACAGTCATGGCCTGACCGTGCTTCCCTTCTGGGCCGGCGAGCGCAGCCCGAACTGGCGCG
>DASTJZ010000113.1:0-5586 GCA_035716185.1 Candidatus Dormiibacterota bacterium
TCTCGTATTTGAAAACCCGAGTGGGAACTCCGGCACGGTGTATCTGATGCGCCGGGTACCGGATCCAAACGACTCCAGCAAATTCAATGACCAGATCCTGTTCTCGATCAGGCTCGAGAATTTCCGAGACCTGGATTTCCATTTCGTGGCGCCACCCGTCTTCGATCAAAAGCAAAAGATGGTGCTGAAATGCGATCCGGCTCCCGGGAACAGTCTCTGCAACGCCTCGGTCACATACAGCGGTTACTTCAAGAACCCACCCTCGAGTCCCTAGCCGTGCGGCGCGTCCAGCTGGCCGCGGCCGCGATCGCAGCCGGAGTCGCGGCTGTTTCGTTGCTGGGCGGACGCGCGGTCGCCGCCACCCTGGCCCTCAGTCCGAGCTTTCCTGCCTCGCGGATCCAGATCGATCCGGCACCGGCAACCCTCCGCATGCCGGGACCGACAACGGTCAGCGCGACCGTCGTCGATTGGAACGGCAAGGGATTACCGGCCGTGCCGGTCAATTTCGCGGTGATCAGCGGCCCCAGCAAGGGGAAGACACTCGCTGCGACCACTGATAAGAACGGCCAGGCCCACGTTTCCTACCCGAACGCTGGTCAGCCGGGCATCGACTCGGTGCAGGCCAGCTTCAGCGATGGCCTCGAGATTCACCGAAGCAACCGGCACTTCATTCTCTGGCAGAGTGGTCCGCCGGCGACCGCGATCAGGTCTCCCGCCACCATCACCGTCAGTCCTTCCTGCTTCCAGCCGGCTGCGGGTGCCGCCGTTACCGCAAACGATTTCCGGGTGCCGTTCCCGGCCTCCACACCGAAGCCGCCTCTGTCCGCCGCCACCGCTTTCATTCCACCGCCCGAACACGGAACCATCACCGTCGCGGGCGAGAACTTCAATCCGCTGAGCGATGTGCTGATCACATTCGACGCCGGACCGGGCAGTACCAAACCACAGAGCTTTCAGACGGTGACCGATGCCTTTGGTCGGTTTATCCAGTCGGCTGAGGTGATCGAACCCGGCGACGGCCTGCATCTGATTCGCGCCGATGACTTCCGGCAGCGCGAGGCGGATTTCCCGAATTACCGGGTTCCCTGCTACCAACCCTCGCTCGCGCTCCAGCCGCCAATCGGGCCGCCCGGGTTCGTCACGTTCGCCGTGGGAACCGGGTTTCCGCCAAACAGCGCGGTTTCGTTCCTGAACTGGGACGGCCGGTTGCCATCGCCGCCGACTCCCGGCCTGACAACCGACGGGAACGGCGCGTTCCACGCCTATGTCCTGATCCTTTATCACGATGAGCTCGGTCCGCGATACCTGATCGCTGTGGTGGCCAATGACCAGGGCTCCGGCTCGGGTGCGGCGAACATCACGACCAGGGCGCCGTTTCTCGTCACCCCCGGACGGTCCCAACCAGGGGACTTCGTCCTCCGCCGTTGAGATTGAGCTTTGAGTGAGCGTATGATGCACCTGGGTAAGCGCTCAAGGGGGAACCGGATGAAGAGTCGGGGCCACTGGGGGGCTCGGTGCTGGCGCGCCGTAGGTTCGGCTGCCCTCCTGGTTAACCTTGCGATCCCGCAACTCTATTCCACCCATCCCCTGGTCGCCGCCGCGGCGACCGCGGCGCAACCGACGGCACGACCCGAGCTATCCACCTACGCGGGCCAGCCTGCTACGGGAGCTCCGAAGGACGTCGCCCAGCAACCCTACGGCCTGGCGGTTTTTGGTCGCTATACGTTTGTCGCCGACCCGGTCAATCACGTCGTCCGGCTGTTGATCGACAACTCGGAGGTGACCTTCACCGGCGTCGGTGGCCTGGCGGTGGAGGGCGACGGAGCCGACCCGGCGAAAGCGCAGCTGGCCGGCCCCTACGCGGTGGCAATTGGACAGGTGACCCAGGTCGGGTACGACGTCACCGCCTTCGATGTCTATATCGCCGACACCTTCGGCCATCAGATTCGGAAGGTTCACGTGACGGTGCCACCCGTCGGCAGTCCGGGCGGTCCGCAGACCGCCGTCATCAGCACGGTCGCCGGCACCGGTGCGTTCGGCCTGGCCGGCGACAATGGCTCGGCCACCGCTGCCCAGATGAATTCGCCTTACGGCGTTGCCTGGGACAAGAGCCAGAACCTCGTCTACGTCGCCGATACGCTGAATAACTGCATCCGATCGGTCCAGATGAATGCCGACGGCACCCCGGGCAACATCACTACCGCAGTCGGGCCATGCTCGGCGCCGGGAAGCTCGGTCAAAGCCCCGCTCAATCACCCGCGGGGCCTGGCGTCGGACGGCAACGGCAAGCTCTACATCGCCGATACCTATAACAATGTGGTCCGGCTCTACGACGCCGGCACCGAATACACACCCGCGCACCCGGCGAGCCTCAGCGTGATGGCGGGCGCCGTGGGCAGCGGAGCTTACAAGGACGGGGTGGTCGCCACCAACGCGCTGCTCAAGCTGCCGTCCGGCGTTGCGCTCGATGACAAGGGGAACCTCTTCATTGCCGATACAGGCAACAACGTCATTCGAGAAGTCACCTCGGGCGACGGCATCATCCGTACCGTCGCCGGAACGACCGAGCGCGGCGACTCTCCTGACTCCCAGCCGGCGATCCTTTCGAAGCTCAACACGCCGATGGCGGTCGCGATCCGGCCGAACGGCGATGTCGTCATTGGCGACACCGGGAACAACCGGGTGCGGATTCTCGAAGCCACGCTGACGGGCGGGCCTGCCCACAACATGCACATCGAAGCGGGAAACGGCACCGCCAGCCTGGCCGGGAACGGCCAGCCGCCGTCGCGCGCGCAGTTCGCCGGCCCCGCGGCCGTCGTCTCAGACATGAGCGCGCCGGATACGAGAGCCGAGGTCCCACCAATCACCGGCCAGCGCTACATCGTCGACACGTTCAACAACGCGATTCGCACCTTCCACACCGCCGACACGGATCCGAGCAACCACAGCACCGGCGACAAGGACATCGATGAGGTCAGCACCCTGCTCGGCAATCTCCGCGATCCGATGGGAGCGGCCCTCGATTCAACGCGTCACGTGCTCTATATCTCGGACACCTTCGACAACGTCGTCCGGGCGATCGATCTCATCCATGGAACCAGTTCGATCGTGGCGGGCAATGGGCAGCCGGCGGTCGATTCGAACGGGCTGGCGTTGCCCGATCCCGACGGCCAGAGCGCGACCCAGGAATCGCTGAGCTACCCGACGGGTCTGGCGGTCGACAGCGCCGGCGACCTGTTTATCGCCGACACCTATCACAGCCGGGTTCGTGAGGTCATCGGCGGCCGGATGTACACGGTGGCCGGCACCGGTACGGTCGGATTCAGCGGCGAAAACGGCCTGGCAAGATCTGCCGATCTCTATTTCCCCTACGGCGTTGCGATAGGCACATCGCCGGCCTCGACGCTGCCCGATCTCTACATCACGGACAGCTTCAACCACCGCGTCCGCAAAGTCACCGCCGTCAGTCCAACCGACCATTCGGCCAGCAACATCATCACGACGGTCGCCGGCACCGCGGACGACGGGTTTGCCGACGGCGCTACCGCGCAGGCCCAGTTCAAGCGTCCCTGGAGCGCCAGCGTCGACCAAGCCGGTGCGGTCTACGTTGCCGACTATCTCAATCACCGGCTGCGGCGGGTCGATCCCACGGCGGGCACCGTGACGACCCTTGCCGGCAAAGGCACCGCTGGACTGCTAGGCGATGTTGGTCCGGCCGATTCGGCCGAGCTCAGCGGGCCGCGCTCGGTGAGCCTGCTGGCGGACTCGGGCGCCATGCTGATCGCCGACAGCTTCAATAACCGGGTCCGCTGGTTCGGACTCCCGCAAGCCGGCGTGGCCCGCACCCAGGTCAATTTCGATCCGACCAATCTCGCCGGCCAGAGCCAGCCGCAGAGCGTCACCGTCACCAGCTCCGGGAGCGGGCTCCTGACGATGGGCAACGTCGACCTGGGCGCGGACCGCAATAACTTCTACCTCGATCCGCAGCAGAACACCTGCGTCCAGGCCCGACTCGAACCGGGCGCAAGCTGCTTCTTCCAGGTCGCCTTCCAGCCGCAGGCGCTGGGCGGCCACACCGGCAGCGTGGTGATTCCCAACGATGCCATCGGCGGACCGCAGCTCATCATGCTGACCGGACAGGCAACGGCGTCGCTGGTTGGCCTCAATCCCCCGGCGGTCGCCATCTACCAGCCGGTGAATAGCGCCACAGCGAGCTCAGCGGCGGTGACGATGACCAATAACGGCGACGGCCCGTTGACGATCAATTCGATCGCGCTCGAGAGAGGCGCCAACTCCGACTTCTCGCAAAGCTACAACTGCCCCGGTACGATGCTGGGCCACACAAGCTGCCAGATCACGATCACCTTGAACCCGATCAGCGCCAGCGACCGTGCGGCTCGCACTGACCGGCTGGTCATCAAGGACGATGCGTCCGGAAACTCGCTGAAAGGGGGTACGACGCAATTCGTGCCACTGACCGGCAGCCTCGCCCAGGCGGCCGCGAGCTTCAACCATCAGTCACTGACCTTTGCCCAGAACCTTGGCACGGCCAGCGCGCCGGAGACGTTCATGCTCGTCAACAGCGGCCAGACCCCGCTGCATCTGAGCGGGATCCACGAGGACGGTGACTTCTCGCAGACCAACAACTGCCCGCCGGTGCTGGCGCCGGGTGCCAGCTGCGCGATCAATGTGACCTTCGTCCCTAGCACCCTGGGCGAACGCGATGGCTACATCGTCATCGCCGACGACTCGGTGGACAGTCCGCAACGGATCCAGGTCATGGGCGTCGGCACGATGGCGCTGGTACAGCTCGGGCCAGACCACCTGAGCTTCAGCCAGAACGTGGGCGCGGTCACGCCACCCCAAATGGTCAACCTCACGAACCACGGAGACGGGCCGCTGACGATCGGCGGCATCGCGGCGACCGGTGACTTCAAAGCGCAGTCGCACTGCCCGCCCGTTCTGCTTCCCGGCATCAGCTGCTCGATCGGTGTCACGTTTGCGCCACTCGCCGGCGGAACGCGAACCGGCACCCTGATCGTGAACGACGACGCCGGTTCGGCGCCGGGGACGCAGCAGAGCGTACGGCTCAATGGGTACGCCTATCAGGCGGTGGCCAGCCTGAGCGCGACCAGCCTTTCGCCGGGGGCGAATCTTGGCGGATACGTGTCGACGAGCGTAACCCTGACGAACACGGGTGACGGGGCGCTGAATGTGACCGGGATCAGCATCGGCGGCGGGGCGTCCGGCGACTACAGTCAATCGAGTACCTGCCTGCGCATCATCCAGCCCGGTGCGTCGTGCTCGATCACCGTCAACTTCACGCCGCACGGCTACGGCTTGCGCGCTGCAACGTTAGTGCTCTCCGACGACGGGGCTGGTGGAAGCCAATCGATTGCCCTGCGCGGAACCGGCACCTCGGCCCGGCCGGTGCTCAGCAGCGGCTATCTCAACTTCGGCGGCGATCGGGTCGGCAATCCGACCGTGCCGCAGACCGTGGTGCTGTTCAACTCGGGCAATGGCGCCCTATCTATCACCAACATGAGCGTGAGCGGGCCTGATTTCCAGATGAGCTCCGACTGCGGT
>DASTJZ010000114.1:0-9968 GCA_035716185.1 Candidatus Dormiibacterota bacterium
TGCTCATCGTCGTAGTTCTTGTAGATGGTGTACAGGGGGTTCCGGTCGTACAGCACGGCTTTTCGCACATCGTCGAGTCGTTGCGCCGAGCCGTGATGCTTGTGGTACACGATCGACCGCGGGGCGGAGCGGATCCGATAGCCGGCCAGCCAGAGCCTCCACCCGAGGTCCAGGTCCTCGTAGAACAGAAAATAATCTTCATCGAAGCGACCGACGCGATCGAAAACCGTGCGCCAGATCACCATCGAGCCCCCGCAGGGCGCGAGGATGTCCTGCTCGACGTCGTATTTGCTGGTCGTGTCGCCCCAGCCAAGCTGCAGCCCATACCCGGTGAGCGTGGCCCCGCTGGCGACGAAGTCGATCCGCCTGCCGTCCCAGCTCAGGATCTTGCCGCTGGCGCAGGCGATCTCCGGCGCCTGGGTCAGGATCCGAACCAGCTCGTCGAGCCAGCCGGGCTCCGCCCGCGTGTCGTTGTTCAGGAAGGCGATCGCGTCCTGCTCCAGCCGCTCGACCGCGTAGTTGTTACCCCCGGCAAAGCCAAGATTCTTGTCCGAGCGAATGATTCGCACCTTGGGAAAGCGCGCCTTCACGAAATCGACGGAACCGTCGGTCGAGCCGTTGTCCATCAGGACGATCTCGTGCGGGCCAGCATAGGTCTGCGCCTGCAGCGATGCCAGGCATTCCTCCAGGTGATCCCGACCGTTCCAGTTCAGGACGACGATGCCAACCGAGGGCAGCCTCATGCGACGCCCTGTTTTGCCTGGCCATCGGCGTCCCAGCTGGACGGCATGAAAACGACGCCGGTGGGATCGCCCGTTTTCTGGCGGACCCGGAACTCGATCCGGCGATCCCAGTGGTCGAACGTCACATGGTCGCCGTCGTCGGTGATCGCCACCGAGATCAGGTAACCCGCTTCCAGCAGGTTGAGGCTGGGCACCGTCATGGTCACGCTGCCCTGGTCTCGGATCTCTTCGAGTGGATGTCCGCCGGCGGTCGTATTGGTGCCGAAGCATCGCACCCCGTCCTCGCGGAAGATGGCGACCCCGATGATCGGTTTTCGAATCGGCTCCTTGCACCGGTAGGAGACCCGGAGCTGCATCGTGTCCCCCGGTTCGAACACGTACTTCGGCTCGCCCGCGCTACCCATCAGCTCGACGCGGGCAATTTCGGCCTGTCGCGTCCCCCAGCGGGTACCGCTGGCGCCGTCATCGCTGGGCGCATGGTGTTGCACGTCAGCCAGGTATTGCTCGGTGACGTCATCGGGCAGACCGTCGGCGCGAATCTGGCCGCGATCGATCCAGATGGTGCGGTCGCAGAAGCGGCGGACCGACGACAGGTCATGGGAGACGAAGACAATCGTCTTGCCCTCGCGCCGGAACTGGTTGATCCGGTCGAAGCATTTCTGTGCGAAGTCGGCATCACCGACGGCCAGCACTTCGTCCACGAGCAGGACGTCGGGATCGACGTTGACCGCGATGGCGAAGCCCAGCCGCATGTACATGCCGCTCGAGTAGGTCTTGACGGGGTTGTCGATGAAGCGCTGCAGGCCGGCAAAGCCGATGATGTCGTCCAGCCGGCGCCGGATCAGCTCACGGCGCAATCCGAGCAGGGCGCCGTTGAGAAAAATATTTTCCCGACCGGTGTAATCCGGATGGAAGCCGGTGCCCAGCTCGAGCAAGGCGGAAACCCGCCCCTCCACCCGGACGTGTCCCGAATTGGGGTGCAGAATGCGAGCGATCAGCTTGAGCGCCGTTGACTTGCCCGCCCCGTTCGAGCCGATGATGCCCACCGTCGTGCCGGGATCGACCCCAAACGAGACGTCGTGCAGGGCAAAGAACTCCTCATAGACGCCGCGTCGGCGGCGCAGGATCGCCTCCTTCAGACCCTCGTGCCGCTGCTGGTAGACGCGAAAGGTCTTGGTGACGCCCTCAAAGCTGACCACCGGGGCCATCAGACCTCCTCCGCAAAACGCTGGCTCAGCCGGCCGTAGATCAGGATCCCGCCGATCAGCATCACCAGGCTGACCGCGGCAAAGCCCACCAGGTAGGACCAGCGGGGCATCCGCCCGTAGAACCAGACATCCTGGAAGGAGGTGATGTTCCAGGCCATCGGATTGACGGCCAGGACCTTCTGGAGCTTGCCCGGCACCAGGTCGATCGAGTACACGATCGGCGTGAGAAAAAACCAGGCCGTCAGCATGATGCTGAGGAAATACTGGACGTCGCGGAAGTAGACCTGGGCGGCCGCGAGCAGCGAGCCGAGGCCGTAGGCGAAGCAGATCTGCAGCAGGACCAGCACCGGAACAAACACCATGGCCGCGCTGAAGCTGGCGTGGAAGATCACCGTCAGCACGGCCAGCAACACCAGGTTGATGCCGAAGTTGACCGAGTTAGCGAGCACCGCCGAGAGTGGCAGGATCTGCAGCGGGAAGTAAATCTTCCGAACGATGCCGGAGTTGTCGAGCACCGAGTTCGTGGCCGCCGTGAGGCTCATGGCGAAGGCGTTCCAGGGCACGAGGCCGGTCAGCAGGAAGACCGCGTAGGGATGGATGTTCACCCGCACGATCAGCGAGAAGACAACCGTATACACGATCATCAGCAGCAGCGGGTTCAGGAGCGACCAGAAGATGCCGAAGAACGAGCCTCGGTATTTCGTCCTGAGATCGCGCACCACCAGGTTGCCCAGGAGCTCCGAATAGGCGATGACCTCGTCCAGCCATTGCCGGATGCCAAAGGGCCGGCTTTTTGCGCGGGGTACTGGAACGGACTCATCCCGCGCTGCCACGCTTACTGGATTACTGCGCATAAAGGCTCGGGCCAGGCGGCGGCCTGACTCAGCATGCTTATCCTAGCCGCCATTTGACTGTCGCCCGAAATGCTTGATTCCCAGGCTGGCTCCCAGTATCGTGTCGGCCAGTAAATCAAGGGGGTGGAGGAATGCTTCGACCACGTGCGCCCGTCCGACCTTGCTCGCCGGCGGAAGAGATCCTTCTGACGAACAGTAAGCGACGACCAACCCGGCTAGCCCCAGCCCAGATGCTGGCGGCAATGACCCGGCGCCCGACTCGGCAGGCCGAACAGCCAGATCGTGAGCAGCTTCAGGGGAGAGTGGGATGAACGAGCGCAGCGATATTGAGGTCCTGCAGGCCAGGGTCATCGAACTCCAGGAGCGACTGCGGCGGCTCGAAGGGCAGGTTGGTCCCAACGGCGACTCGAGCCACAGTCGACGGGATCTTCTGAAACTGGCTGGTGCGGCGGTGGCGGGGGCCGCCGGCGGCGTGCTGCTGCGCTCGACGCCGGCAGCGGCGACGGACGGCAATTCAGTCGTCCTCGGCAACACCGATCCTGTCGTTGCCAAGACCAACGACGCGGCTTTCACGACGACGCTGACGCCCACCATGCCGGCAACAGCCACGGGCCCGACGCCGCTCGTCGGCGTCACCGGGGCCAAGGCACAAAACCCCCCGGTTCCCAAGCCGAGCACGCAGACCCCGGGCTTTCTGTTTTTCGCGCCGCTACAAAGCTATGGGGGCGTCGTCACGCAGCACGACGCGGACAACACGGCCTACAACTTCGCCGAGGGCGTCGATGGCTATGCCGGCACCATCAACGGGACCGGCGTGGCCGGGTCGTCCGACGCGGGCATTGGCGTTTCGGGGGCGACGATCACCGGCATCGACCTGCTGGCCGGCGGGAATGGCAGCTTCTCCCAGGTTCCGTACAGCATCGGGAGCGGGCCCTCGCCCGGATTCCGGCTCGCCACTAACGACCTCGAGCTGATCCGCGAGGCAGACGGCTCACTGTGGGCGTCCCGGGCCCACTATGTCCCCGGGAGAGGCGCCGTACCGCTCGGCACCGGCGCCGACAGCTGGAGGCGGATGAACTCGGTCCGGGTGGATAGCGCCGCGGGTGATGGAACCGCCTTCGTGCCCGCCCGGCTGGTCGATACGCGGGATCCCAATAACAACGGGGGCCACCCGGGGCCACTCCAGAACGGCAACAGCTACGACTTCGGCCCGTTCACGGGCACGAACGGGATTCCGGTCGATGCCGTCGGGATCGTTGGCAACCTGACAGCGCTCGCGGCCAACCCCTATCCAGCGACGTTTGCCGCTCAGGGATATCTGAGCATCTATCCCAAGGGGGTCGCCAGGCCAACCGTCTCCACGGTGAACTTCGGCGGCCCGGTCTACGCCTGGCCCAACTCATTCACCGTTGGGTTCGGCAGCGGCGCCAATGCCGGCTCGTTCACGATCTACGTGTTCGGAACGCCGGTGCACGTCGTCGTCGACGTCTTCGCCTACCTGCAGTAAGGCCGAGCCCAGCGCACGGATCGCGCCTGCGCTGGGCTAAACTTCAAGCGGGATGGATTCGGGCCGGACTCAGGTTGGGCCGCGGGATCCGGCGCTTGGGGTAATCGTTCCCGCCTTCAACGAAGAGGCGACGATCGGCGGGGTCATGCAGCGGGTGCTGCTGCAGCCGTGCGTGCAGCAGGTCGTGGTGGTCGACGATGCCTCGACGGACCGGACCCTGGAGGTCGCGCAGGGTTTCGCCGACGATCCACGCGTGACCGTGGTCCGGCATCCCGCCAACCGTGGCAAGGGCGCGGCGCTGCGGACCGGGCTTTCGTCAGTCACCGCGCCAATTGTCATCGTCCAGGATGCCGACATGGAATACGATCCGGTCGAGTATCCCGGCCTGATCGAGCCCATCGTGGAGGGACGCGCCGATGTCGTCTACGGCGTCCGTGGCTTCATGGGTCAGACCGCCTACTCGTACTGGTTTGTGATCGGCAACCGGATGGTCACGACCGCCACGAACGTGCTCTTCAATTGCTATATCCAGGACATGGAGACCGGATTCAAAGCCATGCGCACCGAACTGATGCGTCGGCTCGGGCTGCGGGGGCGGCGCTTCGATATCGAGCCCGAGATCACGGCTCGGCTGCTCCGCCTCGGCTATCGCATCCACGAGGTTCCGATCAGCTATTACGCGCGCAGCCGGGCCGAAGGCAAAAAATTGACCTGGCGCGATGGCGTCAGCGCCCTGGGGACACTGCTCCAGCTCCGCCTCACCCCGCACCGGCGGCTGTTTGGCGCGCCGGACGAGTACCATCGGCAGCGACTCGATGACCTGGCCCGGGCCCCGCGGCTGCCGGAATTACCGGGCGAGCGCCGGGTCGGCGTCTCGTCCGGACTCAGCAAGCCCGCCGGTCGCTAGCTGGGTAGGGCAGGGGGGCCTCTCGAAGCGCTAGCTCGTCCCTCCCCCTCTCGGCAGGGTGGGGGGTGTGCTCGACAGTGCCGGCGTACCCTGGCCGGCCTCCGGGATCTCAAACGGGTTGTTGCTTCGGATTCGGACTTTCTTGATTCGGGTGCCCTGGACCGCCTCGACCCTGAGCTCGGCGTCGCCCAGCTTGAGCGTAGCCCCAACGCGAGGCGTCGCCCCCAGTTGGTCCAGCACGTAGCCGCCGATGGTGTCGTAACTATCCGCGGTGATATTGAGCTTCAGCAGTTCGTTCACGTCGTCCACGCTGACGCGCCCATCCAGCACGACCTCATTGGGGCTAATAAATTGAATCTCGTCTTCTTCGCCCACGTCGTATTCGTCCTGGATCGGCCCAACGATTTCCTCGATGATGTCCTCGATCGTGACGGCGCCAGCTGTGCCGCCGTATTCGTCGACGACGATCGCCATGTGTACCCGGTTCTTGCGCAGATCGCGCAAGACGTCCTGGACCTTGTTCGACTCGGGCGTAAAGAACGGTTTGCGCGCGATCTCGCGCAGCGTCTTCGGCTCGCCCCGCACCACGGCCCTGAGCAAATCCTTCGCGTACAGCACGCCCACGATGTGATCGAGATTGGTCTCGTACACGGGGATCCGGGTGTGGCCATGCTTGGTCACCAGCTCGACGGCCTTCTCGACCGGCTGGTTGGCTTCGATGGCGACCAGGTCCGTCCTGGGCACCATGACTTCCCGCACTCGCATGTCGCCCATTTCGAAGATGCCGTGGATCATTTCGCGCTCTTCTTCTTCGATGACGCCTTCTTCTTCGCCGACCGAGACCAGCATTTTGAGTTCTTCTTCGGTCACGAACGGCCCGCGGACCTGCGTGCGGCCGCCGATCATGAGCAGGATCAGCCGCGTAATGCCAGTAAGGACGAACACGATCGGCCGCATCACCCAGGTGGCAGCCGCGACCAGTCGCGCCAGACGCAACGCGACTTTTTCCGCGCGTTGTAAGGACAGGGTCTTCGGCGTGATCTCGCAGGCGATGAGCACGACGATCGAGAGCACCAGGCTCACCAGCCACTCGGCAGCGCGCTGGTGATAGAGCCGAATAGACAGTAACGTTGCGGCAGACGAGGCGACGATGATCGCTACCGTATTGACGATCAGGATCGTCGACAGGTAGCCGTTTGGGTCCCGATGCAGCCGCTCGATCAGGATTGCCTGGGGGACTTTCTGTTCGACCAGCTGCCGGAGCCGGACTCGAGAGATCGACGTCAATGACGTCTCGGCCGAGGCGGCCAGGGCCGCCATGACCAGGGCAATCAAGATAATGACCAGCTCGATCCAGCCGGTGGTGTCCAAGGTTATCTAAATAACTCGCTGACCGAGCGATCCTCGTGCACGCGACGGATCGCTTCCGCGAGCAGTGGCGCGACGGACAGGACCTTGATCTTCGGATGCTGCTTGTCGGGTGGCAACGGAATCGAGTCCGTGATGACGATCTCGTCGATCGGCGCATTGACCAGCCTGTCGATGGCGTCGCCAGCGAGCACCCCGTGCGTCGCCAGCACGCGGACACTCGTCGCGCCCTCGGCCCGCAGGGCTTTCGAGACCCCGACCAGGGTGCCGCCGGTGGCGATCAGGTCGTCGACGATGACGGCGTCCATCCCCTCGACTTCACCAACCACGCGCTGGTCGCTGACCACGTCGTCCTTCGGCCGGCGCTTGTAGGCAAACGCGATCGGCAAATCCAGGTGGCGGGCGACGTCGCCCACCCGCTTCGCCCCGCCGATATCGGGCGAGACGATCACCGGGTTCGGCAGGTGCAGTTTGCGTATATACTCGACGATCAATTTCTCGGCCGTGAGATGGTCGACGGGAATATCAAAGAACCCCTGGATCGCGTCCGCGTGCAGATCCAGCGCGATCACCCGGTTCGCGCCCGCGAGCGTGATGATGTCGGCCATCAACTTGGCCGATATCGGATCCCGCGCCTGGGTCTTTTTCTCTTTGCGGGCGTAGCCGTAGTACGGAATCACGGCCGTGATACGCCCCGCCGACGCGCGTCGCAGCGCGTCCAGGATAATAAACAACTGAATCAGATTCTCTGAGACCGGCTGACAGGTCGGTTGGATGAGAAACACGTCCGCGCCGCGGACGCTCTCGGCGATCTTGACGTCGTACTCGCCATCGGCGAACCTGGTGATCCGCATGCCCGATACCGGCTCGAGCAGCGCCTCGCCGATCTTGCGGGCCAGCTCGGGATTGGCGTCGCCGGCGAGCAGTCGTAGCTCGCCAGGCTGGCGCGGCGCGGCGGGGTCCAGCCTGGTCTCGGTCATTCGCTCGCCGACTCTCGGCTGCGCTATTTCCTTCCCTCCAAATCAGCCCCCTCCCGCGGAACGGAGGGTCGGGCTGGCGGTCGATGCCGTGCGCGCCGCCGCTCGGTGTAGCTCTCGACAATTTTCAATTCGGGCCGCGCAATCGCCAGGCTGCCAGCGGGCACATCCTTGGTGATTACGCTATCAGCCGCCGTGGTCGCGTCGCTGCCAATCCGTACTGGAGCCACGAAGATCGTGTCGCAGGAGATATACGCCCGGTCCCCGATCTGGGTCTCATGCTTCTCGAAGCCGTCCCAGTTCGCCGTGATGCTGCCGGCGCCGATGTTCACGTTCGCGCCGACCACGGCATCGCCCAGGTACGAAAAGTGCGGCACGGCGCTGCCCGGACCGATCTTCGAATTCTTGATTTCGGTGTGCGTGCCAACCCGAACGCCTTCCTGGAGCTCCGTCCCCGGCCGCAAGCGACTGAACGGACCGACGGTCACGTTCGTGTCGACCCGAGCCCGCTCGAGATGCGCGCGTTCGATGCGCGAGCCATCGCCGATCGTCGAATCGCGCAGTTGGCTCATCGGACCGATCACGCAGTCGTCGCCGATGGCGCTGGCGCCCGTAATCGTGGTAAACGGATGGATCACGCTGTCCCGGCCGATTCGGACGTCCGGATCTATATAAGTGGTATCCGGGTCCGTGATCGTGACGCCGTCGAGCATGAGCTGATCGAGTATCCGATGCCGCATCACGCGCTCCGCCTGCGCCAGCTGCCGCCGGTCATTGATGCCGAGGACCTCGGCCGGATCGTCGACCCGGACGGTGTGCACTTTGCCCTTGATTAACCGCACCACGTCCGTCAGGTAATACTCGCCGGCTCGGTTCTTGTTCTCCAGCTTCGCCAGCGCCGGCCAGAGCTCGCGCCCTGAGAAGCAATACACGCCCGAGTTGACTTCCCGGATCTCGCGCTGCTCCCGGGTCGCATCTTTTTCTTCGACGATCTCGCGGAATACCCCGTTGCGCGCCCGGACGATCCGGCCGTAGCCACGCGGGTCGTCAAGCTCTGCCGTGAGAATGCTCACGGCCGCGCCTGACTTTTTGTGCTCGGCCAGGAGACGCTCGAGTGTCTCACCGCGCAAGAGCGGCGCGTCGGCGTAAAGCACGACGACCGGACCCGCCGTGCGATGCTGGGTGGCCACCTGCGCCAGCGCGTGGCCGGTGCCAAGCTGCTCGCGCTGGGGGACCGTCTCGCCGTGACCATTCACGGCTGCTTGGACGCCGTCCTGGTCGGGGTTCGTCACGACCAGCGTGCGGGCCGGATCGATGGCCCGCGCCGCCGCCATGGCCCAGAGCAGCATCGGCCGGCCGGCGACCGGGTGCAGCACCTTGGGAATTCGGGAGTTCATCCGGACTCCCTTGCCGGCGGCGAGCACCACCACCGTGACGCCCCCGCGCGTCTCCGACGAATGGGCCCGCCTGGACCCCGCGGATGCGTTCACGCGCATGGGAGGAATTGCAGCGGATTATACCGAGGAGATTCCTCTCGCCCTCGTGGGATACGGGCTCGATGCCTAGGCAAGCTTCCACAAACCCGCCCGTTCCACGCGGCAGACGCCCATCATGATCCGTTCCCTGCGCGCGGCCCTAATGATCGTTCTAGGCACCCTCCTGGCCGCAACCGGCGCCGGGATTCTGGACGGGACTGGCATCCTGGACGCGACCGGCCCCGGCATCCTGGACGCTGAGGCGCTCGGCGGGCTGAATACCGTCACGGTGAGTCCACCGCACGGCCAGGGAGGATCGTCATTTAGCGTGACGTACGCCATCAGCCCGTGCCAGTCCGCCGCCGGGCTGACGATCGGATTCTCCTGGGGAGCCCTGCCAACAGCCGGCCAGGTTCTCGGAATGGCGCTGACGGACGCCAACTGCCGTGCGACTCTCTCGTCGAAGCCGCCGGTGAATGCGGCCAGCCACCAGCCGCCCGCGCCCGGGAACTACCAGGTCTTTGGCTATATCGCCCTGCCGACCGGCGGCGCCACGCCGAACACCGAAGCGAGCGCGAGCTACACGATCGACGTCGCGCCAATGCCGTCGACCCCGGCGCCCACCCGCGCGACGGCAACGGGCCGCGCCAGCGCAACGGCCCCTGCGACCGCAACGGCCCAGGCGACCGCAACCGCCCAGGCGCCCGCAACGGCCCACGCCAGCGCAACGGGTCCATCGGCATCCACGCCAGTGGCAAGCGCATCGGGTACGACAGCCTCCGCCCTTGCCGGGTCGCCAGGCACATCGGTCTCATCCAACACACGTCTGAGTCACAACCCGCTGGTGTTTCACGTCGCAGCGCTCGGTCCGTGGACGCTCGATTGGCGAGCGGCCGTGGGAGTCACGATTGGGTTATTGCTTTTTGCCG
>DASTJZ010000115.1:0-2284 GCA_035716185.1 Candidatus Dormiibacterota bacterium
GGGGATGGTGATAGCGTCTGCCCATCGACGACACCATCGCTTCGATCCGCACTCGTTGGGAAGCCATCGCTCCTCACTTCGATGAACGGCTGCGACGCCTGTGGGCCTGTGCGGAGGCCCGCTCGCTGGGCCGAGGAGGCATCACGCGCGTGTCGCGGGCAACTGGTCTGTCGCGCCAGACGCTGCACACGGGGATGAAGGATCTGGAGGCGCCGCCCAGCACAGACGGCCGGATCCGACGAGTTGGGGCGGGGCGCAAACCGCAGCGGCAGCGGGATCCGGAACTGGAGGCGGCGCTGGACGCACTCCTGGATCCCGATGTCCGAGGCGATCCCGAGTCCCCCCTGCGCTGGACCTGCAAGAGCACCGGGCAGTTGGCCTTGGCCCTGACTCGCGGTGGGCATCCGGTCAGCGCCACCACCGTGGGCGTGATGCTCAAGCAAGCCGGCTTCAGCTTGCAGGCCAACGTCAAGACCAAGGAGGGTGCTGGACATCCAGAGCGCGACGCTCAGTTCCGATACCTGAACGAGCAGGCGCGTCAGTTCCGCGACGCGGGATTGCCGGTGCTCTCGGTCGACTGCAAGAAGAAGGAGCTGATCGGCGAGTTCAAGAACGGGGGCCGGGAGTGGGCGCCCAAGGGCGAGCCGGTGAAGGTGAACATCCACGACTTCGTGACCGAGCAGGGCAAGGCGATCCCCTACGGGATCTACGACGTCGAGCGCAATGTGGGGTGGGTCAACGTCGGCCAGGATCACGAGACCGCCGCCTTCGCCGTCGAGAGCCTGCGCCGCTGGTGGCGCGGCGACGGGGCCCTCGCCTACCCCGACGCCGAGCAACTCCTGATCTGCGCCGATGGCGGCGGCAGCAACGGCTACCGGACCCGACTCTGGAAGTGGGAGCTCTGGCGCTTCGCCCAGGAAGCAGGGCTGGACATCACCGTCTGCCACCTGCCGCCCGGTACCAGCAAGTGGAACAAGATCGAGCACCGGCTCTTCTCCCACATCAGCATGAACTGGCGCGGTCGCCCTCTCATTAGCCATGAGGTCGTCGTACAGCTGATCGCAGCCACTACCAGCAAGACCGGGCTCAAAGTGCACGCCGAACGCGACCTCGGAAGCTACCCCACCAACGTTCCCGTCTCGGACACCGCCATGGCAGACATCAACCTGCTGCCCCACTCATTCCACGGCGAGTGGAACTACAGCCTCGCGCCACACCCCTGACCACCCCGATTCGTCCGCCTTATTGGCTCGAAGGCCCTTAGTCGTCACCATGGCCGCGTCACCGGCCTTGAGGTGGTAGTCCTGCAGGACCGAGGTCACCGCATCAGCAACGGTGCCGAGGTCAGAGTTCTCCGCCTTGGCGCCCTCCGCCGCAGCTCGCAACACCTCGAGTCCGGCCGCCCCATGCTGACCACCGGACTCGACCACGTACATCGCCTTGGCCAGGTCGTTGGCCGAGAAGCCGACCTGCCCGGCCATGTCGAGCGTGCCCTGACGAACCAGATCGAGATTCTTCCGCGACTCCCCGGCGGAGGTCACCAGACGGTTGGTCGCCGACTCGTAGTCACCTGCCATCTTCACCGCCGCGGCTCCGCCCACGACCGCGGCAGCGCCTAGGCCGAGCAGCGCCGCCTTGCCAACGTGGGCCATGCCGTTGAAGGCCGCCTTGGTGGCGTCAGTCTCCTTCTTGGCGATGGCGCTCGCCTCGCCCATCCCCGCCGCGAAACCGGCGATGTCGGCAGTGATGTGCGCAACCAACGGCGGCAACATCTCAGGCACAGGCGATTCCTCGGGTGTACGCTCCCCTATTGGGAAGCATTGCAATGAGCACCAAGACTGCGAAGACGTTCGGCTGGCGCCCTGGCGCCAAGATTCATGTCGAATTCGACGACCGCTACCTGAGTGTCAAGGGATCGCTTGGAGCCGATCGCGCTCGTGTAGCCATCACCGACGTGGAAACGGCCACGGTCACCGTCAGCAACATGGGCCAGGGTCCGGCGAACATGCGCCAGACCTACCTACAACTCATCGGCCGCGGTACCGTCCTCGGCCAGGCCGCCGTCACCACGATGGCGGGGAAGGCCGGAGCCGCTGATGAGGCTGCAGAATGGATCCGCGGCGAGTTGGCGCGCCGCAGGGCGCCCGCCAACTACGGCCTCCGTTCGGGGGACGGCCGCTGGTGGTGGGACGGTCAGCGGTGGATCCCTCTTCAGCAGGCGACCGGCTAGAGCCCCAGCGCTGCCCGGCAACGCAACTTCCAGAGTCCTGGTAGCGTCCGGCTG
>DASTJZ010000116.1:0-4000 GCA_035716185.1 Candidatus Dormiibacterota bacterium
GGCGCGCCGGCCTTCACCCCGGTAGCCGGCGGCCTGGCCCATGCGTACGAGCTGATCTCGCTGATCCGCGACAACTATTCGGTCAGCATCGGTGCGGCCTGCTATCCGGAGAAGCACCCGGAGACTGAGCGGGCGGAGGCCGAGGTGCGCTACGCGAAGCAGAAGGAGGAGGCGGGTGCCGACTTCCTCATCACCAATCTCTTCTTCGACAACCACGCGTACTTCGAGTTCGTGGCCCGCGCTCGAGAAGGCGGCGTCACGGTGCCCATCATCCCTGGGATCATGCCCGTCACCAACGTCGATCAGATCCGGCGCTTCACCATGAAGATCGGCGCGCACATGCCGGATTCGCTCTTGGCGCCGCTGGAGGCGCGCAAAGAGGATCCTGACGCGGTGCTGCAGCTTGGGGTTGCCTGGGCGACGCTGCAGTGCGCCGAGCTGTTGGAGGGTGGCGCACCTGGCCTTCACTTCTACACGCTCAACCGGTCGCCGGCGACGCGCGCCATCCTGACCGCCCTGCAGGCCGCTCGTCCCTGGAACCGACGGCGCTGAGACATGAGCGCGCGGACACTCACAGAGCGCGTATGACGGCACCCGCGCATTTGGACGACCTCCACTTCGGCGCCGCCGTCTATTGCGCGGACGGCACTCACGTCGGTGCACTGCGGCGACTGATCGTCGACGAAGAGAGCCTCGATCCACACGCCATCGTGGTCAAGGAGACTCGCCACTTCTCCGGCCAGCATCTGGCGGGGAGCGCTCTCATCGAGGACGATGTGGCGATCCCCCTGGGCGCGCTCCAGAGTGTCACCCGCGAGCGAATCGATCTCTCGATGACGGCGTCGCAGGTACGGCAGACGCAGCCCTATCTGACGTACCAGTACGCGCCCTTGGCTCGGGGAGACGTTGGCCGCATGGCGGTCGCGCAGATCGGCCAGACGGCCTTCGTTCGGCCGCTCATCGAGGAGGCGCACAAGCGGCTCGACGAACTCGAGATCACCCCCGGCGAGAACATCATGCTCGGGCACGCCGGCAGGAAACTGGGCGTGGTGCGTGACCTCGTCATCAGCGAGGGAGAGTTGGTGGGAGTGGTCATGCACCCTGTCGGCATCTTCAAGGAGGACGTGCTGTTGCAGGTGCGCTTTCTGGGACGACTTGACGATCTCGCGCTGTTCGTCCACCTCACCGAGGACGATCTGAGGCAGCTGCGACCGTTTCACCCGGAGTAACGCTGCTCACAGCGCGTGCGCGTCCAGTGACTGAAGTCGGACGGTGCTGCGTATCAGCCCGAATCGGGATCTGGGAACGGCGGATCAAGCCGCGGGTCGAGGAGGTCGAGCCCGTCCCGGACGACGACACCGTCCGACGCCATCCGCGCCCTTTTAACCTCGATTCTTCACGCAGCGATATGAGCTGAGCGGTCGCTGTTCGAACAAAAGTGCCCTCTGGTAAGGGAAACTGGCGCTACTCACGACACCAGAAACCCCGACCAGGAGGGCACTTCCGAAGTGAACGCTACCAGCACCGCGCGGGTCAAGGTGGAAGCCGGAGGCGACCAGGTCGTTGGCCATGTCGGACTCCATGCGCTGGGCGCCTTCGCCGACCGCCTCGGGCTGGGCGACGCGCTCTCCGCGCAGATCATCGCCATGCACAAGCGGTTGCCACGCCACGACCGGGGCAAGGTCTTGGTCCACGCCATGTTGATGCTCGCCGGTGGTGGCGAGTGCTGCGTCGACATCGAGCGGCTGCGCATCGAGCCCGTGCTCTTCGGCGACGTCTGCTCCGACTCGACCCTTTACCGCACCCTGCGCAGCCTGGATCCCCGGACCGTGGTGGCCGTGAAGGAGGCCGTTGCCGAGGTCCGTGAGACGGTGTGGCGACGCTCGGCGGCGACCAAGCGTGGTCCCGTGGTGCTGGATCTCGACGGCTCGCTGATCGACATCCACTCGGAGAACAAGGAGCAGACCGCGCCCACCTACAAGGGTGGCTTCGGCTTTCACCCGCTGGCCTGCTTCGCCGACGCCACTGGGGAGATGCTCGCCGCGCTGCTGCGGCCCGGCAACGCCGGCGCCAATGCGGTGGCCGACAACCTGCAGGTGCTCGACGAGGGGGTGGCGCAACTGCCCGCCACGGTCCGGGCCGGACACGGCGTTGGCGACGACCCCGGCGCGGTCCGCCGCGCCGTCGTGGCGCGCGCCGATTCCGCCGGCTGCACCGAGGGCTTCGTGCACGGCTGCCGGCAGCGCACCATCGGCTTCAGCGTGGTGGCCCGGTCGAACCGGCAAATCCACGCGGCGATCTCGCGGATCGCGGCCAAGCCCCGACGCTGGCAGCCGGCGATCACCCAGGACGGCGACCCCCGGGAGGGCGCCGCGGTGGCCGAGGTCACCGACCTCTGCGACCTGTCGGCGTGGCCCTCGGAAACGCGCCTGATCGTCCGCCGCGAGCCGTTGCACCCCGGCGCCCAGCAGACGCTGTTCCCCTCGCTCGACTACCGCTACTGGGGCTTCTACACCGACCAGGAAGGCGATCCCGTCGAGCTCGACCGCTTCATGCGCGCCCACGCCCACGTCGAAGACCACATCGCCCGGCTCAAGGATTCGGGGCTGCAGCGCTTTCCCTTCGTGAGCTTCGAGGCCAACTGCGCCTGGCTGGCGGTGGTGTGCTTTGCCGCCGACTTGGTGCGTTGGTTCCAGCTGCTCTGCCTCAGCGGCGCGCTGGCGGTGGCGGAGCCCAAGGGACTACGGTACCGGCTCTGGGATGCACCGGGGCGCGTGATCCGCTCGGCGCGGCAGACGATCGTACGTGTGCTCAGCGGCTGGCCGGACAGCGACGCGATCCTCACCGCGTACCGCCGCCTTGCCGCTGTCACCTGAGAGGCGTCGCTCACTTTCATCACCGGAGCGAATCCCACCGGCGTGTTCTCGTATGCCTTGCAACGACCCTCTGCGGCTGATGCACTGCTTCGCGTGCCGTCGCCAGGCTGCGCACCGACCAAACGCTCCGTCTGCGCTCTCGCACTCCGCGTGCAGACTCCGTCAGGACGCGCTCTCGACCCCCGTTCTACGGTCGCATGAATAATCGCGGCTAAGAAGAGAGCATCGCCCGCCCCTTGCCCTTCGAACGATCAATGAGCGGGTATGGCGACGCCTTCGACGACAGCGCGCTTCGTCGCTCGCAACGCGTAACCCAGCGGTAGACCAGCAAAGGGAAAGACCACCTCTGTCGGCGCAAACGCAGCCTGAAGGACGCGCCTGTAGTCCTTGCCGCCGAGGGCCAAGACCAGTCCATTGCCGCCGAGATGAGCATCTGTCACCTGAGCGCGAAGTGTCCCAATACCTACCGGGTTGGTGCGGACGTCCTTGAAGGTCACGTTGTACGGCTCTTCGATGATGTCATCAGGATCGATCAAACCGTACTTGGCGCTCAAGATCACCCAGCGATCGCCGAAACGCTCGGCGTAGGTGCGGTTCACCTTGAATGGGGAGCCAACATATACGTCGCGGGCGGCTGTAGGCCCAGCCTGCGGGGATTTGTCCCATATCTTTGCCTTGCCACAGGGCACGACAACAAGCGTGGTACCCGATGTTATCGCTTGGTTGCTCACAGTCGTCTCAGCCAGTCGGCTTTCTTGGCATCGTAGTCAGCAGCAGTAATCAGACCCTGATCGCGCAGAGCCGATAGGTTCGCGAGATCGGCACCCATAGCGCCAATGAGCGATGTCGTGAGTGGTCCCTGGTCGCGATTCGCATACGCACATAGGTCATTCAATGGGCATTTCGGGCAGCGTGGATTCACCGGCCGGCAGATCGAACGGCCGATGTCCCATACGGCAAGGTCGAAGATCCCGGGAAACTCAGAGTGCAGTTCCTTCGCGATGCGAACGACCGCCTCGACGCTCGGATCCTCTGACACGAAGCCGAGTCGTCCCATAACCCGGCACACTTGAACATCAGCGGATATGTCTATTTGGCGGTAGTCGGTCATCGGGATATGGAAG
>DASTJZ010000117.1:0-12706 GCA_035716185.1 Candidatus Dormiibacterota bacterium
CGGCTCCGGAGGTGTTCGTCCCCGCACTTGCCGCATGGCCGGCTGCGCCACCCCGACCCGCTCCGCCGGCCATGCTCGCGCTGGTGCGGCGGCCGACCCTAAACTAACATTCAAGTCGGACCACCCGACGGGGGCCGGTCAGTCTCATTCGCCGTGGAACTGGCGTTGGAATCCTACGTCGCAGGACGTGGCAGGCGGGCTCGCGACGCTGCGCGGTAATCGTCATGGCCGCGAATCCGGCTGAGGCCAAAGCTGGGCCTGAGAACGAACGCCTCGAAGTCTTGGGGCTGGCGAAAGACCCGCTGCTGCGGAGGGCTTGGCTGCTCTATCTGGCACAGAGGTCGATGCGATTTGACCAGGCCGTCGAATGGGCACGGAGGCACGGACCGCGGAACAGTTCATAACCGGTTCCACAGAACCTCAACCCACAGAAAGCGGTAACAGCTTTACGCTGCGCGAACGGAGCAGCATAGCCAACACGGTGCTGCAACTTCTGAGAGACAATCCGACGGGTTTGAGCCGTGGCGAGATCCTTGAACGCCTGAGCCTAAAGGGCGACAAAACGGGTGAAACTGCTGTTTCCAATGCTCTGACAGCGCTTATCAAACGGCAGAAGATTGTCCGGCGAGAGCGGAAGTACCTGATCGAATGAAACCGTATGCGGATATCCGTGATGCCGATCGATTTCACTGACCAGGAGAAGGCCGCGCTGATCGACCTCCTGGTCGGCGTTATCGAGCAGAACCCTTTTCCACAATCGCAGCGCATTCAGCTGCTGCGGGGTGTTCTGGCGAAGGTCAGGCCGACACCAGACCTACCCAACGAAGACGAAGAGGCCGTTGATGACAAGCCCAGCATTCATGAATAGTCATGGCCGAACCAAACTGTTTGGCATCCAGTTAGCGGCGCCGCGGAACGGGTTTTAGTTTTCCTCTCTGGGAGATTCCTGCCGCCAACTGATCCGCTACCTCTCGCGATATCCTGTAATGCAGCCAACCGAAGCGGGGATCGCGGATGTTGACCAATACGTCTTCGCTGTCTTGGATTCCCTCCACTACCCATGAGGGGTTGAGGAGTGCATTCACTGTTTGAGCGGGCGGGTAATCGTTCGGATAAGGGGGCCACATGGCGGCTCTGATCTCTCCGAGGCCGTTCAGCAACCGATCGACTTCGCCGGCATCCAATGAAGCGGTGGGTTCCTGTGGGAATGTGACGATAACGTCTCTTCTATCGTCGCTTAATTCCCATTTCATCGGCGGTTGTTGGTCAGCCATCGTGTTTGGCGCAGTCTGTGCCCATGCGGACATGGCGCAAAGGGCGACTGCGGCAATGATCTTCAGTAGCATCTCCTGCGGCCTCTGAATGGGGTAAGAGCCGATCTGGCACAAGGCGGCATCTCGCAGCATCCCTAAACAGAGACGGGATGGAACATATTCTCAGCCGTATTTTACTGCCGGGCGACGACTTCATGGACAGACATCGCGCCGCCGATGTGTTCACCTGCACTCTCGCGTTCGGGACAACAGCCCGGGCGGGTTCGGGACAACGGCACCGTGCAACCAAGAGCGCTGGGGCGAGAACACAAAGGCAGCAGCGAGGTCACCGGCGGATTTCGCCACCCGGAGTGAGCTCCGGCCACAACCCCGGACAAACTCCTAGAAGCGATGACCTATAAGCGTTTGTCCGAGGTTTCTGATCGAGTGATCTGTCAGATGCCCGCGAGTCACCCAACGACAGCGCTGCGGCCTGCAGTAAAGCTAAAGCTCTTCGCCTCGTCCCAGACCTCTGCCTCGCCCTCGGCGGCGCGAGCGTCATCCTATTATGGCGCCGGGTACCGCCTGATCTTTTACCGACGTATTCGCCGCAAGCCGCTCTTCGACCAACACTACCCAGCGCGCCTTTTGCTGCCCAACGACTGAGCGTAACCGCTGTAGCGGCATACAGCCATAGCGAGTAGGCCGAACCCGAAGAGCCATAGAGCTCCTGGTTCCGGCACGGCAAAAGCCAGATCGCCGATGAAGTTCGGCCCTGTGTCGCCGATGAGGCGTTCCGAACCCGTTGTAGGGTCGATCGTAAATAGCTCGCCAGCGTCGCCATTGCCTCCGAAAATGATCCCGTCGGGGCTAACGGTCAAAGCACCGAGAAAATCGGCTGTGGGAACCGAGTGGATGATCGCGCCCGTGGCCGGGTTTATGACGCTCAACTGGAAGTTGGTTGGTCCCATGGTGCTCCGGTCTGCGGAGGCGAGGTACAAAGTGCCGTCGGGAGCGAAGCCGATGGAGTCGAAGAAGTGGCCGGTATTGCCTAGCAACGAGGCGACCCCGGTCACAGGGTTGATGATATAGAGATCGCCCGCGCCGCCGAGACCGTCATTCGGACCGCGCACACCGAACAGGGAATCTGTTCCGGGCTGAACCGAAAGGTCGGCGATGTTGATCGGAACGCCATGGTCGGTGACCGGAGCGCTTGTGATGATCGCGCCGGTCGCCGGGTTCAGACGCAGCACATTGCTGGCCCCGGTTGGTCCCGGAGGCGGCGGGAAGCCGCCCGGCGGCTCGGTGGTTGCGTAAAGGGCACCTGTTGCGTCAAACGCCAGCCCTGAAAGCCGAGCGACACCAGCCGGGTGACCGACAATCGTAATGGCGCCCGTGTTCTGATCGACGATCGCCAGAGCGCCATCGTTAGCTGAAGCTGCTGGACCCGAGGACACGTTGTGACCGCCGATCCCGCCAAACAGAATAACGTCTGCCCTCGTGGCCGAAGTGTTCGCAAACAACAGCGCACCAATGGAAGCAGCTAAGACAAGGCTCCTCATCGTTTCCCCCTCACTGAATCGATCCGTGATGCCTCCATCGCCGCTTCCAAGCGGGTATAGGTGGCAGCTGCCTGAGCATGACCGGGAACGAGGCTCCTCCTGCTTGCTCTCGCCCAGAGGTTTCAGTGCGACCTTGAACGGTTGAGAACACGCGAGCCGGAAGGTGGTTCCTTCGGGAGTGGAGTAATGTCGTCGTGCGGAAAGCATCTGGTGCTGAATGCCTGCCTGGTGTTGGGGCTCGGATTCAACGCTATGGCGCAGCAGCGCCCGCAAGAACCTGCGCCTGACCTTCCCTGTGATGCGTTCAGGAATAACGAGGACGGCGAATGGGTCGCGCAGCGTAGCGTAACGGTGCCGGCGGCCTTCGGTATGGTGCAGCTCAAGCCAGGCCAAGTGGTGGACGAGGATTTGCAGGAACGCTTGGACGTTCAGTGCCAATAGGTGAGGCTTCCCGACTGCGCGCGCAGCAGCATCTGTTACGGCTTCAGCAGTTGCAGCGTTCTTTCGTCCTTCCGTCCCGCGCAACAAGCATCTAGCGCTCGCCGAAACACGTTATTGGTATCCTCCGACGCCGCGGCAAAAAGGGTCATCGACGAGCGGAACTTCATGTCGTCTGGGGAGCCGAAGATTTCGTGGAGCGACCTACTCTTTATCGCCAGCACAGCTTCCGTGCAGGCAACGAGCCTCGGCCCCAGTAGCGGGTGACAGAGATAGGCATGCGCTTCTTCTAGGGAGCCAATGCCGTAGAACTGCGCCGTCGGCGACGATCCCAAACCGCGCAGCTGGGGAAAGATGAACCACATCCAGTGGGTGCGCTTTCGGCCGGCCTTGAGCTCGTCGAGCGCAGCGTGGAAGACAGGCTTCTGCGCCGCCACGAACCGATCCAGGTTGAAGAGGTCGGTAGCGGGTTGGGTTGCCTCGGCCATTACCTCTGCCTTCCGCGGTTCACTACGCGGCGATGTTCACAGGCTCGAACAACCGCGCATCATTGTTGCGCACGTTCCCGACGCGCGCATCAACCGGATAAGCCCGCATCTGGTCCGCTGGGTATGGGCGCAGGATCATCCATCGCAACTCGTCAGTTTCGGCATCGCGCTCTCCGAGCCACGTCGCCCATTTATCGCGCGGCAGCATTACCGGCATGCGGTCGTGAATAGCACCGCAGAGCTCGTTCGGGACTGTGGTGATGATGGTGAAGGTCTGGACGGTGTCCCCGGCGGCCCTGTCCTTCCAGCGCTCCCACAGCCCTGCCATGGCGAGCGGCAGGCCGTCGCCCGAGACGATCGCATAGGGCTGCTTGCCGGCGGCGCTCTTCTTCCATTCGTAGAACCCATCAACAGGAACGATGCAGCGCTGCCCGCGGGCGAAGGCATCACGGAAGGCCGGTTTAGTCGCGATGGTTTCCGCCATGGCGTTAATGCAGCGCACGCCCATCTTGATGTCCTTCGACCACCAAGGGACGAGACCCCAGCGGAGCAGATCGAGGGAGCGCCGGCCGTCGCGGTCAAGACGCACGACAGGCAGCGTGTCAGTGGGCGCGCCATTGTAGGTGGGCGCCGCATTGGGCACCGGGTTGACCGTCTCAAACAGCACCCGGATCTCGCTCATCGGCGTCTTCTGCACGACCCGACCACACATCGATGCTTCCTCCTCTCAGCCGCCGAAACCGGGGCTCTCCATCAAACTCTTGCCATGGATCGCCCACGGGAACAATATAAGAACATTCGGAGGTTCATTCCAGCGGAGAGCCGCATGTTCTTCACGTTCCCGGAAGACGCGCGCTGGAACGCCGACGCCCAGGCCGTCGAGTTCGGCGTGGGAATCGGGGAGTACGAAGGGATCGTCCGCGTGCCGCGCCAGGTCTTTCGCCGCTTCATCGATGGCACGGTCACACCAGAACGTTGCCTCGAAGCGTATCACCTGCATCGAACGCGCTTGGAGTTGGTGGTCGAACGGAAGTTGCGCAATCGCCAGCTGACCGATGACGGTAATGTCGAGATCACTGGCCGCGATCTGCGAGCGCTATCGAGAATCGCGAGCGCTGCCTACAGTGACTTCGCCGCCCCGCACGCATAGACATGGCCGCAAGCTCGAAGCTGATGATCGGCGAGGCCGAGCGCCGCTTCCCGGTGCGGATTAAGGTGGCGCTGCCGGCCGGTGGTTTTGGCGTGCGGCTGACGGAGATAAATGCGTGGCTGGATGAGAACTGCGGCGCTGACCGATGGGCGATGATACCAGCTGGGCTGCGCGGCGTCGTCAACGATGCGGTCGCAATCTATTTTGCCGACGCAACGATCGCGGCGGGTTTCGTCTCGCGCTGGTGCGCCACGACCAAGGGGGAGGTCGCCGATGGCGCATTTCAGATGCGCGAGGACAAGCCAGCGCAGCGCGTGCCACTGAGGAACCACAAAACTCCGTGATGCACACGTTGCATTCGCCAAAGGCAGTAGATGTTTTTTTGGTAGCGGAGCAGTTCCGTACTGCCGCAGCCTTTGCAATCAACATTCCCGTTATAGCGTGGAGCATTCCTGTTCCAGAACTTTACGACGCTCGCGGGCTGTATCTGCCAACGGCTTACATGGCCTGTAAGGCATTCTCGCTTGAATTGTATTTCAAGTGCCTTCTCCGTATGGGAAGAAAGCCCATCGAACGAGGACATGACCTTGAGGAGTTGTTTTCGCGGATAGGCCAACGCCACCAGGCAAAGATCAGGCAGTTTTGGAACGACAACTCGGATCAAGTTGTGTCTGACCTGCATAACGCTTACAAAGATAGTGGCAGGCCGATTCCCAAAATCGATTTTGCGTTTGCGCTGTCAATCAGCAAGGACGCATTCAGCATCATGCGCTATGTCTATGAGGGCGTGCCGCCTGATAAGGGTTGGGCTGGAGATACAATAGTGGAAGGTGCTCGCAACCGAATACTTGAAATACATCCCGAATGGGAGCGCCTACGTCAAATCTACCCTGCTCCATCAATCAGTTTTCAGCCGCCACACGCTTAGTCCTTGAGAAAACTGCAAGGCCGCATCGTCGTTTACGCCGCCGGGCATGTTGCAGCCGGCTGCACGAGAGCAACCGGCGCACCACCTTCCGTCGTGGAAACGGGCTGTAAGCTGGGTAGTTGCTTGGTTTTTCGGCCGCCACCGCCTACGTTCCCATGCCCCATGCCCGCGATGCACATTCCCCGAGCAGCGGTGGCCGCGTGCCTGCCGCGCAACATCCGCCCCCAGGTCGCATTGTCCTGCGCCTCGCCGCCACCAGGCGAGAACTGGATGCACGAGCCCAAACACGACGGCCACCGGCTCATCGTCATCACCGACGGCAACGGCGCGCTGAAGCTCGTCAGCCGCAACGGCATCGACCGCACCGCCCTGTTCCGAGCGCCGTTCCTTGACCTTGCCGACGTAGACCGCGCCATGGTGCTGGATGGCGAGATCGCGGTGCCGGATGACCGTGGGGTAACCCACATCGACGCGCTGAACGACGCGATAGGCGACCGTCGCCCCGACCGGCTGGCTTATTTCGCCTTCGACCTGCTGTACCTCGACGGCCACGACCTACGCCGCTGTGCCATCGAAGAGCGGAAAACTGTCCTGCGTCATGTCATCGACGACCTGGCCTGCGAGCGCATCCTTTATCTCGACCACGTCATCGGCCGCGGCGCCGAGCTCTTTGAGAGGGTGCGGACGCTGGACGGCGAGGGCATTGTATCGAAGCGCCGAGGCCGTCCGTATCGCGGTGGCGAAAGCCGCGACTGGCTGAAGAGCAAGGTGTTTGAGGTCGGGCGGTTTGTGGTCACCGGTTTCCAAGAGCTCGGGGAAGGCCGCCTGGAAGCGCTTCATGTCGCCGAAGAACGCGATGGACGGCTCCATCCGGCAGGCCAAGTGCGGTTTGGCTTCGCGGGCCGCGGGCTGTGGGCCGAATTGGATAGAAGGCGCGCCGGTGAGGCTGTCGGCGGTATCTTCCCCGTCGCACCGGTGATGCCGGCCACGGTTAAGTTCTTCGGGCGGTACAAACGGGGCGCCATCCGCGACGGCGTCATCACGGCGATCGAGGATGTCGCCGCGAAAACGGCCATGGCGGGGTGGTCATGCGACAGCGATGGGGTTCTGGCCGCGTTTAATGCAGAGCCGTAACCTGGCGAACGACGCCGGTCTGACGCCGTTTGTGCTGCAGAGCATCGAGGATCGCGATGAAGGAGCCAGCCAAGGTCTTTGAAGATCGCGAGACGCCCGGTCAATGGCGCGTCGAGTGGTTCGATGACGACGGCCGCTGCGAGCTAGAGATCTTTACGGGGCCGGAGGCGCGGCAACAGGCGCTGCGCTACGCTCGGAGGAAATACAAGATCGTGAAGGAAGTGCAGCTGGAACGATATCGGCAGGATAATGATGAGGGGCGTTGATGTCCGGTAGAGCTCGTTTACCCCGCGGCGAACCCCGAAAGGCCAGCCAGTGCAACAGCCGCCGCGCCGAAGCGGTGCCGCGCCGCATAGCCCCGATATGGAAGCCCGGCGACCAGGTCCGCTGGCAGGGGCGTGTCGGCGGCTTCCGCCGGCATGTTGGCGATGACGTGCACGCCGAAGTGACGAGTGATGGACGCGTCTATCGGGTGCGGGTCGCGGATTTGCGGTGAGCGTGTGGCCTGCCTTCGGGAGCTCCGCCCGTCATGGTTGCGCCGATTGTGTCGATAATGGCTTCACCCGCCGTCGCCACAAAGCTGGTACCGCGCAAGTACCCACGCATAGGACCACAAACAGCCCAAGGACCAAGGCGAGCTCGGGGCCATGCCAAGGATGCCGGCCGTGAGTGGAATGACGGCACGCACGCCCGGAGTGAAGTGGGCGACGAAGATCGCCTTTCGGCCGTGCCAGGCGAAGAACGCCTTGCTCGATCAGCGCTGGGGTGCGTCGCAACGGCCAGCTTCTCGTCACGCCGTGCTTACAAGAATGTCCCAGCCATTATGCGATTCCGTCCCCGGCGACCGCACCCATGGTCGTCGCGGCGATCAACGGCCATGGTGACAGCACCCCTTTTGGCACGAGTGCGCTGAGAGCAATGATCGTCGCTGTCCCAGCAATTGCGGCGCCCATGTACAGGAACGACTCGAAGGCCGCGAGCAGAAATACCAATCCGTAAGCCAGACCGGCATGGTGGCCCCGGCGAAGGCGACGAACTTCCGGATTGTTAACGCTTCAGGCGAAGGCAGAACCCACCGTGCTTAACCGCGTTTCTCCTCAGAGCCCAACGCACATTCCAGCTTCTTCCTTCAGCCAAGCCATTTTCACGAACTGGCGAGCACTTCAGGTTGGCTTTTCTTTGTGTTGTTTTTGGGAGGGCAACAATGCCGCAGCTAAATCAAAGCCAAAATGCGTCCGATGCGATGGCGGCCGAATCGGCAGTGTCGGCCGCCGTATTGCGGCAAGCCGAGACCTGGAGCAAGGCGCAGTGCGAGCTCCTATCCGGCATCGGGCAGATGTGGGGCCGAGTGCTGCAGTGGCAACGCGAGGCGGTCGAGGCTTCTGGTCGGTCGCTTACCCAGATTGCCGAAGCTCGCGACGTTGGCAACATCATGCAAGTCCAGCAGCAATGGTTTGAAGGCGCGGTTCGTCGCACAACCTCGAACTGGAGCGAATTGGCAAACGATGCCGCGACGCTAACTTGGCGAGTTACCCGCGTGGACCACAAAGCCGACCATCCCCAGAGTCCCGCGCCGACAACTCGGAGCCAGGGCGCCGAAAAGGAAAGGCCGCTGCGCGAGGCAGCCAAATAACCAGCGTGGGTAAAGCCATGACCTGTCAGTTCTTTATGGAGAGGCTGTTGCAATGCTGGGCTTGGACAGGCATCCCGATGAGCAGGTCTGTACGGAGCGCTTCAGCACCGAAGACCAGGCGCTCGTTCGGGCACGCGAGATTCCCGACGACGATTTCAGCAAGGTGGTGCTCATCCGCGATCGCGCCGGGAACGAGTTAAGAGGCGTGCGTCTGCAGTTGCGGTTGGGCTACTACGGCGTCGATTGAACGGACGCGTGCGGTTGCGACCCGCACGCTCGCGCTGCGATGTGAGGCTCCGACCTGTCGCATTTTTGCAGCCAACATACCTCTGTCCGAGCATCGAAGAGGTGGCGGCGCAGCCGCGCACGCCAGGCGTTATGGTGCTGTGCGAAAATCGAGATCACGGGAGGGAGCCATGGCATGCCCTCGTGCTGCTGACGGATGGAGGAGCTACGGCGGGAGCGTGCCGAGGCGGCGCGTGCTGTTGCCGCTGAGCAAGCCGTTGAAACAGGTCGCTATCCGCAGGGCCGGAGCGTCCAGTCGGTTGGCATGCCGGATCTCAGGGGGTTGCGTGGGTTTTTGACAGATAAGGCACGCGTCAGAGCAGGAGAAATAGCCGGGCCAAAGGGGGAAAGCCTCGGCCCGGCCCTACCCAAGTTATGACCTTAGAATACCGCGGGCTTGCCCGCGGTGCGGAAGGTAGTGGCAGACGGTTTCAAAACAGTTAAAATGCAAGGTTAAAGCTGAGCAAATCTCTCGCAGCTGGGCGGCGGGAATCGTTGACCCATGCTGGCCGGATCATCTTTCGAGGTAGCGGCGGACGACGGAGCAGGGCGGGTCGGTTAGTCAAACGTCCTTGCGAAGCTATTGATACCGTTTTTGGTCATTTACGCGGGTGCGTCATCATAGGACTTTGTAGAAGCTAGATTGTTGCACAACTGCCGGGCCTACCACCTCAAGTTATTGATTTCGCGCTCTGCTTCGGTTTGCTCACAACACCAGCGCTGGCGCAGACCACGGCGTAAATACAGAAGCTCAATGACCAATGGATGGCCGCCTTCAACAAAGGCGACGCAACCGCGGTCGCGGCTATGTACACGATAGACGCCTACGTGCTCCCCGCTCGCGGGAGATGGTAAAAGGCCGGCCCGCGATTGAAGCGCTGTGGAAGCAGCAGATGGCGGGTGCGACGGTCGAGAGGATCACGACCCTCGACGTGAAGCCGTTAGGCGGCAATGCGGCCCGGGAGATCGGCACCGCGACGCTGAAGACAAAGGCCCAGCCGCCCGAGGACGTCGTTATCAAATACGCCGTTGTCTGGCAAAAGGAGGACGGCCACTGGAAGTTGCTTCAGGACATCTGGAATGAGAACAAGTAGGCCCCCCGATGCCGATGCATTGAGCGCAGTCTCCACTCGGCCACTCACCGGGCTTTGGCATGAGGCGGCGCAGCTTCTTGGTGGCGGTCACCGCTTGGGTGCTGGCTTCAATTGTGCCCAGGCTCAAACGCCCTCTCCGCCTCCAGTTATCGTTGTCCTATCCGCGGGATCGTCTGAACTTCGGGATGCACTGATCCAAACATTGGGGGACTTGGGGCCTCAATGAAGAACGCGATTTCAAGATCTTGTTTCTGTCTACGAAGGGCGATCAGCGGCGCGTGCCCGCGCTGATAACCGCGGCGGTGGCCTTCCATCCCGCTGTGTCGTAACGAGTACCACCGGCTTTACGCTCGAGATGAAGCGGGCAACGATACCACTCCGATCGTTGCCTTGGCGGTTAGCGGCCCAATTGGCCAAGGTCTGGCCATTAGCTACGCCCGGTCCGGGTAGCAACGTCACCGGATTGTCGGCGCCGGCGTCGAGCGTAGAAAAAATCATCGAGAAGTCCAGCGAGGGTCCGGTGTGGGGCATTCTTACCCATTCGACGACCACCGAATAATCGGCTGGTCAGCCGACCAAAGCGGTCATTTGCGCTTGCGACTGCCACGCCTGCTATGGGGCGAGTGGCAAGCCTAAGCTCCGGCAATTCCTGTCCGATAACTGACAGTTATCGCCCTGAATGCGATGACGCGGAGCACGTAGGCCGCGTCCAGCATGACGCGGCGCTGCTGTCTGACTTTGGTAATGGAAAGGCCGGGCCTGTGACACAAGCCCGGCCTTCGCGGTGAGGATTTCGAGCGATTATTTTTCGCAGCTCCAAATGGTCTGTCGCGACACCGCTTCACTTCTCCTTTTCTGCTCCTCCTGCCATGCCGCGTGTTCCACGCAGCCTTTTGCGTACGGGCACTCCGGCTCCGGCTGCAATTCCTTTGGGACCGGTGCGGGCCCAATTCTGGTCCAGCCTTGGCCGCTGAGGTGCTCGGCATCCTCTTCGCAGACGACGACGGTACGGTCGTCATCGAGGTTCGCGTGTCGCCCGGTTAGTGTCTGGACCGATCCGAACAAGCCCGGAGGAGCCTTCAGGCGGACCCAGGACTCCTCGCGAGCTTGCAGCGCGAGCGCCTGCCTTCGGGTAGCTTCGTAGATGCCCCAGCCCTTCATTCGCGGTACGGTGAACCAATCGAGGAACTGCGAGGTGGAATCGACCTGATCGTCGTGTTTGCTGTTGGGGAACATCGTCAATTCGTGCAGGTAGTCCTCAAGCCAGGGAGCGCTCGTGGGCAAATAGACCCGTCCGGCTTCAATGAGAGCGGTCTGGGTACGCAGGCGCATCTCCTTGTCGCCCTCAGCCTTGCAGGGGATCACGGCGCCGGGCCCCTCGCGGTTCAGCTCCTGGACCAGCGGCATGCCCGATGAACTGTCCTCGATCAGCACCACATTTGCCCCGAACGTCTGGCGCAAGTCGCGCACCGCGCGCTTCAGATCGGGGTACTCCAACCGCTCTCGGAAAACATGGAGCAGGTAGGCGTCGTTGCCCTTGATGCCCCAGCTGGTGCAGACGCTGGGATCGTTGACTTCTTTGGTTTTGTTCGCCGTATCTCAGCTCTGCACGACCCGATCGAAGGTCTCCGGTCGCTGGTGGAGTTCGTAGCGGGGAAACCATGCTTCCTGGACCCAGCCTCCCCCGGCGGGAGCCGGCGCCTGCTGGTACTGCCCGGCAAAGGCGTAACTGCCCATATCGCGCTTCAGCTCCGCCAGATCCTCGAGGGACTCGCGCTCCGGCTGCAAAGCCTCGCCCCTTTTCCGCCGGAAGACCTTCGGTCCCCAAGGCGTCTCGCACCGATGCTCCTCGTCCTCTTCGGCGATAGCCGGAATGCGCACATGCTCCCAGCCGCCCTGTTGGAGCACATGACCGGTGAGATCGTCCTCATGCAGACGCTGCATGATCAGCACGATCGCGCCGGTCTTCTTGTTGTTGAGCCGGCTTAACAGCGTCTGGTCGTACCACCGGTTGACCCTCTCGCGCTCCGTCTCGGAAGCCGCCTCATCCGGCTTCATCGGATCGTCGATAATGATCGTGCCGGCACCGCGCCCGGTCAGCACCCCGTCAACGGAGCTCGCATAACGGCAGCCGCCGGCGGTCGTGAGTAAATTGTGCGCGGCGGGTCTTGCTGAATCGAGCCGAGTCTCCGGGAAGAGTTTCCGGTACCACTCGCTCATCATGATCGCGCGGCAGTCGCGGGCGTGCTTCTCGGAGAGCTCGTGCGCATAGCTGACGCACATGATTGTCGCCGATGGATTGTGCCCGAGACACCAGGCGGGATAGGCGACCGAACAGATCAGCGATTTCAGGTGACGGGGTGGCACATTGACGGCGAGACGGCGGATCCGTCCCTCGTAAACCGCGACGAGTTTGCTCGCCATCAGCTCGACATGCCAACCCATCTGCAGCTCCTCCTCCGAGACGAGCTGGGTAAAGCAGCGCGCGAAGAACGTGCAGAAGTCGTTGCGGACCGCGGTATGCAACTCCTGAACAAGATCGTGATCACTCATGGCTGTCTTCCTGTTGATTGCCGAGACGGCGGTTGCGGATAAATTCGAGAACTTGCCGGTCCGCCTCGGAGAGCGTGGCGGGTTCGGCGGTTTGCTCGGTGCGGCGCTCGATGTCCTGCATGAGACCGAGCAGGATCTGCGTCGCCTTGAGGTCGGCCTGCGCCGAGCGGTTGACCAGCTGCGCGATG
>DASTJZ010000118.1:0-29790 GCA_035716185.1 Candidatus Dormiibacterota bacterium
GTGACGGCGAGCGGAAAGACTGAGGTTTACCTCGCCCTGCTGGACGAGGTGCTGGCCCGAGGCGGCCAGGGACTTGTGCTGATTCCAGAGATTGCCCTCACACCCCAAACGGTGAGCCGGTTCGCGGCGCGCTTCCCCGGACGGCTGGCGGTCCTGCACAGCAGCCTGACCGACGCGGAGCGGGCGGCCGAATGGTGGCGGATCCGGCGTGGTGAGGCCGACATCGTGATCGGGCCACGCGCGGCGGTGTTTGCGCCGTTGCCCAGGCTGCGCTTGATCCTGGTCGACGAAGAAGAATCGTCGGCCTTCAAACAGGAGCGCATCCCGCGGTATTACGCCCCGACTGTGGCCCGCTGGCTGGCGCGGCGAACCCGGTCGGTCCTCGTCCTGGGCAGCGCGACGCCCAGCGTGGCGACCTATACCGCCGCACTCGCTGGTCGCGAGCATTTGCTCGAACTGCCGCATCGCGCCATGGGCCGCCCGCTGCCGCCCGTCAGCGTGATCGACATGCGAAAGGAGATCGCGGCCGAGCATCGCAGCCCCTTGAGCCGCGACCTCCAGGCGGCCATCGCCGGCTCGCTCGAGCGTCACGAGCAATCGATCCTGTTCCTGAATCGGCGCGGTCTGGCGACCTTCGTGCTCTGCCGCGACTGCGGAGCGGTCCGCGAATGTCGGCACTGCAGCGTCGCGCTGGTCTACCACGCCGAGCTGTCAATGCCCTCCCCCTCTGCGGGAGGGGCGGGGAGGGGGCTGCTCCAGTGCCATTACTGCGGCAGCAGCGAGGCGATGCCCCGCCGCTGCCCGGTGTGTGGCAGTCGCTACATCAAGAGCTTTGGCATCGGCACCGAGCGCGTCGAACAGGAGGTTCGCGCGCTGTTTCCATCCGCACGGGTGCTGCGGCTGGACCGGGACGTGATGAAGACGCCCGATGCTGCCGACCTGGTCTTCGACAGGATGGTCTCCGGCGACGCCGACATCCTGGTCGGCACCCAGATGGTGGCGAAGGGTCTCGACCTTCCGCGGGTGACCACCGTCGGCGTTGTCAACGCCGACACCGGGCTGCACTTCCCGGATTACCGGGCATCGGAGCGGACCTTCAGCCTGCTGACCCAGGTCGCCGGTCGAGCCGGGCGGGGCACCCAGGCGTCGCAGGTCTTCATCCAGACCTACACGCCGGAGCATCCTGCCATCCGGCACGCCCGCCACCACGACTATCGCGGCTTCTATCGCGAGGAGCTCGAGATCCGGCGCAGCTACCGATTTCCGCCCTTCGGCGAGCTGATCGTGGCGACCTACGGCCACCGCGACCAGGCGCGCGCAGCGCGGGAGGCGAAGTCGGCGGCCGAACATTTGTCTGCTACAATCGCCCTGCTCAAATTGGGAGACATCGAGGTGCTGGGGCCTTCTCCCGCGTTCGTCCATCGCCTCAAGGACGAATTTCGGTTTGAGGTCACACTCAAGGGGGCAGACTTGCATCGGGTCGCCGATGCGCTCCCCCGCGGACGAGGCTGGAGCCTCGACGTCGACCCGATGTAAGGTCACATCAATGGCTGTCCTCCCGATTCTCACCCAGGAATCGCCCATCCTTCGCCAGAAGGCGAAGCGGGTGCCGCGCGTCGACAGCAGCATTCGCAAGCTGATCGACGACATGGTCGACACGATGATCGCGGCCCCCGGCGTGGGCCTGGCGGCGCCACAGGTCGGAGTAGGTTTCCGCGTCTGCGTCATCAAAACCGATCAGAACCTTCATGTTCTGGTCAATCCCGAGATGGTGAAGTGGGAGGGCGAGCAGGTCGGCATGGAAGGCTGTCTGTCTGTGCCTGGGTACGTTGGAGAGGTCAAGCGCTATCTGCGGGTCGTTGCCCGCGGACTCAACCGCCACGGCAAGATGGTCAAGGTCAAGGGTGACGAACTGCTGGCGCGCGCCATCCAGCACGAGATCGACCATCTGGATGGGATCCTGTTCACCGATCGCCTGACGAGCATCGACACGCTGCGCAAAGTCGAGCCGCGAGAAGAGGAGAAAGAAGCGGAACTCGTCGGCGCCTAAGCTGCGCATCGTCTTCGCCGGGACATCGGCCTTCGCGGGTCCAACGCTCAACCAGCTGGTCGAAGCCGGCCACCACGTCGCGCTGGTTGTCACCCAGCCGGATCGCCTTGGTGGGCGAGGCATGAAGCCCCTCCAGTCGGAGGTCAAGTTACAGGCTACCGAACTGGGGTTGCCGATCTTCCAGCCGGAGCGCATCAGGAATGAGGACGCGCAGGCGCGGATCCGCGACCTCGATGCCGACGTGATGGTGGTCGTCGCCTACGGCCAGATCCTGCCGGCCAGCCTGATCAACGCACCACGGCTCGGGACGCTGAACCTCCATGCCTCGCTGCTACCGCGCCATCGCGGGCCCGCGCCTATCGAGTGGGCGATTCTGAGCGGGGACCAGGAAACCGGCATGACCGTCATGCAGATGGATGCGGGGGTGGACACCGGCGCGATATTGAGCCAGGAAAAGATTTCCATCGGCCCCGACGAAACTGCCGGCCATCTCGAAGGGCAGCTCGCGAATATCGGTGGAAGGCTGCTGCTTCGGACATTGGACGAGCTGGCCGCTGGACGCATCCACCCGACGCCCCAACCATCGGAAGGTGCAACCCACGCCCCGCGACTGCGCTCCGAAGATGGCAAGCTGGATCCAGCCACCATGTCTGCAGACGAAATCGATCGAAGGGTGCGCGCACTCGGCGAGCGAATCGGCACCTGGATCACGGTGAACGGAGTCGAGCTCAAGGTGTTCCACGGCCATCCGGACGGCGAGCCGGGCGCGGGTGTTCCTGTGCCCACGGTCAGCGGCCTCTACGTGGTCGATGAAGTTCAACCAGCCGGTGGACGACGAATGCCTGCGGCGGCCTGGGCGAGGGGCCGGCGCTAATGGGGAAGAGGAAGGCAAACACGGAGGCGCAGATCGCCACCAACCGGGCGGCGTTCCACAACTACTTCATCCTCGAGAGCGTCGAGGCTGGCATCGAGCTCCGCGGTACGGAGATCAAGTCGCTGCGGGAAGGCGGCGCCAACCTGCGCGAGGGCTTCATCCGGATTGGCAACGGCGAGGCCTTCCTGACCAACGTTCACATCAGCCCTTACGAACGTGGGCACAGCAGCAACCACGAGGTCAAGCGCGAGCGGAAGCTCCTCCTCCATAAGGCCGAGATCATCAGGCTTGGGATCACGATGAAGCAGAAAGGACTGACACTGGTTCCGCTTCGCCTCTACTGGAAGGGCAACCGGGTCAAGCTGGAGATCGGTCTGGCGAAGGGCAAGCGGCTCTACGACAAGCGGGAAGCCATCGCCGAACGGGAGGCGAAACGTGACATGAGCCGGGCGGTTAGAACGCGCGCCTAAGGGTAAAATTAGACTCGCTCCGACGGGCTGGCGGGGGCGCCAGGTCTCGACGGGGTAGTGGTCTGCAAGATGGCGAGCCGTGTCGCCGAGCACGTAAAAGCGGCAAGGCTATAAACGCCAACAATCGCGAACTGGCTTACGCTGCGTAAGTAGCGTGAACCAACCGGGGATTTATCCCCGGCGCCGGCCCGCTCTCGGTCAGCAGGAGCGGCGTCCGGCGTAAACTCCGCTGACTCGCTCCCGGCGGGCGTCGCGGCCGTCGGGGGGACTCAATACCGCGGCTGGCCCGTTCGAATCCGGTCCCACGGGAGTCGGGCGGGTGAGATCCAAAACCGGGACTACGCTCGTAGATGTCTTGCGGGACGCTGCTTCGGACGCGAGTTCGATTCTCGCCGCCTCCACCAGCCGGCCGGAGCCGGACCCCTTCCCCACAGGGGAGGGGGGAAGGGATTAGCTCGCGGTGAAGGAGAAGCTGGTCAGTACCTGCTGAAAGGCGGCGTCGTAGCTCCCACCCGGGGCCTCCTCGATTTCGTAGGTGTTCCCCTGGTGCTCCAGGACCACGATGACCGTCCCGCTGGCGGCCCCAGCGTCGACCACCATGATCCGGTCCGCCGTCATTCCATCGACCTTGATCTGGGTTACCTGGTTGTCCTGGGCGAGGCTGGCCTCCTGCTCGGCCTTGGCGCCGGCGACCACCCGGATCTCGATCGGCGGGATGAAGGTCCCGGAGCTGGGGACGTGTGTTGGAACTGCCGCGCCTGGTCCAAAGGCGACGACGCTGACAGCCCCACCCGAACCGGGCTCTGCGGTGTAATCACGGGACGTCCAGCCATTGGGAAAGCACAGGTGGTAGCCCAGGGTGGTGTGCTGGTAGCTGATCCCGCTCTTGCAGCCGATGGTCGAGGAGGCCGTCGCCTGGAGGGGTGTGCTCTGTCCCTGGTCTTCGCTACATGAGGTCAGCGAAAAAGCGGCCAGCAAGCTGAACAGTCCATAAAGGATGCGGCTGCTGGCCACCGAGGAAAGGGTACACAAAATAACGGTGCCGGAACCGTCGGACTAGTGCAGGATGGCGCCGGCCAGCCACCAGCAGGCAAAGCCGCCGACGACGGCGGGGACGATGCCGCCCAATCGGGTCAAGACGGCGACGATCTGGGCCGGAATCACCCAGAACACCGAGACCGGGTCGGCCTTGACCACCCCCACCCGCGCCTGTTCGGCCACCGGTCCAGCCTCTTCGTATGAAGGCAGCGCGTGGGCGGCGAAGCCAAGACCGAGCCAGATCTGCATCCAGGTGATCCAGGTGGTGGGCAGGTGCAGCACGGTGCGCGGGGTAAGGGCTGGAGCCATGCAGACGACCGCGAGGACCGCCAGGATCAGCGTCGGCGCATAAGCGATCGCGATGGCGGTGCCCAGCCGCGGTGGCGCCTCGTAGACCGTATAGCCGGCCGGGTCGTCCACCCGGAAAAAGACCACTTCATCGATGGTCAGCCCCGCCCGGTGGGCGATCGTGTACTGGATCGCCGTCCGAAACACGACGGCCGGGAAGCCAATCAGATGGATCGTCCTGGCGATCAGGAGCGGAAATGCGCGGATCAGGGAGATCCGCGCGGTGGCTTTGGCCAGCTCGAGGGCATAGGGGGCGCCGCGCTTGACTGCCACCTGCGCCACGTTGCCGCCGTGATGGGCGGTAGCCCTGGCCGCCGTCGCGAGCTGTGCCGCGCCGGTCTTCAGGACGGGAGCGGCCTGGGCCCGCCACCGCGCCCAGGGTAGGGCGCGAAGCTTCGCCCACAGTTGCTCGTAAAGGCTCGGTTGGGGCGGCTCGTCAATCGGCTGCGCCGCCTTCCAGGCGGGGACGATCGACTGGCCGGACTCTGGCGGCGGTTTCTGACCGCCCGGGGCGGGGAGGTCGAGGGGCAGGTCCTCCTGGATCGGATCGAGTGCCCCGCTCACTTGGCGTTGACCTTTGGCGGGGTATTGGCGACCTTGATCTTGGCCAGCAGGGCCAGCTGATCGGATCGCGTATCGAGGGTCACGCCCGGCTCGAGATTGACGGCGGTGTACCAGGCCGAAAGTCCGGGCTTGTTGTCGTGATCGAGGAAGTAGCAATAGGCTTCATAGGCCCAGGCCTTGGGTGAGTTGGGGACCCCCTCGATCGCCTGTTCCATCTCGGCGATACACCCGGGATAGTCCATGGTCACCAGGCGAGCCTTGCCGTCGTTGTAGTGGCGCAGCCCACTCCAGGCACCGGGGAAGCCGGCCACCGCCAGGAAGGTGAGCGCCAGCGTCACGCCGACCATGCAGAGGACCCACCCCGGCATGTCGGGCACTCCGCCGCGGGCCTTCCGCAGCGGCTGCAAGGCGGCTTCATAGCGAAGCAGGCGGTCGGCGATGTCGGCGTCGGAGATCTCGGGAAGGGCAGGCTTGCGCAGCCGCTTGGCATCCCGCAACAGCATCACCGCCCCGGCGACGTCACCGGCGGCGTAGCGCAGGTCTGCCTTGAAGACGAGGGCGTCCCGGGCTCCCGGATCGTATCGGAGCGCGCGGTCCAGGTAGTCGTCGGCGACGGCGGTCTCGCGTTTCCAGAACGCGATCATGCCCAGGCCGAGTAAGGCCGCGGGGTTCTTCGGCTCGCGGGCCAGGACGCCCTCGTAGGCCTCGGTTGCCCCGGTGAAGTCTGACATCCGGATCGAGGCCAGTCCCAGCAGTGTACGGGCATCACTGAAGTCCGGATGGACTTCGACGATCTTGGTCAGCAGGGTGACAGCCGGCTGCGGATCCTGCGCGCCGACGAAGGCGTAAGCAAGGTAATACGCGGCGTAAGCGTCGTCGGGGCGCTTGCGCACTTCCGCAGCGAGCAGCGGCAGGGCGCCTTCGAAATCATGCCGGCGGATCAGCGCCAGGCCATCGTTGATGGACATGTCCGGGGCCTGCGCGAGTAACGGTTGAAGTTAGATGGGCTTGCGAACCTAAGCGGCTTTGTCCAGCCAGTTCTCGGCAATGAAGGCGAGGACAGCGCGGTCGAAATCCAGCCCCTTCAGCTTGGCCGTCGCCGGCCAGGTGGTGCGCACCTCATCCTGCAAACGCCGATATTCGTCGAGTCCGAGACCCTGGGCGAATTCCCAGGCTCGCGCGGCAAGCTCGGCACTGATGGGTTTCATCGTGGCGCTCCTAGCTGATACAACGTGCCCGGATGGCAATGGATTCACCATCGCGTTGCATCACGCTACGTGCAATCCGCAAGATGGTTCCCCCGAATCGCGTCAAACGGGTCATGAAATTCCTGGGACTGAAAGGCGCGCTGCTCGTCGCCGGTACCGGCGTTCTCATCGTGGTCCCGACCGTGATGCTGACGGGCGGTAAGCCGACGTCCACGGCCAGTGCCCCGCCAGCCCCGGCCGCGCAGGCAGTCATGCCCGGCAACAACGGCCAGCTCGAACGCGAGCTGCGCCTCGCCTTGAAGCCCCAGGTTTCGGCCCCGCCTGCCGCGGCTCCGGTGGCCGCCGCGACATCGACGACCACCAATCCAGCCGCTGCGTACCGTCCTGCTGCTCCTACACCGCCGGCTCCGCCAGCGGCCGCAGCCGTCCCAGCTTTTTCCCACATCTTCGTGATCGTGATGGAGAACCACGAGTACAGCAGCGTCATCGGCAGCGGCGCCGCCCCCTACATCAACAGCCTGGCGAGCAGCTACGGGCTGGCCACCAACTATTACGGTGCCTCACACCCGAGCCTGCCCAACTATCTCGCCCTCACGGCCGGCAGCACCTTCGGAATCGCGAGCGATTGCACCACCTGCTACGTCAGTGCCACGAACATCGCGGACCAGGTCGAGGCCACCGGGCGTTCCTGGAAGGCCTACATGGAGGACATGCCGTCGCCCTGCTTCAGCGGCGCGTCGTCCGGGAACTACGCGATGAAGCACGACCCGTTCATGTACTACAACGACATCCGCGACAACAGCGCGCGTTGCGCCGCGCACGTGGTGCCCTTCACCCAGTTCTGGGGCGATATGAATAGCGGCAACGTGCCGAACTTCGTCTGGATCACGCCGAACCTCTGTAATGACATGCACGACTGCGCCGTGTCGACCGGTGATGCCTGGCTGCGCAGCGTCGTCCCGACCATCACGGGCTCGGCGGCGTTCCGCAACGGCGGCGCGCTCTTCATCACGTTCGACGAGGGATCAACCAGCGCCGGGTGTTGCGGCGACACCTGGGGCGGGCATGTGGTCACCCTGGTGATTTCGCCGCGCTCGATCAGTGGCTATCGCTCGGCCGTCGCCGAGAATCACTACGGCCTGCTGCGCACCATCGAGGATGGCTTCCGCCTGGGTCACCTCAACGCCGCCAGCTGGTCGAGCAACGTCGCGCTTCGGGAATATTTCCGGAACTAACGCCCGCCCAGCGTGCGGATCGGATCGAGCGAGCCCATGTCGTCGATCGATGACAGGTCGCCCGGAGGATCGCCGAGAAAGACGTTGCGGATGACGCGCCGCAGGATCTTGCCGTTGCGGGTCTTGGGCAGGCGCGGGATGACGTGGACGGCGGCGGGCTTGAATGGCTTGCCCAGCTCGCGTTCCACGCTCCGCGAGACGGCGCTGGGAATCCGATCGATGTCGGCGTCGGGGCGGGCAACCGCAAAGACGACGACGGATTGTCCCTTCACCGGATCCGGGACGCCCACCGCCGCCGCCTCCGCGACATCGGTGCCATCGAGTGCCGCGGCTTCGACTTCGGCCGGTCCGACTCGCTTGCCGGCGACCTTGATGGTGTCGTCCGAGCGACCCAGGATGTACCAGAGGCCGTCGTCGTCGATCATCGCCCAGTCGCCGTGCACCCAGATGTTGGGCCAGCGCGACCAGTAGGTATCAAGGTATCGTTCCGGGTCCTTCCAGATTCCCATCGTCATCCCGACGTACGGCTGCCGGATAACGAGCTCGCCGACCTCGCCCCGGACGGGCTCGCCGCGCTCGTTGACGACATCGGCATCGATGCCGGGAACGGGACCGGCAAAACTTCCGGGCCTGGTCGGCGTCAGCAGGTTGCCCGAAACCAGGCCGCCCCCGCATTCCGTGCCACCCGAGTAGTTGACGATCGGCACCTGATTTCGCCCCACCGACTCGAACAACCAGGTCCAGGCCTCCGGGGTCCAGGGCTCGCCGGTTGAGGACAGGACGCGGAGCTGATTCAGCGGTCCTGAGGGCAACGCCCGCTCGCCGGAGGCCATCAGCACCCGGGTCAGCGTGGGGGAGATGCCGAGATGCGTGACCCCGTGGCGCTCGGCTACTGCCCAGATCCTGGCCGGTTCTGGATAGTCGGGCGCTCCGTCGTACAGGACCGCGGTCCCACCCAACATCAGGCTGCCGAAGACCAACAGCGGGCCCATTACCCAGCCCATGTCGGTCACCCACAGGAATCGGTCGCCAGGCTGAAAGTCCATGCACAACGCCCAGTCCTGCGCGCTTTTGATCGGCAGGCTGGCATGGCCGTGCACGGTGCCTTTGGGCCTGCCGGTCGTCCCCGAGGTATAGAGCAGCATCAGCGGCTCATCCGGACTCATGGCCGGCGTGGCGACGCGGCCACCTTCGCGCTGCACGGCGTCCCACTCGAGATCGCGACCCGCCGTCATCGGTACATCGGTGCCGGCGCAGCGCACCACGACCACTCGTTCGATATGCGGCAGTCCGGCGACGGCCTCGTCCGCGATCGGCTTCATCGCCACCGGGCGGCCCCGCCGCAGCGCGCCGTCGGCGGCGATCAGCACCTTCGCCTGCGCATCGGCGAGCCGCTGGCGGATCGCTACCGCGCCAAACCCTGAAAAGAGCGGGACCGCAACCGCTCCCAGCTTGGTGCACGCCAGCAGCGCCACGGCATTCTCGACGACGAGCGGCAGATAAATCCCGACGGCGGCGCCGCGCCCGACCCCGATCTTCTGCAGGCCGGCCGCCGTGCGCTCGACCGCTGCTTCCAGCTCGGCATAGGTCAGCTGCCGGATCGCGCCGCTTTCCGTTTCCGATATCAGGGCGGTACGGTCGGGCGTCGCCTGGCGATGCCGAGCGACGGCGGAGTCGTAGGCATTCAGCCGGCCGCCGACGAACCAGTGCGTGAAGGGAATCCCTGGCGAGGTGTCCATCACCTGGCGATAGGGGGTCGACCAGACGATGCCGAGCTCCTTGACCAGGGCATCCCAGAACCAGGACGGATCGCGGTTTGCCCGCGCGCACAAGTCCGGGTAGCCGGCGAGGCCGTGTTTTTCGATGAATTGGCCCAGGCGGCTGCGGCGCGCCTCGCTTGGCGCCGGCGACCAGACCGGGGCGAGCGTGCTCATCCGGACTTCATCGTATCGCCGGTCCAGAAGCCCTCCGGGTCAGCCCTGCGGATGTAGGCCAGCTCGTCGGGGGCGGGCGGCGCCGTCGACTCGACCGGTTCGTCGATGGCGACTGGAAACCCCGTCGCCTGCCGAACCTGCTCCGACGTGACGCCAGGGTGAAGGCTGCGCGCGCGGACACCACGCGGCGAGAGATCGAAGACCCCGAGGGTCGTGATCAGCGTGGCCGGACCGCCGCGCCGCCGTCCGCGGAAGTGGCCGGGTGAGGTGATGTAGTCGACCCGGGGTCGGAACCGTCTTGGCTCGTGCTCCATGATCAGCACCGTTCGTCCGGCGAGCGAGGCAATGTCGCAGCCACCTCCGCTTCCTGGAAGACGGACCAGGCTTGCGCCACTGCTGGTTCGGGTGGTGTTGAGGTTGCCCAGCGGATCGATCTCGGCCCCGCCGATGAACCCCATGTCGACCCGACCCTGCTGCAGCAGGCTCATCACGTCATTCAGCCCCAGGCAGGCGACGGCGCCGGCGATGTTCGGTGGATCGCCCATCGTGTAGATGAATGCCTCGGCCGGCCGGTCGCGGATCACCCCGTTCTCGAAGAGACCGACGGCATCGGGCGCATGGGTCGCCTTGGCGAGACCGAAGCCGAGCAATGGCAGCCGCATGCCGACGAAGACGACCTCGCGGTCGCGGATCTCTCGAGCGGCGGCTGTGACCATCAGCTCACGCCGGGTGTAGGTGATGGTCGCCATCAGGGCGCGAAGTTGGCCGCCGCGGCCAGCCGCTGGTCGCTCACGCGCAGCCGCGCCACCGCCTGATCGCCCATATGCCGAAGGTAAGCCGCGCGATCGGGCAGGTCCAGCACCCACTCCTGCAGCCAGGCCTGAAAGCCCTCGATGGTGCGCGACTCGCGATGGTAGCGAAGGAACGGCTCGAAATCACGCCGCCAGTAGCCCTGGACGGACGAGGGCAACGCGCCACCAGGCTCCTCGACGACCGCGGTGGTCAGGAAACCGGGGATCACCGTGCGGTTGGGATCGCTGCGGATCACGTCGCCCGACACGATCTCTTCGCAGATGACGATGGTGCGCCGCGCAGCGTAAGCGGCCTCGACGGTAAGGCCGAGGTTGCCCCACAGATGCGCGTTACCTTCGAGGTCGGCGCGCTGCACGTGGACGATGGCGACATCCGGCTTGAGCGCGCCGACCGCGAGCAGCGCCGAGCCGCCGAAGGGATCCTCGATTGCTCGGATTCGCGGATGGTCTTTCACGATGTCTCCGCCGATCCCGGTGTAGGTCGGCAGGTAGGGGAGACCCATGCCCGCGGCTTTCAGGGCGAGGCCGACGGTGAAGTTGGAATGGTCTTCCATTTCGATCCGCCGGGGAATGCCCTGCTCGTAGGCGCGTCGAAAACCGTAACCCGAACCACCGGCCACGTTGCCGACCCAGGCGGCGATGACCTTGCCCACCGTGCCGGCGGCGATCAGCTGGTCGAACGCCATATCGGAAATCGGACCGATCACGGTCAGGTCGCGCCGCTGCTGCCGGATCAACTCATGCACCGCGGCGAAGGGAATCCCCGATTCGAGGGCGAGCCCCAGCGCGATGGCATCGCCGTCATGGACGTGTTCGGCGATCGCGTCGCGCAGCGAACGACGCTTGTCGGTCAGCGATGGCTCCACGCCGGCGGGCGCTTTTCCAGGAAGGCGTCGATGCCTTCCTTGGCGTCGCGCGCCGGACCCACCTGCGCTTGGTAGGTCGAGATCGCGGCGTCGATCCGCCGCAGGGTCGCTGGGCCTCGCTCGATCCGGGTGGCGCTGACCAGGGCGCGCAGGGCGACTGCGCTGTGAGCGGCGAGCTGTGTCGCCCTTTCGCGGGCAGCGTCGAGCAGACGGGAGCGCTCGACCACGGCGCTGACGACGCCAAGCCGTTCGGCCCGGGTGGCGTCGATCGATTCGCCAACCAACAGCCTCATCGCAGTCGTCCAGGGTAACCGCTCCGGCAGCAGCCCGGCGGCCACCGGCGGGAAGGCGGCCAGGCTGATCTCGGGAAGGGCGAGAACCGCGTCATCGGCGGCGATGACGAGGTCGCAGAGCATGGCAAGCTCGGCGCCGCCGCCCAGCGTCGATCCATGGATGGCGGCGATGGTCACCGCCCTGAGCTTGAGCAGCAAGCGCGCATTCTCGCGAACCTCGGCCAGCATGCCATCCAACCGTTCGGCGGCATGATCTCCGATGTCGACGCCCGCCGAAAAGACATTGGGCAGTTGGCTGCAGATCAGGATGACCCGGATGTCGCGTCGCTCGAGCTGACCAAGCGCTGCGTTCAGCTGGCGCAGGGTGTCGGTGTCCAGCACGTTGAGCGGCGGGCGCGCCAGCGCCACCTCGGCGATGCCATCATGGATGTGCAGGCTGACAGGCATAGAGGAGGATTCGCGTGCTGACACCGTGGGTAAATGTACGCTAGCGAAATGGAGCGTTGCCCTCGTTGCGAGCGACCGGTAGCCGCCGACGCGGCCTTCTGCCAGCATTGCGGCGCGCAGCTCCGTATCCAGCCCGTCCGGGGCGAAATTGTCGACGGGACGAAACGTTTCGCGCGCAATAAGCCGATCAGCCCGGGGCGTGCGGCGCGACTCTCGCTGATTCCGGGACTCGGTCACTGGTATGCCGGTGCGCCGGTCAAGGGGCTCGCCTTTTTCGCCGCGATCGTCGGTCCGATCGTAATCGGCACCGAACTCGATCTCACGGCGATCGGCGCGATCCTTGGCATCCCGCTCGATCTCGGCGGCATTGGTTTGTGGGGTTTCTGTGCCTACGACGCCTATCGAACCGCGCGAAAGCGGATGCGCCCAGCCGCCTGACGCAAGGCCGATCGCAAGCTTGCTCCCCTAGTCTCGCCGTGTGGCGCGGGAGCGCAGGGTTCTTTTAGTCGAAGATGACGCCGACGTCGCCGAGCTGTATCTCGTGCAACTGCGCCGTGACGGGATTCCACTCGAGCATGTCCGAACCGGGCAAGCCGCCGATGAGTTCGTGCGCAACCGGGTTCCAGCGCTGATCCTGATCGATCTCAAGCTTCCCGACGGCGAAGGCCGCCAGTGGATCGAAGGCTGGGCGGAGGATCAGGTGGCCGCGGCGATCCCGATCTGGATCGTCAGCAACGCGGTGGCGGAAGAGAACCTGTGGTGGCATGCCGCTCCCAACGTGCAGCGGTATTTCCAGAAGTCGAAGGTCGTCCTCAGCCGGCTCAGCCTGGAGATCCGGGCCACCCTCGGTCTGCCCTACGGCGAACGGATCAGTAACCGCCTCGCCGGCTAGCCAGATCTCAGCTCGAGCGCGGTCGAGATAATTGACCCCGGATGGAGACGCCGCTCGCTACCGCGCCGACCTCCTCTCCTGATCGCTTGCATTGGGTTGACCTGCTCCCGCCTCTGGTCTTTACGGTCCTCGGCATCATCCTGATCGTCGCGGTGCTCGTCGGACTATCCCGCGCCAACCACGCCTTCTATCGAGCGAACCTGGGAAGCATCAACCTGCTCGGGACGCTCGGGGTGTACCTCTCGTTTGGCGCCGGGATCGCCGTTGGGCTCCGCCGGCTACGCGCGCCGCTGGCCTTTCTTGGCCTGCGCTGGCCGACCGTTGGCGACCTGGGCCTCGCCCTGCTGTTGCTGGTCCCCTGGTACCTGGGCATCGTGATGGTCTCGCTCCTATCGGCAGCCGCCTTCAACGGCGGCAGGATCATCCCGGGCAATAGCCGGTTGGTCTTCGTTCAGCGACCCAACGGCATCGGGCTCTTGCTGCTGGCCCTGCTGGTCACGGCCGTCGCCGCCCCGGTGTGCGAGGAGATTTTCTTTCGTGGGATGCTCTTCCGGCTGCTCGAGCGTCGCACCACCTTATGGATGGCGGTCATCGGAAGCGCGCTGGCCTTCGGCGCCGCCCACGCCAGCCCGGCGGTCAGCCTCGCATTGCTCCCGACGTTCGCCTTCATGGGCGTCGTCCTGGCGTTGGTCTACGTACGAACGGGATGGTTGACGAACACGATCCTGCTGCACGGTCTGAACAACGCGGTGGTGACGATCGTGGCCTTCAACGTCGCGATGCGCTGATCAGCCGATCTCCACCGGGATGAGGGAGACCTTCTGCCGCGGCACCCGGTCGACGACGACCTCGCTCGGAGCGTGGCGGATGACAAACTCTGCCACTCGGCCAAGTGGACCCTCGTTCGGCCGGCTCTGCTCCCGAATCCCAAGCACGATCAGATCCACGCCCTCGTCGCGGGCGATCTCGACGATCCGGTGGCCCGCCTGGCGGGCAACGTTGATCCTGGTGCGGGGCACAATCGCATGCTGGGTGGCGATGAAGGCGGCGGCGTCGAGGGCGCGCTGAATCCTCGGGTCTTTTTCGGGCATCACGAGGGGCGCCTGCAGCGGGATCTCATGCACATAGACGATGAGCATCTCGGCCTTGTGCCCCTGGTTAAGTCGGGCTGCCAGTTCGACCGCCCGAACCGAGGCGCCCAGGTCCAGGATCGGGACGAGGACCTTTCGAATCGACTCGACGGATCGCACCGTGCTCGTCGCGCCGCGCGGCGCGGGGGGCGGCACCCGTAGCATCCAGCCCAGCGTCCCGGCGAGGGCTGCCGAAAAGCCGACCGCCAGCACCAGGCCGAGGGGACTGAGGAGGATCTTCAGTGCGGCAGCCTCCCGGCAATCTGCAGCCGCCAGGCACCGAACGCGAGCATGCCCACGCCGGCGACGGCGTAGGGCAGCGAATGGATCTGGACGAGGTCTCGCAGGAGGATGAGCACCCCGATCGCGATGGCCGCGATCCCGACCGCCTGCGTGAAACGGTAAGGGGTCATCGCGCCCGCCGGCTGCTGTCGGCGTAGCGGAGTTGACTGACGCCGATTGCCCCGCTGGGAACTTTCTGTTCGGTGGTCACTCGTCTTCGAAGAAGCGCTTGACCTTCTCGGCGCCCATGGTCGTCGGACAGATGGTCTGCAGGCCGAGCTCTCGATAGAGGTCGGCTTGGGCCGGGTCGTAGATGCGGCAGATGACGTTCTTGACGCCGAAGGCATGCTGGGCCAGCTGAGCCGCCATGATGTTCGTCGTATCGGCGTCGGTCACGGCCACGAACGAGTCGGCGCGCTCGGTGCCGGCTCGGCGGAGGATGTCCTCGTCCACGGCGGAGCCAAAGACCATCTCGCCGGTGAAGTCCTCCCCCAGCCGGTTGAAGGCCGCTTCGCTGAAATCGACGACGGCCACCTCGTCTCCTTCTTGACTGAGCCACTGAGCCAGGTTGGAGCCGACTCGGCCGCAGCCAACGATGACCGTCCGCATATCTCGCCCGAGGGGTATTCTACGGGCGTTTTACCGTTTAGTGCCCAATTCGGCCGGGTATATACGGGCCAGCTTTCCCGGCGCCGGCGCGCTCGGGTCGCGGACAGAGAAGGAGAAATCAAACTATGGCTAAGACGGTAGGAATTGACCTGGGCACGACGAACTCTTGTGTCGCCGTGATGGAAGGCGGCGAGCCAGTCGTCATTCCAAATGCCGAAGGTGGGCGGACCACACCATCCGTGGTCGCCTTTACCAAGTCCGGAGAGCGGCTGGTTGGCCAGCTTGCCCGCCGCCAGGCGGCCGTCAATCCGGAGAACACGGTCTATTCGATCAAGCGCTTCATGGGCCGCAAGGCCGACGAGGTGGAGCGCGAGCGCAAGATGGTGCCCTACAAGGTCCTCGCGGGAAAGGACGGTCGGGTAGAGGTCGAGATCCAGGGACAGCGCTATACCCCCGAGCAGATCTCGGCCATGATCCTGCAGAAGCTGAAGACCGACTCCGAGGCGTACCTCGGTGAGAAGGTCACGGACGCCGTGATCACCGTTCCCGCGTACTTCAATGACTCGCAGCGGCAGGCCACCAAGAACGCCGGCCAGATCGCGGGTCTCAACGTGGTTCGGATCATCAACGAGCCGACCGCGGCGTCGCTCGCCTATGGACTGGAGAAGAAAGAGAACGAAAAGATCCTGGTCTTCGACCTGGGCGGTGGCACCTATGACGTCTCCGTCCTGGAAGTGGGCGAGGGCGTCTTCGAGGTCAAGGCGACCAACGGCGACACCCACCTCGGCGGTGACGACTACGACCGCCGGCTGGTGGACTACATCGCCGACGAGTTCAAGAAAGAGAACGGCATCGACCTGCGTGGCGATCGCCAGGCCTTGCAGCGGCTCACCGAGGCGGCGGAGAAGGCGAAGATCGAGCTTTCCAGCCGGGTCGAAACCGAGGTCAACCTGCCGTTCATCACGGCGGACCAAACCGGTCCGAAACACCTGACCATGAACATCACGCGGGCGAAGTTCGAGCAGCTGACGGCCGATCTCACCGAGAAGACGGTTCAGCCGTTCCGTGACGCGTTGAAGGACGCCGGTCTCGAGGCATCGCAGCTCGACGAGGTCATCCTCGTTGGTGGCGCGACCCGGATGCCGGCCATCCAGGAACTGGTCAAGAGGCTCACCGGTGGCAAGGAGCCGCACAAGGGTGTCAACCCGGATGAGGTCGTCGCTGTCGGCGCCGCCATCCAGGGAGGCGTGTTGAAGGGCGAGGTCAAGGACGTCCTGCTCCTCGACGTGACGCCCCTGTCGCTGGGCATCGAAACCCTGGGCGGCGTGTTCACCAAGCTCATCGAGCGGAACACGACGATCCCGACGTCGAAGAGCCAGATCTTCTCGACGGCATCTGACAGCCAGCCCTCGGTCGAGGTTCATGTGCTCCAGGGTGAGCGCGAGCTGGCGTCCGCCAACAAGACGCTCGGCAAGTTCCATCTCGATGGGATTCCACCGGCGCCGCGCGGCGTGCCGCAGATCGAGGTCACCTTCGACATCGATGCCAACGGCATCCTCAATGTGCGGGCCAAGGATCTTGGCACCGGCAAGGAGCAGCGGGTGACCATCACCGCCTCGACCACGCTGAACAAGGACGAGGTCCAGCGGATGGTGAAGGACGCCGAGGCGCACGCCGAGGAAGATCGCAAGCACAAAGAAGAGGTCGAGGCCCGTAACCAGGCAGACAGCCTGGTCTACCAGGCCGAGAAAGTCCTCAAAGACAACGCCGACAAGATCGATGCCTCGATCCGTTCCGACGTCGAGAGCAAGATCGAGCCGGTAAAGCAAGCGCTCAAGGACAACGACGTCGATCGGATGCGCTCGACCAGCCAGGAACTAGCGGCGGCCATGCAAAAGATCGGCGAGGCCGTTTACAGCCAGGCGCAGGGCGCTGGTGCCGGTGCCCAGGCCGGAGCCACGGGCACCGAAGGTCCCGGCTCCGGCAAGTCCGGTGACGGCGACGTCGTCGACGCCGACTTCAAAGAGGTTTAAACAATCGGGGGGCCGGCAGCTGCGAGCCGGCCTCTCGCCGCTTCCGGCCAACCCACGGTTTAAGGCCTATTCTGAGTCGGGTACATCCACAATATGCCGTTTCGTGCTGACCGCCTAACCGAGAAAACCCAGGAGGCCATCCAGCAAGCTCAAACGCTTGCGCAGGAAGCTCAGCAGCAGGAAATCACGCCTGAGCACTTACTGCTGGCCCTGCTGCAGCAGGCCGATGGGACCGTTTCCCCGATCCTTCGCCAGGCCGGGGTCGATCCCTCCAAAGTTGAGAGCGAGCTCAAGGCTCAGCTCGATCGCCTGCCGAAGGTTTACGGCGCGGAAACCTACCTCGGTTCGCGGCTCCGCCGCTTGCTCGACGCGGCTTCAACCGAGATGGAGAAGCTCAAGGACGAATACCTCTCGACCGAGCACCTTTTGCTCGCCATCGTCGACGAGCCAAGCAGCGAAGCGGCCCGCGTGCTGCAGCGCAACGGTGTCACCCGTGACAAGATTTTGCAAGCTCTCACCCAGGTTCGCGGCTCGAGCCGGGTGACCGATGCCACGCCCGAATCGAAGTTCCAGGCGCTCGAAAAATACAGCCGCGATCTCACCAAGCTCGCCCGCGAGGGCAAGCTCGACCCGGTCATCGGACGCGAGCAGGAAATCCGCCGGGTCATCCAGGTGCTGTCCCGACGCACCAAGAACAACCCGGTTCTGATTGGCGAGGCGGGCGTCGGGAAGACCGCCATCGTCGAAGGCCTGGCGCAGCGAATCGCCCAGGGTGACGTCCCCGAGTCCCTGAAGGACAAGAAGGTCGTTGCGCTCGACCTGGGTTCCTTGATTGCAGGAACGAAATATCGTGGCGAGTTCGAGGATCGGTTGAAGGCTCTGCTGAAGGAGATCGAGTCCTCGAACGGGCAGATCGTTCTTTTCATCGACGAGCTGCACACGCTGGTTGGCGCCGGTGCCGCGGAGGGCGCGATGGACGCGTCCAACCTTCTGAAGCCGGCCCTGGCGCGTGGTCAGCTTCGTGCCGTTGGCGCCACCACGCTCAACGAATACCGCAAATACATCGAAAAAGACGCCGCACTGGAGCGCCGCTTCCAGCCGGTCTTCGTGGGCGAGCCGACGGTCGAGGACACCGTCTCGATCCTTCGCGGACTGAAGGAACGCTACGAAGTCCACCACGGTGTGCGCATCACGGATGCCGCGATCGTCGCCGCGGCGATGCTGTCGCAGCGATACATCACCGACCGCTTCCTGCCGGATAAGGCGATCGACCTGATCGACGAGGCCGCCTCCAGTCTTCGCATGGAGATCGACAGCCTGCCACAGGAGCTCGATGAGATCGAGCGCCAGATCCGGCAACTGGAAATCGAGCGCCAGGCGCTCAAGAAGGAGCAGGACCGGGCCTCTCGCGACCGGCTGGCGGCGATCGAGCGTGAGCTCGCCAACCTCCAGGAGGAGAGCAAGGTGATGCGAGCCCAGTGGCAGCAGGAAAAGGCCCTGATCCAGCAGATTCGAGAGCTCAAGGCGCGGCAAGAGCAGGTGCGGCTCGAGGCCGAACGCGCCGAGCGGATGGCCGACTTCGAAGCCGCCGCGCGGCTCAAGTACGGGGAGATTCCCAAGCTGCAGAAAGACCTCGATGCGAAGAACACCGAGCTGGTGAACCTTCAGAAAGATCACCGCCTTCTGAAAGAGGAGGTCGACGAAGAGGACATCGCGAGGATCGTGTCCCGCTGGACGGGGATTCCGGTGCAGAAGATGCTCGAGGGCGAGGTGCAGAAACTCCTGAAGATGGAGGAGCGCCTGCACGAGCGCGTCGTTGGACAGGACGAAGCGGTGACGGCGGTCGCCAACGCGGTTCGTCGAGGACGGGCGGGTCTCAGCGACCCCAATCGCCCGATCGGTTCGTTCATCTTCCTGGGTCCGACCGGCGTGGGCAAGACCGAGCTGGCTCGCTCTCTCGCCAACTTCCTGTTCGATGACGAGCAGGCGATGGTGCGCATCGACATGTCCGAGTACATGGAGAAGCACACGGTGGCGCGGCTGGTCGGCGCTCCGCCGGGCTATGTCGGCTACGAAGAGGGTGGTCAGCTCACCGAGGCGGTTCGGCGGCGACCCTACAGCGTCATCCTTTTCGATGAGATCGAAAAGGCGCATCCGGACGTCTTCAACATCCTGCTGCAGATCCTCGAGGACGGCCGCCTGACCGATGGCCAGGGACGGACGGTCGACTTCCGGAACACGGTGATCATCATGACCTCGAACATCGGCAGCGCGATCCTCCAGGATCAGAGCCTCCCGGAACGCGAGAAGCAACGGCTTGTGCTGGAGGCGGTTCGGGAGACCTTCCGGCCGGAGTTCCTCAACCGGGTCGACGAGATCATCGTCTTCAAGCCGCTCACCCGGGAGCAGATCAAGGACATCGTGGATATCCAGCTGGAGCGCCTGCGCAAGCGGCTTGCCGAGCGCCGGATCACCCTGACGCTCACGCCGACGGCGCTCGAGGCGATTGCCAACGAGGGCTACGACCCGACTTATGGGGCGCGTCCACTGAAGCGAGTGCTGCAGCGGCGCATCCAGGACCCGCTGGCGCTGGCCATCCTCGACGGCAAGTTCCGCGAGGGCGACACCGTCATGGTCGACGCGGAGGACGGCAATCTCGTCCTGCGCAAGGCGGGCCGACCACAGGCGGCCGTCACGGTCCCCGCCTCCTAGCGCGCCGGTACAATAGCCGAGCGCTGGCGAGCCGCCTTAGCTCAGCGGTAGAGCAATGGTTTCGTAAACCATCGGTCCGGGGTTCGAATCCCCGAGGCGGCTCTCTTTGAATCCGATCGCCGGAGTTGACGGATCAATCCATCGCGTAGGAGCGATCTGTCAGCTTGATGCCGTAGAAGGTTGCAAATAGCTCGTAGTTCGTTCGCGGCAATCCCATTGCCTGCCGCTCCTTGGCATTCGGCTGATAGACGGCGAAAAACTCCCGTCCGCGCCAGAGCGTGGTGCTCTCAACTTTCTGCTCACTCATGCGCCAGCCCTCGGCCTTCAGTTTGGCCGCGTACATATCGGCCACCGCCGCGAACGGGTCAGGCGTTGACCGATAGACAACGACGTAGGCCGGATGCTCGGCGCCGCCGCCTCCACCGATGTCGACGCAGGTCGTGATGTCGACGTCGCGCTCTTTGAGCAGCTTTGATCCGGGATAATCGAGTCTGGCTTCAGGACGGGTTCTGAGTTTGCTGACGGTTGGAGGCCCATCGGGATTCGCTCGCTGGACCTCTTCGGTGGGAATGCAACCCTCAAAGTAGACCGAAGCAAGACCCGCCGCGAGCTGATGCCCGAAACGGTTAGCCTCGACCTGGGCCCAGAGGCCCACTGCGACGAAGAGCAGGAAGCCGGCGCAGGCTAATCCGATGATCGCATACCCCAACATGCCCAACCAGCGGCGCCAAGCTCGCGTGGCCATACGAGTACAACGGCTCTCGCCCGCGGACCACGCTAGGCCACGCCAATTAGAGAGTCGTTAGATTGGCGATCGAATCCGATAAGCTGGGACGCTCAGGGACGTCACAGGAGGGTAGGCCGTGACCAAGCATGCCGAGCGGGAGACGATCACCGTCGACCTCGACGAATACGAGTTCTTCAAGGTGATCACGGAGACGGTCGATGAATTTCTCAATGCGCCGTTTCCGCGTGTGCGCGAGGATGCCGTTGAGTGGTTGAAGGACACGCTTGGCGATGAGCTCGGTGACGACGACACCAAATCGCGGCAGGCTCGCCTCGATGAGGCGGACTGCGAAGAGTGCCGCAAATACCTGGTCCAGGCGTTCGCCTGGAAGGAGCGCCAGCGGCGGATCGAGCCCGCGCCGGTGTTGACCTTGCACCGGCACGGCGACAAGATCAACTAGCGGCGGCCTGCTTTCGCTGCGCGATCTGAATCAAATTTCCACACGTGTCATCGAAGACCGCGGTCGTGACCGGTCCCATGTCAACCGGTTCCTGCATGCTTACATGTCAATGGAGAACGAGGATTGCCAGAATGACTCCATGAGGGACTGGCCGGCCGCGTTCGATTACGACCACATCAGCCTGGCACCGCGCGTGATTTCCGAGGTCGCCCATCGGGGCGACGTCTGTCCGAAGACATCCCTCGGTCCGATCGAACTGCAACTGCCGATCCTCGGCTCACCAATGCCCGACGTCGTTGGTGTGGAAATGGCCCGAGCCCTGGCCCGGCATGGTGCGCTCGGCATCCTCCATCGATTCGACTCCATCGAGGAGCAGGCCGGCGCGTTCGGCCAGGCGGCCGACAGCATGACGGCTTCCGTTCCGCCAATCGGCGCCGCGGTGGGGGTGAGCGGCGACTACCAGCTGCGATTCGACGCGCTCTACGATGCCGGCTGCCGCATCATCTGCCTCGACACCGCGAACGGCGCGCATCGACAGGTCGCTGGAGCGATTTCGTGGATCAAGACGCAGAAAGCCGACGTCTTCCTGATCGCGGGGAACGTCGCGACGGCCGAGGGGTTTCGATGGCTGGAGGCCGAGGGCGCTGACGCTATTCGGGTGGGCATCGCTGGTGGCTCCGTCTGCGAGACGCGCAACGAGACCGGCGTTTATGTGCCCACGCCCTATGCCGTGGCCGAGGCGGCGTCGGTGCGCACGCGGGCGCTGATCATCGGCGACGGCGGTGTGCGGATGCCGGCGGACCTGTGCAAGCTCCTGGCGCTGGGCGCCGACGTGGTGATGCTGGGATCGGCGCTCGCCGGCACGCGTGAAGCCCTGGGCCGAGTGGTCGCCGTCGACGGGAAGCGGTACAAGATCATGCGCGGTGCCGCCTCATTCTCGGTTCAGCAAGAAGCCAGCGCATCACGACCGCAATATGTCGAAGGGGCTGAGACGCTCGTGCCGTACAAGGGCCGTGTCGAAGAAGTATTGCAGCGTTACCAGGCCGGCTTGCGCAGCAGCATGTCGTACTTGAACGCCACGACGCTTGCTGATTTTCGACGCAACGCAACCTTCGTCCAGGTCACCGCCGTGCCGCTGACCTGAACTCGTACGTCGTCACGGAACCGCCGCATTCCCGTTGGAAAGGCGGCCTGGCTTGGCACCGTTGTACCTACCGTGGAGCGAGATGGGGAGCGCACGCCCATGTCCGCTCGGCAGGGCATGGTCTTCGATCTGATTTGCCGAGGCTGTGGCGCCTGCAGCCAGTCGGCCTGGGATCCGACGGCCGCGATCAGCGCCACCATGTGCCCCGATTGCGACGGGCCGATGTCGGTGATCGGCATCGATTTTCCGGCCGGACGCAGCCAGGTCGGTTTGTCCAGTCTGCTCGAAGTCATCCAGGGCGCCGGCATCAAACCGGTTGCCGTCGAGCGCCACGCCCGCGGCCGGTTTCAGGCCGAGGCCGCCTAGCTAGAACGCGCTGCCGAACGTGCGCTTCCAGGCTGGCGGGATCGTGCGCGTCGCCGTGATGGTTTTTGCTTCAAGAAACCGGCCGAGCTCGGCAATCGCAGACGTCGCGGCGGCACCATCGGCGGGGCTGGCCCTGGAGTCCTCGGCGTACACCGCGCGGAGATCGAGGTTCTGCCGTTTGCGGTCGAGAGCGGCGTCGATGCGGCCGATCAGCCGGTCGCCGTGGAGAATCGGCAGGACGTAATAGCCGTACTTGCGCCGCGCGGCCGGGACATAGATCTCGATGCCGTAATCGAATCCGAACATCGTCCGGGTGCGTACCCGGTCACGGATCAGGTTGTCGAAGGGGGAGAGGAGTGTGGTCCGCGGTTGCCAATCTCTGGCTTCCAGGTCCTCGAGCAATGGAACGTCCTTTGCATGGACATACCAGCTGCCCGGCCACGTCTCCTCGCCAGCTCTGACCTGCACCAGCAGAATCTCGCCCGAACGGTGAAGCTCCTCCAGAACGTCTGCGAGTCCCGGGTATCTCCCGGAGATGAAGTGTTGCTGAATGTGGATCGATCGGGCGATACCGAGGGCGCGGAGCGAGCGCTGCGCTGCCTGGCGGACCGTCTCTTTTTCCGAGAGCCTGGCCTTGGGCGTCCAGGCCGGCAGCCAGCGGGCCGCGAGGTCCCACCAGCGCCGGCCGGCCTCGCGCCGGGCCACGACGATCGCACCACTCATCCATAAATAGGCAAGCATCCGGTCGACGTTGCGGCCCGCGGTCCAACCGCTCGACTGCCAGGCGCGCACCGAGCGGTCCTCGAACGCGGCGCCGGGGAGGGGCCCACGATGGCGGAGCTCGCTGAGGACATGCCGTTTCAGCGACGCGTTGGCCTCGACCCACGGATGGAAGCGACGCGACCACGGGGTCTCGCCGCGTGACCAGGCCCGCATGAAACGGCGGTGAATCGGATAGTCCTCGGTGAGCACGATCGACGCCGCGTGTGCCCAGTACTCGAAGAGCCGGCGCGTTTCCCACTGCAGCGTCTCGAGTGCCGTCCGGTCGTAGTTGCCGAGCCGGCTCCACAGGACAAGCCGGTGGCTCGGCGCCACCACGCTGATGGGGTCCAGCTGCACGCAGCCAAGCTGCCGGACCATCGCGAGGATTCCGTCCTGGCCGGCGTTCGGCCGCGGACCCGCCAGACCCTGACGGCTAACGGCCAGCCGCCGTGCCACAGTCGGTGAAATTGTGCGCACGGCAGAAAGGTTAGCCGTACAATCGTGCCGCAATGCCGGCGTTCTGGTTCTGGCTGTTCGTCGCCATTGTCTTTGCGATCGCCGAAGTCATGACCGTCGCCCTCTTCGCGCTCTTCATCGCCATTGGGGCGCTGGGCGCGGCCATCGCGGCGCTGCTCGGTTTCAACATCCTGGTGCAGGCCATCGTGCTTGGTGTCCTCGGCGTCGCGGGGATCTTCGTCGCCCGACCATATCTGGTCGAGCGGCTACACCTGGGTCGGGGTGCGCTGCGGTCGGGCGCCGACAGTATGGTCGGTCAGCGCGCCGTCCTGGCCGAGCCGATTGGCGGCGAAGACAAACCGGGTCACGTCAAGATTGCCGGTGAGCTCTGGCCCGCGCTCACCGAGGACGGCAGCGCCCTGCCCGCCACCACGCCTGTGATCGTGACCGCCCTGCGCAGCACCACGCTGATCGTCCGGGCCGCATCGTCCACCCCCAATCCGAGCGCATGAGGTAGAAGAGGTGTCATCCATGTCCGCAACGCTCATCGTCGCCGGCGTCCTCATCCTCCTGGCCGTCGTCATCATCGCCCGCACCGTCAACATCATTCAGCAGGGCTATGTAGGCATCGTCAAACGCGTCGGGGAGTTTCATTCCGTGCGTCAACCAGGGATCACCTTCCTGGTTCCGCTCGTCGATTCCATGCTGCTGGTCGACATTCGGGAGACGCCGCGCACCGGCGACAAGCAAGAGGTCATCACCCGCGACAACGTCACGGTCAGCGTCAACGCCACGATTTTCAGCCAGGTGGTCGATCCGAAGCTGGCACTGTTTAGCGTCAGCAACTACTTCGTGGCCATCGACCAGCTCTCCCGCACCACCCTTCGAGCGATCTTCGGCGGGATGAGCCTGGATGAGGCGCTCAGCCAGCGCGAGCGGATCAACGCCCAGCTCCAGGCACAGATGGAATCCGTCACCGACAAGTGGGGCATCCGCATCAACCGGATCGAGATCGTCGATATCACCCCACCGCAGACGATCCTGAACGCCCTGGCGCTGCAGAAGCAAGCCGATCAGGAGAAGCGCGCCCTCATCCTGAAATCCGAAGGGCAGCAGCAGTCGGCGGTAAACATCGCCGACGGCCAGAAGCAAGCCCAGATCAAGACGGCCGAGGGTGACCAGCAGGCCGCCATCCTCCGCGCCCAGGGCAACAAGCAAGCGGCCATCCTGGAAGCCGAGGGCCGCGCGCAGGCAGTGACAACGGTCTACAAGGCGATCCTCGACGCCAAGCCCGATCCGACGCTGGTCTCGATCCTGCAGCTGGACACGCTGTCGAAGTTCGCGACGAGCGAGAACGCCAAGCTCGTGGTCCCGGTCGAGACGGCAGGGCTGCTGGGCGCAGCGCAGGCGTTGCGCAGCGTGCTCGATGGCGTCCCCTCCGGCGGCAAATCGTAGAGAGACCGCGCACGGCTGAGGTCGAGATCGCCGAGCTCGACCCGGCGGACCTGCACCTGGTCCGACCGCTACTTCGTGAGCTGATGCTGGACGAACAGCGTCACTATGACCATCCGCAGTTATCGCCTGAGGAGATCGAGCACGAGATCGCGAAGACACCGCGGCCCCGTTTCAATGGCGAAAATGTCATCCTGGCGGCCCGCCTATCGGGCAGGGTCGTCGGCCTCTGCTGGTGCGTGCTGTTTAATCCCGGAACTGGGCTCGAGGCCGAGGTTGCGGAAGTCTATGTCGATGCTGCGTATCGATCGCAGGGGATTGGCGGCCGGCTGTTGCGACAGGCGGTCGAACTGTTTCGAACCCGAAACGTGACCTTCGCTGCCGTGTGGACTCGTGAGAACAATCCGCAGGCCGTCCGCCTCTACGAGGACGCAGGGTTCCGCCGGACGGAGCAATTGGTCCTTACGTGGCTTCCGCTGCCCGGTCGCTGAAGACCCGGGCGTAAAATCAAGCTGAGTTCGATGGCGAGCGAACCGCATTACTTCCCACCTTCGCCCGAACCGGTATCGCCGTTGCCTCCGCCGGTTGAGCCGGTAACGCCCATGCCCTCGCCGGAGCCGCTGCCTTCCCCACGCCGCCGGTGGAGGGGAATCATCGGCATCATCGCCTTGAGCGCTCTGGTGGGTGCGTTGGTTGGATCCGCGATGACCATTCTGCTGGCGCCGCATCTTTTGAAGGTGACGCCGTCTGGCAACACGGTTGTCGCCCCGCTCGCGCCGATCACCAATACCCTCACCGAGGAATCTGCGGTGATCAACGTCGCAGCGCAGGACGGCAAGTCCGTCGTCGAGATCAAGACCACCGTGATATCGCCGGACGCATTCGCGCAGGCCGAAGGCCACGGGATCGGGTCGGGATTCATCGTTCGATCCGACGGATACATCGTCACCAACAACCACGTAGTGGAGAACGCGCGTCTGCTGCAGGTGATTCTGCGCGATCAGAGCAAGACCTACGATGCCCGCGTCGTGGGCACGAGCCCGGTCGATGATGTCGCGGTGCTGAAGATCGATGCTCAAAACCTGCCGGCGCTCAGCTGGGGCGACTCCAACGCGCTCAAGGTCGGCCAGCTCGCAATCGCCATCGGCAGTCCGCTCGGGCAACAGAACAGCGTGACAAAAGGCGTGATCAGCGCCCTGCACCGCTCGATCACGGTTCCGGATCCGACGTCCGGTGCCGCTGAGCAAATCCTGAATGCCATCCAGACCGATGCGACGATCAATCCCGGGAACAGTGGCGGGCCGCTGCTCAACTCGGCCGGGCAGGTGATCGGCGTGAACTTTGCCCTCGAGCAGGCGCAGGCCGGACCAGGTCTGGGCTTTGCCCTGGACGGCAACACCGCCCGCGACGTTGCCGACCAGCTGGTCACCACCGGCCATGTGAACTCTCCCTACCTGGGCGTCACATACCAGCAGCTCGACGAGACGGCCGCCGCAGCGGTGAGCCTGGTGGTGGGCGCGCTCGTGACCAATGTCCCCTCTGGGTCGCCGGCGGATCACGCCGGGATCAAGGTGCACGACGTGATCACGAAGGTCAACGACCAGGCCATCGACGATGACCATCCGCTCGGGGCCGTGCTGCGGCAATACGCGCCCGGCACCAAGGTCTCTGTCACTGTCGACCGGAACGGCAAGTCGCAAACGCTCCAGGTCACGCTCGGAACGCACCCCTGATCGCGGCGCCGCCCGGATCTCCATCGTCGGTGATCGACCAGGCCGTCCGACGGGCGCTGCCGTCGCTGTCCGAATGGCCGGCTGATGGCGAGCTTCCGCCGATCCTGGTCGAGGGCACACAGAATCCAGCACACGGGGACTACTCGGTCACGCTGCCGTTGAAGCTCGCCCGCACCCTGCGCCGGCCACCGATCGCGATCGCCAATGAGCTCGCGTCGGCCCTGACGCTGCCGCCGTCATTCGGCCGGATCGCGGTGGCGGCGCCGGGTTTCATCAACATCACGGTCGAGCCGGCCTGGCTCCAATCGCAGCTGCGGCCCATCGTCGACGCCGCCGAGCAGTGGGGGAAGAGCGATCTTGGCCGCGGCCGGTCGGTGCAGGTGGAATTTGTCAGCTCCAACCCGACAGGTCCCTTGCTGTTCAGCCACGCGCGCGGGGCCGTCGTCGGTGATGTCGTCGCGCGGCTGCTCGATGCGACCTCGTTCGCGACCCAGCGCGAGTATTACGTCAATGACCAGGGCAGACAGATTCGCCTCTTCGGCGAGTCCGTTCGCGCCCGGATGCTGGGCCAGCCGGTTCCTGAGGGTGGGTATTCGGGCGACTTTGTTGGCAGCCTCGCCGACGAGGCGAAGAAATCCGGGCTTTCACCGAACACCGATGCCCTCTCGGAGCTCTGGCTCAAGCGGGCGCTCGAACTCATCGCGGCCGATCTCGAACGTTTAGGCATCCGACACGACGCGTGGTTTTACGAGAGCAAGCTTTATCCCACGGATGCGGACGAGACGATGGCCCGGCTGACGCAGCTTGGGCGGATCGTCGAGCGCGATGGCGCGATCTGGTTCAAGAGCGACACGGGGAAGGACGAGGTCCTGATACGCCGGGACGGTTACCCGACATACTTCTGGTCCGACATCCTCTATCACCGCAACAAGTTCGAAAAGCGCGGGTTCGAGCGAGTCGTCGATGTGTGGGGCGCGGACCACCAGGGGCAGATCGGGCGGGTCAAGGAGGCGCTCGCCGTCCTCGCGATCGATCCCCAACGGCTCAGTGTGCTGGTTGTTCAGCTCGTTTCCGTGAAGCGCGGCGAGGAATCCATCCGAATGTCGCGCCGCGCGGGCGTTGGCATCTCGCTGGCAGAGATGCTCGACGAGGTCGGCCCGGACGCCCTGCGCTATTTCTTCCTCTTGCGCTCGGCCGACGCCCAGATGGAGTTCGACGTCGACCTGGCGCGGCGCCAATCCAACGAGAATCCCGTGTACTACGCGCAGTACGCCCACGCGCGGCTGGCGAATGTCCTGAGCTTTGGCGCGCAGGCGGGTAGCGCTCCGCCGGCCCTTGAGCATCTGGACTCGGAGTGGGAGCTCGAGTTGATGCGCGTCATGCTGCGCTGGCCCGACGTCGTCCGCGAAGCCGCGGAGGCCCTCGAACCACATCGGCTGGCGTTCTACACCGACGAGCTCGCTGCGGCGATCCACCGCTTCTACAAGAACTGTCGGGTCGTCACGGAGGACGCGCCGCTCACGGCGGCGCGGCTGTTATTGTCGCGGGCGGCGCGCACGACGATCGCCAACGCCCTCGGGCTGATGGGCGTTTCCGCGCCCAGCCGAATGTAAACTGGGCCGCGATGGAAGTCACCTACTTTGGCTTGAATGCCGTCCGGCTCCGCGGCCGGGAGGCAACGGTCATGATCGATCCCTACGAACCAAAGCTCGGGCTGTCGCCGGTCCGCTTGAACGTCCCGATCGTGATCTTTACCCACGAGGATCCGACCCACTTCAGCATGCAGGGCATTTCGGGCGACCCGCATATCGTCACCGGAGCCGGCGAGTTCGAGATCAAGGGCGTGGCGATGCAGGGGACCCAGACCTACCACGACACGAAGAAAGGCGCCGAGCGCGGCAAGAATTTCGTCTACACGGTGGAGATCGATGACCTGCGCTGCTGCCATCTCGGCCATCTCGGTCACGGGTTGACCGAGGAACAGCTGGACTCCATCGGTAGCAAGATCGACGTCCTGTTCGTCCCAATCGGCGGCGGCAGCCATATCAACTCCGCCCAGGCAACGGAGATCGTCAACCAGATCGAACCCAAGTATGTCGTGCCGATTTCCTACAAGCTACCGGGGCTGACGCTCCTGGCCCAGAACCTCGACGGCGTCGAGAAGTTTGCCAAGGAGATGGGCGCTACCGACCTCACGCCTCAACCCAAACTACAGCTGACGATCAGCCCGACCGTGGAAGAGGCGAAGCTCGTCATCCTCGAGCCACGCGGCGCCGCGGCCACTGCCGCGGTCGATTAGTCAAGCTTCGCGCGAAGCTGCCGGTTAGTGCTGCCGGCGGAGCGAGCGCACCGTTGCCTCCATCTGCGAGAACAGGTCCGCAAAAAACGGGTGAGCGCCCTTTTCAAGCCGCTTGGCCGTCATGTTCGCCGGGAACACGGTGATGTCGCCAGGCTGCGCGATCACGCCCATCTCCGTCCCATAGTCGTCGGTTATCACCGCCCAGCGGAATCCAAGCCGATCGACGAGTTGCTGCCCATAGCAGAGGCCGAGGGCGTTCACAACCGTGTTCGCGTCAGGTCGATCCGGGTTGTTTCGGTCGGCCTGCCACTTGATCCAGACGGCATCCAGGTCGTTGATGTCGGGAAGAGTATCGAGGTCGCCAACGTAGAGCTGATGCATGATGCGGCCGGCTTCCTGCATCTGCCGAAGCCATGTCTCCTCGGACGGGTTCAAATCCTGAACCTTCATTCCGCTACGCGGTCAGCCGGAAAACGTAGTAGGTCACGGTCAGGTCTTCCTTCGTCAGCTGCTCCGTCCAGAGCGTTTCCTTGGCGAACCCCGCCTGGTCGATCAGGTAATAGAGGTAGTCGATGTCGCCCGAGGTGCCGAAAT